>NZ_ATUS01000003.1 GCF_000420325.1 Spongiibacter tropicus DSM 19543 | reverse complement strand
TGAGAGTAGGTCATCGCCAGGCTTTAATTAAAAACCCGAGGTTCAGTTGAGCCTCGGGTTTTTTATGGGGCTCTGGAAGTGGCTTCCGCCAGGCTCTGACCTATGGTCATGGCCATAGCACTCGCTGCGGTTATGCGCAATCTGGGGACAGCCGTTCACAGAGAAGGCTATGTGTAGTAGCTAGTGGAAAATGCTGCCGACCTCAAAACGCTCTTCTTCTATGAGTGCAAAGAAATGTTCGAGTGAGCCGTTCAGGCTTGCATGTTCTTCTGGGTTGAGCCTGTCGGGCGTACATCGACGGCAGAGCAGTTGCTCCATGCGTAGCGCAATATCACTGACCCCTGTAATCGCCAATACAGCAGATGTTCCCGCAATGGCGTGTATTTGCCGATAGAGGTTATCCAGACCTTTTTTGTCCGGTGTTTGCTGATATTGCTGCCAGGACGTTTGAATTTGCTTGCCGAGCGTAGGGAGCTTTTCGATATAGCTATCCTGTAACTTTTTGAGTTCGGCTTTAACATCGGTGGTTGGCGGCTCAGGCACGACAGAAGTCCTTCCAGATGTCCCGGAGCTGCCCGGCAATCTCCATGGGAGAAAAGGGCTTGCTGATAACGGCGAAGGCACCGAGCTTCATCAAGTCTTCGACTTCTGCAGCTTGGACCTTGGCTGTAATAAACACGACGGGAATATGCTGGTAGTCTGTGTTCTCCCTGATGTGCGCCAATACGGTTGGCCCATCCATGCCTGGCATCATCACGTCGAGAAGAATCAGTTGGGGATCGAAATCGCTGATGGATTCGAGCCCCTCGGGGCCGCTGGCACAACATTTCAAGACTAAACCGCCGATCTGTTGCAGCGCGATTTCAGCTACCGCCCGAATATCGGGTTCATCTTCAATATACAGCACCTTTTTGAGCTCACTCATAGTTTTCTCCCTGTGAGTGATCAAATAGGTCGATAAAGAATTCGCTACCTTTGTCTTGATGTGAGGTAAAGCTAAGCTTGCCGTTATGCTGCTCTACAATGCCCTTGGAGATATTAAGGCCTAAGCCGGTACCGCTCATTTGGCGTCGGTCAGAACTGTCGGCTTGTGTGAACTTATCGAATATCCGGGCGTGGAATTCCTGTGGAATGCCGTAGCCGTAGTCTTTAATACAGATGCGTGTTCGATTGCCGTCTCGCAGCGCGTAGATCTCTACTTTGGATTTTGGCGGAGAAAATTTCGCGGCATTGGACATGAGGTTGCTCATGACTTGCATCATGCGGTCTGGGTCAGCATAAATCTCGATGCCGTCGGGCACTTCGCCGAGTGTGAATTCAACTTGGTATTTTTCGCCGTAGCTTTTGTTGTCACGAATGGCTGACTCAAGGAATTCCTGTAAGGGAATGGACGTCATGCGATAGCCCATTTTTTCGGATTCAATTTTTGAGATATCAAGAATGTCATTGATCAGCAGCAACAGGCGTTCGCTGTTCTTGTGCGCGATTTCAATTAGAGCGTCAGCCTGACCTTCTACACCGTCACAGGCATTGGATTTCAGAATTTCCAGAGAGGCTTTAATAGAGGTCAGCGGTGTGCGCAGCTCGTGGCTGACAGTGGCGATGAACTCGTCTTTCACACGTTGTTCGTGGACGCGATGCTCTGCTTCGCGAAGCTTTTCTTCGGTTTCCTTTCGTTCGGAAATATCGCGAACGATGCCGGTGAACATCCGCTGGCCATTAATGAACATTTCACTGATTGCCAGCTCCAGCGGGAACAGCGTTCCATCTTTGCGCTGCCCACGAACCTCCCGGCCAATTCCGATAATTTTTTTGTTTCCTGTCGACAGATAGTTGTTGATGTACCCGTCGTGCTCACGGCGATAAGGATTGGGCATTAGCATGCTGACATTTTGCCCAATCATCTCTTCACTGCTGTAGCCAAATATTTTTTCTGTGGCAGGGTTCACCGTATCGATCAATCCATGTTGATCAATGGTGATGACTCCGTCCACAATTGTCTCCACAATTGCGCGAGTTCTATTGAGCAAATCTGAAACAGCGCTCGGTTTCGTCATGATGCTCCGCGTCTTGATGTCGTTGTTGTCACGCCTGCAATCCTAGCCTTTTGAGCCTATCGATAATCGAAAACCGCATTAACTCGGGATAGTACCTACGACAGGGTGGCTAATGGAAATCATGAGAATTGGCGCGAATATCTAGTAGTGTGCTGTAGTCCTGCAAGTATTGAGCAAGAATATGGATCACACCCGTTCCGCTCTTGCATTCACTCTTTTGAACTGTTCCGCTCACTTTCAGTAGGCGACTTTGCAATATCTCGCGGCGGTAGCGCTGCTGCAGGTCTGGCCAGACAATAATATTGCTGTTGCCGGTTTCATCTTCGAGGGTGATGAAGAGTGTGCCTGACGCACTGCCCGGCCGTTGGCGACAGGTGACCAATCCGACGAGACTGACCCAGCGCCGATCGGCACTGCCTTTAATTTGCTCTGCGCTCAAGCAATTACCCAAAAGCTGCTGCTCCCGCAATAAGGCGATGGGGTGGCGTCGAAGGCTCAAGCCGGTATGCCGATAGTCCTGTTCAACATGCGCTACTTCCGAGGGTTCTGCAAGGTCCAGCCGGTGTGCGCTATTGCCCTTAAGAACCGCACTGGGGCGGTACTGCTGAATCTGCCAATAGCTTTGGTAACGATTTTTTTCCAGGCTGTGGAAGCTGTCACTGGCGGCCAGTCGCTTCAGGGCTTGTTCAAGTTGCTCACCGTAATGGATTTGTTGTGTCAGCCTGTCGAGGCAGTTGCCAATACTCTGAAACGGGCCGTCTTGCTGCCGACAGCTGACCAGTTGGCTGACAAGGGATTCGCTCAGCCCTTTGACTAAACACAGCCCAAGGCGCAGTCGCGGCTGCTTGGTCTGGTAATCAATCTTATGCTCCCAGTGGCTGTGATTAATGCACGGCGGGAGTAGTTCGACGCCGTGGCGTTGGGCATCCTGGCAGAGCTGAGATGGTGAATAGAACCCCATCGGCTGGCTGTTGAGCAAGCCGCAAAAGAATGCCGCGGGGTGGTGGCGTTTTATCCAGGCGGAGGCATAGGCGAGCAAGGCAAAGCTGGCAGAGTGTGATTCCGGAAAGCCATAGGCGCCAAACCCCTTCATTTGGCTGAACAGCCGTTCGGCAAACTCCTCCTCATAACCTCGCTCCAGCATGCCGGAAATCAGTTTTTGCTTAAAACGTTCCAAGTGGCCGTTGCGCCCCCAGCTGGCCATGGCCCGCCGAAGTGCATCCGCCTCACCGCCGCTGAATCCGGCGGCGACCATTGCCAGCTGAATGACTTGTTCCTGGAAGATGGGTACGCCCATTGTACGCCCGAGTACCGACTGGATGGCTGCATTGGCATACACCTCCTCTTCAATACCCTGCCGACGTCGTAAAAAGGGGTGCACCATGCCCCCCTGAATCGGGCCGGGTCGGACAATCGCAATCTGAATCACCAAGTCGTAAAAGCTGCGCGGCTGCAGTCGGGGCAGCATACTCATTTGGGCGCGCGATTCGATCTGAAAGACACCAATACTGTCTGCGTTGCAAAGCATCTCGAACGTGGCGTCGTCGTTGGCGGGAATGTCCATCAGTTGCATAGGCTTGCCCAAGCGCTCACTGAGATAGTGGAGGCTGCGTCGAAGTGCGCTGAGCATGCCGAGGGCCAGGATATCGATTTTCATCATGCCCAGACTCTCAAGGTCTTCTTTATCCCACTGGATTACAGTTCGGTCCGGCATACTGGCGTTTTCTTGAGGCACCAGTGTGGCGATAGGAGCGCGACTGATGACAAAGCCGCCTACATGCTGTGAAAGGTGGCGGGGAAAGCCCAGAATTTCCTCAATAAGCTGGACAAACAATTGGCCTCGGGATTGACTGCTGTCGATGCCGACTTCCCGCAAGCGTTCGGGCAGGCTGGCGCTGTCATCCCACCAAGCCATGTTCTGGCTAAGCGCGCTGATCAGCGCTTCATCAAATCCCAGTGCGCGGCCGACATCCCGTACAGCACTGCGTCGCCGGTAGCTGATCACCGTTGCCGCCAGCGCGGCATGATTGCGGCCATATTTTCTGTAAATGTACTGAATGACCTCCTCTCGACGTTCGTGCTCAAAGTCTACGTCGATATCAGGGGGTTCATTACGCTCCTTGGAAATGAAGCGTTCAAACAGCAGTTGCGCCCGACTGGGATCCACCTCGGTAATATACAGACAGTAACAAACCGCAGAGTTGGCGGCTGAGCCGCGGCCCTGACAGAGGATCTGCTGGCTTCGCGCGAACTGAACAATGTCGTATACCGTGAGGAAGTAATGCTCATACTTCAGTTCGGCGATCAGGGATAGCTCGCGCTCCAGCTGATTCTGTACCGTGTCGGGAACGCCCGACGGCCAGCGTTGTTTGGCGCCCGCTTCCGTCAGACTGCGCAGAAAGTCACAGGCCGCCTGGCCGCGGGGCACCAGCTCGGTAGGGTATTGGTAACGCAGTTCATCAAGGCGGAACTCACAGCGTTTGGCCAGGTGGTCGCTTTCCTCAAGCAATGCGGGGGGATAGTCGCGGCTTAGCAGGGATAGTGGCTTGATATGGTGTTCACTGTTGCTGGGGCGCTGCTGTCCGAGTTGGTCGACGCTGCAGTGCAGGCGGGTTGCGGTCAGCACATCCAGCAGTGCATGGCGCTTACGGCTGTGCATACGGATATGGGGGGCTGCGACCATGGGTAAGTGAAGACGTTTTGCCAGCTCGTAATTGGCCAGATAGTGCAGTTCCTGTTGAGCGTGGCAATCCAGGCTGATCCCCAGCCAGAGTCGCTCGCCAAAGCACTCGCGTAAGAAGTGCCCTGAGGCCTCGTCATGGCCGGGTATTGCTGGCAACCAAATAGCCAGACAGTCTCTGCAGAAGCGTGCGAGTGTCTGCCGGTCCAAGTGGTATTCGCCTTTGGGACTATTCAGGCGGGCGTGGCTAATCAGTGCACAAAGCTGATTGTAGCCCCGCCGATTTGGGGCCAACAGTAGCAGCTGTATGCCGTCATCAAGACTTATCCGGCTGCCACAGATCAACCGAATAGAGCGCTCCCTTGCTGCTCGCCAGGCGCGGACGATGCCCGCCAGTGACAGTTCATCGCACAAGGCGATCGCCGAATAGCCCAGTTCATCCGCCTGTATTACCAGTTCCTCCGGGTGAGAGGCGGCGGATAGAAAGCTGAAATTGCTTTGACAGTTCAGCAGAGCAGGCATGGCTGTTCACGAAAAAAAGCCGTGGAGGTACCACTGCTGGCTGAGACAATCTTTGAAGACCCAGCACAAGCCCTGTTGTTCGTGGCGGGCAATGTAGTAGTCACGGGCCTGGCGCTGCTGCCACCAGTGGCTGTCGATACGCTCTGGCCCCTGGAGCAGCTCCAGTCGCCCTTGCCACAGGGGCAGCCCTTCCTGCACGGGCAGTGGCTGCAGCTCAGCCAATAGCACGGCGGGGCGCAATGCAACGGTTGCCGCTATTTTACTGTGCCGATAGGCGGACTGTGGGCAAGCGACACCCTGGTACTCTGGCAACCAGTCTTCGCGCTGTTGAAGGCGGCGAATGCCGTGTTCACCCACGCGCAAGCGGAGCTTGTTGAACAGCATTTGTTGGGCGTTTCGCTGTTCCTGCTCGGCATCGCTGAACAGTTGCTCGCAACGAGGTTGCAGTGCTGTCAGTTGATGGCAGTGCAGTTCAATAGACTCGACCGCTCCCGGCAGTCGCCGCCCATCGAGTTGCAGCATCACCAGTGCCAGCAGGGCCGGGCGCTCGAAATGTGACAGTGACAGCGGCGTTTGCCAGTCCTCATGCTGGCCGTCCAGATAGTGAAATCGCCAGTTCAGTGACTGGGGCAGCGTCTGTCGAAGACGGAGATAGATTGCCAGTTCCTGTAATAATTCGTCGATGGCGGGGCGCAGCTGCTCGCTGTGTTGCACGCCTCCGTGCAGTGTGCGCTCTCCGACAAAACGCTCGCCGGGCAGGAAGCGTGGGCGAACATCCTCACTGCGACCGGTCAGTCGGTCGATGGCATCGCAGAATGCTGGCTCAAAACCACTGAGCAGCGTTTTACGCGGCAGGGCCAATACCTCGCCCAAGCGTCGCAGCCCCATGCTGTGTAAGGCTTTGTGGGTCTTGCTGGAGGTGGGTAGTACCTGACAGGGCAGTCTGGCGAGCTGACGCTTCATGGCAGGGCGCTGCAAGCTGCCGTCATCGGCCAGTAATGCGGCAACGGTAATGCCTTTCAAGCTGAGTAACTCTGCGCAGAGCGGAGTCGGGCCAAGGCCTTCCTGCACAGTGATGTTGTGGCGCTGGTAAGCCGCGAGGAGACGCCGATGCAGGCGTTGTATGGAGCCAAACAGGCGCCTCGAGCGGCTGATCTCGATGATTAGCGCGTCTTCTCCACTCAGGCAGACATCGTCGCTGAAGCGATAGGCCCAAAGTGCCAGCCGCTGCAGGTAGTGCTGCTCACGCAGGGCGTCACGTGGATGACAATGCAGTTCCGGGCACAGTGCCTGCGCCTGTCCGGTGCTGATGCCGGGAGAGAGCCCCCGTTGCTCTGCAATACGGTTGCACAGTCGCAGTCGGCCGTTTTCAAGCAGTGCAGAGGGCTGCTCCCGGTCGACACTATTGCCCAGTGCTTCCAGCCCCAGTTGGGGAAAACGCAAACACAGATACAGCATACTCAGACCGATGCTCGTGCCGGAGACGTTGCTTTCTCTGCTCTCTGCCCCGCTGTGGAATGCAAGGCCAGTCGGCGTCGCGGAGGTAGAGATACGGGCCACTGCCGGGCCGGGCGCTGGCGGTGCAGCAGCGCTGTGGGGCGAGGCAGGCTGAGAGATTGCCCGGCATGGCCACCGGGTTGTTTGAGTACGGTGACACCCAGCGCGGCTGTTTCAGCGGTGAGGCGCAGCCGGAGTGGGGCGGGCGAAGCCTGTTGTTCACAATGGCCGGGCCGAAAGTGCAGGTGCCAACAGTGTCCGTCACGAGCGGCGAGATGCAGGCGCCGTAGCTGCCGGTGGGGAAGATCATCCCTTGACCAGCTGAGTACCGCGGCAAAGGCGCCGCTACGCAGTGCTTCTTCGGTGCACCAGAGCTGCTGCGCGGGCGGTGCCTGCAAGAGAAACTGCTGCTCCAGTATCAGGCCTTGCTGGTGCAAGCCGGGAGCATAGGGCAAGAAAGGCGGCGATACCCAGGCAATGCCCTTGCGTTGACTGAGGGCGCTCAGTGCCGGTAGTACCAGGCTCAGCTCGCCAATACCCACGGCGCTGTGCAGTAATTCGCAGGAGCCACTGCGAGGCCAGCCGCCATGGTGTAAGGCTTCATTCAGCGTCGGCCAGCCACTGTCTATACCTTCTCCCGCGCGCGCGCTGTTCAGCGGCGCGCGGCCTGCACGCCAGAGTGGCTGCTGGGTGAGTAGCTCGTTGAGGCTGGGTGATTGCGACATAACACACGCTTCGTCAAAATAACTGTATAAATGTACAGTATATTGTCGAGGGAAAAAGTCAAGCATCTGTGGAGCGGACGCCTTGGTGAGGAATCAACGATGGGCCATACTGCCCGCCAAAAGACGGGGAGAACGGCAATGATCGCTCAACACGACAAGCCTTTGCAGGCATTGCGTGAACACTATCAACAGGCGATGACGGAAGGGGACGCCGCCGCCAAAACCTGCACGTTGGCAACGGTTGAAAATGGCGAGCTTAGCCTACGGACATTGGTGTTGCGTGAACTGGCTGAGCGTGGGCCGGTTATCTTCATCAACGACAGTTCGCCAAAGTGGCGAGCGCTGATGACCGGTGGTCACAGTGAGCTACTGTTGTTCTGGCCGTCGCAGATGCGTCAGTACCGACTGCGTGGGGCTTGGCAGTTGCTTGAAGAGGACGAAATGCGCCGTCACTGGCAGCATAAGCCCGACGGCAGCAAATGGCTGGATCACTATTATGCGCAGTGCCAGCCGCAAAGCAGCGAGCTGGCTGACGAGGGCGATTTAGCGGCCGGCATTGCCGACTTGCGTCGCGCTCATACCGCTGACGATATTCCCTTCAGCCCCAATGCCCGGGGGCTTCGATTGCAGATCGACTGGCTGGAGCACTGGTCCGCCAGCCCTGATGGTCTGCACCGGCGTTACCGCTATCAGCGCGATCGCGCCGGGCAGTGGCGGCACCAGTGTCTGGTGCCCTGACGTCAATGATTATGGCCGTGACCGATATCCTGGCCCTGACTGTTGTAGATGCCTGAAGCGCCGTGGGAGATAAAACCGAGATTGATCATTTTGCTCAAAAAGGGATCGCTCTCGTTATCGCCAATATCGCTGTAGTCGGTGCTCTGGAAGGCGTCTCGTTCGGCAAAGAAAGCCGCTACGGCTTTGGCATCGCGATTGACCGACATCAGTGTCCAATGCTCTTCGTAATTGCCGCGCTGGTAGTGCAGCTCGGCAATCAGGCGTTGCTGGGGCAGCCACTGCAAGTCGCTGTGGGCGCCGTTTTCATCCAGTGTGTAGTCGCTGCGTTGCTCGCAACCCTCACCGCGGCTTGCCTGCTGCTGCATAGCCGCAATCTGTGAATTGGCGATCAACTGCTGTTTGCGCGACCAGTCGTCGGCGCTGGCCGCATTGGGAATCTCATTGGGGGCATATTCAATGCTGCGCTGATAGGCGTCGAAGCTGCGCAGCAGCCGGGGGTGTCCCGCCGTGTTGTATTCCCACAGCTCGGTGATGTCGCGCTGGGGGTATTGATGGGCGATGCGACCATCATGGCGCCAAAGTACCAGATCGCGCTGGCGGGTCTGGGGGCCCTGCTTCTCGGTAATGCGGTAGTGGGCGGCAATCGCCGCATCGCTGTTACAGCGCTCGGCAATGGCCGGGTTGGCCAGTAAGGTCAGGCTGAGAAGCAGCGTGTAAAAATGAGGAATTGGCATGGTGAAACTCGGTATCAATATCCAAAAAAACAGAAAAGCGGGCCGCGAACGGCCCGCTGAACGGCGGTGTTACGGTGCCACTTGCTTGGCGTTTGCCGCGTTGACCAGATCGGCGGCATAGTCCATCACGTGGAAGATCAGGTTCTGCTCGTTGGTGCCGCTGACCAGTGATGCACCAGGGCCCTTGGCATAGACGCCCACATCTTCACCTGCATGGGTTTCAGAGCCGAGCGGTACCAGCGCTTCCTGGTGATAGCCGGGAGACTCGGTATCCACAAACAACAGGTCCTGACGGCCGGTCTTGATCGGCAGATCGTAACCGGCATCCGCGTCTGTTTCGTCACCCAGGTCGCGGAAGCCGTTACCGTTGGTGTAGCCCAATGTGGTGTACGGCATACCATCGGCGGCCAGCTCCGGTGAGGTTTTACCCACAGACACGACCTTGCCCAGAATCGGGTTGCCGCGCTTGGGGTAGCCCGCAATGGTGAACACGTGGCTGTGGTCAGCGGTGACGATAATCAGGGTTTCCTCTGGATTGGTCAGCTCCACCGCCTTGGCAACGGCCTCTGACAGCTCAATGGCATCGGTCAGCGCGCCGTAGGCATTACCAGCGTGGTGAGCGTGGTCGATGCGGCCAGATTCCACCATCATGAAAAAGCCTTCCGGGTTGTTGTCCAGAATCTGGATGGCTTTAGCCGTCATGTCGCGCAGTGAAGGCTCGCCGGCAATATCATTATTGCGGTCGGCTTCGTACTGCATGTGTGACTCGTTGAACAAACCAAACAGGCGCGTGGTGTTCTCCGGATCAATCGCAAGGAAGCCCGTTTCATCAAAGACATATTTGCCATCGGCGTACTGGGTCTGCCACTCGGTAACCAGGTTGCGGCCATCTGTGCGGTCACCTTCAACACTGCTGAGGGCATCGGGGCTGTTGGCGCTGGCGTCTTTCGGCAGGAAGTGACGGCGGCCGCCGCCCATCACCACGTCGATGCCATCGACATCGATGCCGCTGATGCGCGCTTCCAGATTGCTTTCGAAATTCACCAGCTGCGAGGCGATATCCTCACAGCCCGCAGTGACGGCAGCGGCCGGCATATCGCTGATGTCTTCCCAGTTGCGGTCAGCCGATTTGGCATAGGTCGCTGCCGGGGTCGCGTGCGTGATGCGGGCAGTAGACAGAATGCCGGTAGATTTGCCGGCGATTTCTGCCAGCTCCAGTGCGGTCACCAGTTCGTTGCCGGCAACGGTGCTGCAGTCGCCGCGCTCAATGGCTTCGCTGACGCCAATGACGCCGGCATCGGTTTTAACGCCGCTCATCATCGCCGTCATGGTGCCGGCGGAGTCAGGCGTCTGCGCATCAGTGTTGTAGGTTTTTGCCAGGCCTGAGAAGGGGAACAGGTCAAAACTCAGATTATGTTCTTCGCCCAGTTTCCCTTTTAGCTGGCCTTCCAGAATGCGCGCGGCAGTTACCGTCGAGATACCCATGCCGTCGCCGACAAATAGAATCACATTCTTGGCCGCGCCGCGGGTCAGCACCGGCGCTTCCGGGTTGCTGACACGAGTCGCCGCCGCCTGGAACCAGGCGTTGTTGCGGGTGTTGGCCATCAGGTCAACGGACTCGTCCGGAGTGTGGGGGTCACAAAGGTACTTGGTCGCGGTGATTTCGCTGCTGTCCAGCTCGCCGTTGGCGTTGCTGTCCAGGCCACTGTCGATACGTGTGCCGCCGCCGGGACAGTTACTGTCACCCATGGCCAGCGCCGTTTGGGTAATCAGGCTGTTCAGGCCATTTTGACCATCCTGGCCGTTTTGACCATTTTGTCCGTCCTGGCCATCCAGTCCATTGCGGCCATTCTTGCCATCGTCACCACAGGCAGTCAGGCCGACGATCGCTGCAGTCATAAGGGCGAGTGTAAACTTGTTCATGGTGGTTCTCCTTATTCGGCGTCGATCAGACCCAGCGCCTGATTAATCACGTGGAAGACGACGTTCTGTTCGATGACCCCTTGTACCTTGCTGGCGCCGGGACCCATGGCATGCAGGCTGATATCTTCACCCGCGTGGGTTTCTGAGCCCAGTGGTACCAGTGCCTCTTGATGGTAGCCGGTGCTGGTGGTGTCGACACTGCTCAGATCTTTGCGACCAGTATCCGGACCAGCACTGTAACTGGCGTCGCTATCGGTTTCGCTGCCCAGTGCGCGGAAGCCCAGACCATTGGTATAGCCCAGCGTGGTGTAGGGCATGCCATCGGCGGCCAGTTCGGGGGTGGTTTTACCGACCGATACGACTTTACCCAGAATCGGGTTGCCGCGTTTGGGATAGCCGGCGATGGTGAACACATGGCTGTGGTCAGCAGTGACCAGAATCAGTGTTTCATCGGGGTTGGTGTTGTCGATGGCGGTTTGTACCGCATTCGCAAATTCAATGGCATCGGTCAGGGCGCTGTAGGCACTGCCTGCGTGATGGCCGTGGTCGATGCGACCGGATTCCACCACCATCATGTAGCCGTTGTTGTTTTTAGCCAGAATATCAATGGCCTTGCCGGTCATGGCCGACAGTGAGGGCTCGCCGGCCACATCATTGGCGCGGTCAGCTTCGTACTGCATGTGGGACTCATTGAACAGACCGAACAGGCGGTTGGTGCTGGCAGCATCGACCGCATTGAAGCCGTCCTCGTCATACACATAAACGCCATCGCTGTACTGGCTTTGCCACTCGGTCACCAGATTGCGGCTATCTGTGCGGTCGCCTTCAACACTGCTGAGAGCATCGGGGCTGTTGGCACTGGCGTCCTTGGGCAGAAAGTGGCGACGGCCGCCGCCCATGACCACGTCAATGCCGTCTACGTCGGCACCGTCGATGCGGGCTTCCAAATTGCTTTCGAAGTTGATCAGCTGCGAGGCAATATCTTCGCAGCCTGCGTCAATCGCCGCAGCGGGCATATCGCTGATGTCTTCCCAGTTGCGGTCCGCGGATTTGGCGTAGGCGGCAGCGGGGGTGGCATGGGTAATCCGTGCGGTAGAGATGATGCCAGTTGCCATGCCTTTCAGTTCGGCCAGCTCAATGGCGGTAATCAGCGGGTTCTGCTGGGCCGATTCGCAATCGCCGCGCTCAACTGCTTCACTCACGCCGATAACGCCGGCATCGGTTTTAACACCGCTGATCATGGCCGTCATCGTGCCCGCTGAGTCGGGGGTCTGCGCATCCACGTTGTAGGTTTTCACCAGTGCGCTATAGGGGAAGCTTTCAAAACTCAGAAAGTTTTCTTCGCCAGTCTGGCCGTTTTGCTGGCCCTGCAAAATACGAGCGGCGGTGAGGGTCGAGATACCCATGCCGTCACCCACAAACAGAATCACGTTTTTGGCGCTGCTGTTATTTGCCGTGTTGCCGGCTTTGTTTTCAGTCAGCGCTTTGCCGTCGCTGAACCAGCTGTTACTGGTCTGGCTGGCGGGCAGTATCTCTGCATGGCTGTATGCAGCTATTGCTAAGGGCAGCACCCCTGACAATAAGGCGGTTTTAAGTCGCATGTGGAAGCTCCTGGTCTCGAAAGGACTTTTCTCATTAACGCGCCTTGGCGCGCCATCCTTAGTGGATGAATATTGGGCAATGCTTAATGACTTACCGCGAGTGATCCTAGGGAGGCATGTTTACAGTTTGATGGCGTTTTTATGTCGCGTGCCATGAAAGGGGAGGGATTGCGTCGCGCGCGATGCAGGCTGTGCTTTAGTGGTATTTCCTGCTTTATTTTTGTGCGTGGCGGGGCAGTGCCGCCCTGTTAGAGGGCGTCTTGGCGGTGGGCGAAATGCTGCAAGGTCAGTAAACGGTTGTTTGTAAAGGCTGCAGGGGTTTTGGCACGAAATCTGTATCAGCCTTTGCGTCCGCACTCTTGGTAAGGCAGGACATGCCGTTCAGGCATCACAATTTGGCAATGGAAAGCTAGGGTTCCGGTTGCAGCTATTGCAACGGCTGGTCCGAGAGCTTTCGACCTCTTCTGAAACGCGGTCAACGCTGCTTTGGAACAGGTTACACGGCGGGACAAAAGCCCGGGAGACGATCGGCAGCAGACTGCCAGGAGTGCTCTATTTACCGCGTAACCTATGCCGGAGGCAGGCGATGAAACGACTAGCGACACTGTTACTGACACTCAGCTTTTCTTCTTTCAGTCTGGCCGCAGACAGCTTTAAAGTCTGCTGGTCTATCTATGTGGGCTGGATGCCATGGGGCTATGGCGACGAACAGAAGATCGTCGATAAATGGGCCGAGAAATACGGCATTGAAATTGATGTGGTGCAGATCAACGATTACATCGAATCGATTAACCAATACACCACTGGCGCTTTTGACGCCTGCGCCATGACCAATATGGACGCGCTGACGATTCCCGCTGCAGGTGGCGTCGACAGCACCGCGTTGATCGTGGGCGATTTCTCCAATGGCAACGACGGCATTGTGCTCAAAGCGGAAGATTCACTGGCGGCCATTAAGGGGCAGCAGGTGAATCTGGTGGAATTGAGCGTCTCGCATTATCTGCTTGCTCGGGCGCTGGACAGCGTGGGTCTGAGCGAGGCGGATGTGACCGTGGTAAATACCTCCGACGCTGACATGGTGGCGGTCTATCCCACGGCGGGCGTCACGTCAGTGGTGACCTGGAATCCGCTGCTCAGCGAAATTATGGGCATGCCCGGCGCCAACAAAGTGTTCGACTCTTCGCAAATCCCCGGCGAGATCATCGACATGCTGGTAGTGAATACCGAGGTGCTTGAGCAAAACCCTGCGTTGGGTAAGGCACTGACCGGTGCCTGGTATGAAATCATGGCAACCATGAGTGCTGCCGATGAGAAAGGAGTGGCAGCGCGCACCGCAATGGCAACTGCATCCGGCACGGATCTGGCCGGGTATGACGCCCAGCTCGCCAGCACACAGATGTTTTACAAGCCCGCCGACGCGGTCAGCTTCACGCGCAGCAAAGACCTGAAAACGACGATGCAGAGCGTGGCAGAGTTCTCTTTCGCTCACGGTCTGCTGGGTGACAGTGCGCCGGATGCCGGGTTTATCGGTATCGAAACCCCCGCCGGTGTGTACGGCAATAAAGGCAATATCAAGCTGCGCTTCAACCCCAGCTACATGCAGATGGCGGCTGACGGCAAACTGTAAGCCGGTTCCGCGGGCGGTGCCAGGCATCGCCCAACACCTCTCTTTAGCCTGGAAGCTTTTATGAGACGACTTATCAATCAGCAACCGTCGCGGGTATGGGGCATTGCCCTGTCGCTACTGCCCTTTGCTTTATTGCTGCTGATCTACGTACTGGCCTCGGATGCGCGGCTGGCGGAAAACCCCCAGGACAAATTGCTGCCCAGTTTTGAGCAGATGGGCGATGCCATACATCGCCTGGCGTTCGAGCCCAGCAAGCGCACGGGGGAATACCTTTTCTGGCAGGACACGCTCAGCAGCCTGACCCGCCTTGGACTGGGCATGCTGATCGCGGCCTCGCTGGGTATGTTGTTCGGTTTGGGTACGGGGGCCTTCCCGCTGGCGTACTCGGGAGTGGCACCGCTGCTGACGGTGGTGTCGCTGATTCCCCCGATGGCGATCCTGCCGATCCTGTTTATTGTGTTCGGCTTGGGTGAAGTCTCCAAGGTGGCGCTGATTGCCATCGGCGTGACGCCCTTTATCGCCAGGGATATTCAGAAACGCTGTCTGGAAATTCCCCGCGAGCAACTGGTCAAGGCACAAACGCTGGGGGCGAACAGCGGGCAGATCCTGCTGCGGGTGCTGATTCCTCAATTGATGCCACGACTGATTGACGCTGTGCGCCTGTCGCTGGGCAGTGCCTGGCTATTCCTGATTGCTGCCGAGGCCATCGCCTCCACCGACGGTCTGGGCTACCGCGTGTTTCTGGTGCGCCGCTACCTGTCGATGGATGTGATCCTGCCCTATGTCGCCTGGATTGCCCTGCTGGCCTTTGTCATCGACCTGGTACTGCGCAAGCTCAGCCTATGGGCCTACCCCTGGCAGGAGAGTCGCTCATGATCGAGATTCGCAATGTATGGAAGCGCTACGGCGACAACGTCATTCTGGAAAACATCTCCTCTACCGTGAAAGAGGGGGAGTTCATCACCCTGGTGGGGGCCTCAGGCTGCGGTAAAAGTACTTTCCTGCGGATGTTGCTGGGTACCGATGTGCCCAGTCAGGGCGAGATTCTGCTGGACGGCAAACCCATTGCCGACGAGCCCGATGCCGAGCGCGGCGTGGTCTTTCAGCAGTACTCGGTATTTCCCCACATGACGGTGTTGGAAAACGTCACCATTGCCCGCGCCTTTGAAGGCTCTGCGCTGGGTTTTCTCTGGGGCAAGCGCAAGCGTGCCGCCCGCGAGGAAGCCATGGCGATGCTGGATACCGTGGGGCTGTCGCATATGGCGGATCGCTATCCGGATGAACTCTCCGGCGGCATGCGCCAGCGCCTGGCTATCGCTCAGGCTCTGATTCTCAAGCCCCGCATTCTGTTGCTGGATGAGCCCTTCGGGGCGCTCGATCCCGGCATTCGCGCCGATATGCATGAGCTTGTGCTGTCGCTGTGGCGCAAGCACAAGCTCACGGTGTTTATGGTGACCCACGATCTGGCCGAGGGCTTTCATCTGGGCACCCGTCTGTGGGTGTTCGACAAACTGCGGGTTGATCCCCAGGCGCCGAACACCTACGGCGCAGGCATTACCTACGACCTGCCGGTGGGCGCCTGCGAACCGGAGTTATTGCAAGAAATTGACAGTGGCCTGAGCAGTTCGGGTCAGGAGTTAGCCTCATGAATCACTATCAAACCACCATCGCGCCGGGCGGCCACTGGTCGCTGGAGCTGCGTCGCGGCACCTTGCTGCGGCTGCAGGATATCGACGGCAACGGCAATGCCGGGCTGCTGTTTTATAACCCGCGCAACCTGCTCGAGCGCTACAACGCGCCGGACACCCTCAAGTGTCAACACACTTTCAAACTCACCCGTGGCAATTGCCTGTACTCGGATATGGGGCGCATTTTTGCCTCGATTTTCGACGATGATCTGGGCTGGCATGACACGGTGTGTGGCAATAGCCACGCCAGCCATATTGATGCGCGCTGGGGCCGTCGCGACTATCAGCACGACCGCAACGACTGGCATCAGAATGGTCATGACGCCTTTCTGGTTGAGCTGGCGAAATACGGTCTTGGCGCCGCGGACATGGCCGCCAACATCAATGTCTTCAGCAAGGTGGAAACCGACGACGACGGCAATCTGCATTTGGCCGACGGGCACAGTGCGCCGGGCAGCACGCTGACCCTGCGGATTGAGATGGATTGCCTGGTGCTGATTCACGCCTGTCCTCACCCGCTGAACACCGCTGCCGACTACCCGCGCTGCCGCATTGGCGTGGAGGTGAGCGTGGCCGAGCCGATGACCGAGGACGATATCTGCCTCAATCACTGCGACGAAAACCGTCGTGGCTTTGCCAACAACGCACTGTATTACCTGGGCGCCTGAGGAGAGAAACATGATTAAACACAGTGAACGCCTCGCCGATACCGCGCTGCGCCGCGAGCAGATCGACGCCGGGGATTACTACATTGCGAAACTGGGCGCCGGAGAAGTGCTGCGCATCCTCGATTTAGAGGGGAATCAGGCGGCGGATACGCTGTTCTTCTGCGCCGACGATCCCGCTGAGCGCTACAGCGCCACCGACACCATCCGCGAACAGGGCAATGTCTACCTGACCGCTGGCTCTGTGCTGCGCAGTACCCTGAATCGCCCGATGCTGGAAATTGTGGCCGACACCTGCGGTCGTCACGACACCCTGGGTGGTGCCTGCGCCACCGAAAGCAATACCGTGCGTTACGACCTGGAAAAACGCTGCATGCACGCCTGTCGCGACAGTTGGATGCTCGCTATTGCCGAGCACCCCGAGTACGGGCTGAGCAAGCGGGATATCGGTCATAACATCAACTTTTTTATGAATGTACCGGTCACGGCAGACGGTGAGCTGAGCTTTGCCGATGGTATTTCCGGCGCAGGGAAATATGTAGAACTGAAAGCGCTGGTCGACACCATTGTGCTCATTTCCAATTGCCCGCAGCTCAACAACCCCTGCAATGCCTACAACCCGACCCCGGTCGAGTGCCTGATCTGGGCGGCCTGATTAACAAGCGATCCAACGACTTCAGTGGACGGCCACTGTCGTAGACACAAGCGGGACGGCCCGCAACGGACCAGCATGTTCAAGAAAGTATTGATTGCCAACCGCGGTGCCATCGCGACCCGAATTATTCGTACCTTGCGCGAAATGGGCATCACTTCCGTGGTGGTCTACGCCGACGTCGACGCCCGTAGTCTGCATGTGCGTCAGGCCGATGAAGCCTACAGCCTCGGCGAGGGCGGTGCAGCCGACACCTATCTCAACAGCGACAAAGTCTTGGAAATTGCCCGCGCCTGTGGCGCCGAGGCGATCCACCCCGGCTACGGTTTTCTCAGTGAAAATGCGGCTTTCGTCACTGCCTGTGAGGCGGCAGGAATCGTCTTTATCGGCCCCACCCCGGAGCAGATGCAAAGCTTTGGTTTGAAACACCGCGCGCGGGAGATTGCCGCCGCCGCGGGTGTGCCCTTGCCGCCGGGTTCGGGTCTGCTGGCGGATGTGGACGCCGCCTGCGCGGAAGCGGCCGATATTGGCTACCCGGTGATGCTCAAAAGTACCGCCGGGGGCGGCGGTATCGGCATGCAGGTTTGCGACTCTGAAGCGGTGCTGCGCGAGGCCTTTAACAAGGTCAAGCAACTGGGTAAGAACAACTTTGCCGACGACGGCGTGTTTCTGGAGAAGTACATTGCCCGCGCCCGGCATATTGAAGTGCAAGCCTTTGGCGACGGCAAGGGCGGTGTGCTGGCCATCGGCGAGCGCGACTGCAGCGCCCAGCGCCGCAACCAGAAAGTCATTGAAGAGTGCCCGGCGCCGAATTTGCCCGAGCCAGTGCGTCAGCGGCTTTACACGCTGGCCGAGGCGCTGCTGTCCAGTGTGAACTACCGCAATGCCGCGACGGTGGAGTACATTTTTGATGCCGATACCGAGGAGTGCTATTTCCTCGAAGTGAATACCCGCTTACAGGTGGAGCACGGCGTCACAGAGATGGTCTGGTCGGTGGACCTGGTGCAGTGGATGTTGCAACAGGCGGCGGGGGAACTGCCGTCACTGGATGCGCTGCGTCAGGGGCTGTCTGCCAGCGGGCACGCGATTCAGTTGCGAGTGTATGCCGAAGATCCCTACCGGGATTTTCAGCCCTGCGCGGGGCTGCTCAGTCATGTGGCATTTCCCCAGCCTGATGAAGCGCTGCCGGGCCTGCGTATTGAACACTGGCTGGAAAGCGGTATTGAGGTGTCACCGTACTTCGATCCGATGCTGGCGAAAATTCTTTATCGGGGCGAGGACCGTGACGCCGCGATCCAGGGTTTACGGGAGACGCTGGATCAGACGCAGTTGTACGGCATTGAAAGCAACTGTGCCTATCTGCGTTACTTGCTGGATGACGCCGTGGTGGCGAAGGGCGACGTCACAACCCGCTATCTTGCACAGGTAACTTGGCAGCCTGCGCGTATCGATGTGCTGCAGGGCGGTACTCAGACCACCATCCAGGATTTCCCCGGTCGCAGCGGTTACTGGGATGTGGGCGTGCCGCCCTCGGGGCCCTTCGACAATTATTCCTTCCGCCTCGCCAATGCGATGCTGGGCAACACGCCTGATGCGGCGGCACTGGAAGTCACCCTGCAGGGGCCGACCCTGCAATTCAGTGCGCCGACCCGCATTGTGGTGGCGGGGGCGGCCATTCCACTGAGTCTGGATGGCGAGCCCGTGGCGATGCACACGCCGGTGGAGGTGGCCGCTGGGCAGACTCTGATCATGGGGCGTATCGAGCGCGGCGCGCGGGCGTATCTGGCCGTTGCAGGTGGCCTAGATTGCCCCGAGTACCTCGGCTCGCGCTCCACCTTTACCCTCGGCCAGTTCGGCGGCCATAACGGCCGCGCGCTGCGCACCGGCGATGTATTGGCGCTGGCGCAGAGCGCATCCGCTGGGCTGGCGCTGAGCCCGGATCAGGCCGCTCTGCCGGACATCGGCTCGCAGTGGTCGCTACGGGTGATTTATGGCCCCCACGGCGCGCCAGACTTTTTTACCGACGCTGATATCCAGCAGTTTTTCAGCACCGACTGGGAAGTGCATTACAACTCCAGCCGCACCGGCGTGCGCCTGATCGGCCCCAAACCGCAGTGGGCACGCCAGAGTGGCGGCGAAGCGGGCATGCATCCGTCCAATATTCACGACAACGCCTACGCCTTTGGCACGGTGGATTTTACCGGCGATATGCCGGTGATCCTCGGCCCGGACGGCCCTTCACTAGGCGGCTTTGTCTGTCCGGCTACGGTGATTACCGCCGACCTGTGGAAACTCGGCCAGTTGCGCGCCGGGGATACGCTGCGCTTTGTGCCGGTCAGCGTTGACGCGGCGGTGGCGGCTGAGCGTTACCAGCAGGCCTTTTTAGCCGGTGATGAGCTTGGCGATAACACCGCTGCTGCCGAATCCGCGGCGCCGGTCTCTGTCGAGGCCCTGCCGTCGCCCATCGTGCAACGCCTCAGTGCGGACGAGGTAGGCGATGAGGTGGTTTATCGCCTGGCGGGCGATCACTTCCTGCTGGTGGAATACGGCCCGCTGGAGCTGGATATTCGCCTGCGCTTTCGCGCCCATGCGCTGATGCAGGATTTGCAGCAGACACCATTGCCGGGGCTGCGTGAACTCACGCCGGGCATTCGCTCACTGCAACTGCATTATGACGCGCAGCAATTACCGCTGCGTGAGCTACTGGACGAGCTGGCGCGCCGCGAACGGCGTTTATCGCAGCGCTTGGATTCCCTGCACGTGCCATCGCGCACGGTGTGGCTACCGCTGAGCTGGGACGACGAGGCCTGCCAGTTGGCAGTGGATAAATATCACCAGTCAGTGCGTGCCAATGCGCCCTGGTGCCCGAGCAATCTGGAATTTATCCGCCGCATCAACGGTCTCGACAGCATTGCCGAGGTCAAGGATATCGTCTTCGACGCCGCCTATCTGGTGATGGGCCTGGGCGATGTGTATCTGGGGGCGCCGGTCGCGACGCCGGTCGATCCGCGTCACCGCTTGGTGACCACCAAATACAATCCGGCGCGTACCTGGACCGCAGAAAACTCGGTGGGTATCGGCGGCTCTTATCTTTGCGTGTACGGCATGGAAGGGCCGGGCGGTTACCAGTTTGTCGGTCGCACCCTGCAAATGTGGAATCGCTACCGCCGTACGGCCGCGTTTACCGAGCCCTATCTGCTGCGCTTTTTTGATCAGATTCGCTTCTACGAAGTCAGCCACGATGAACTCGCGAAAATCCGTCGTGATTTCCCGCTGGGCGACTATCCGCTGCGCACCGAGGAGGGCGAATTTTCGCTGGCGGAGTACGAGGCGTTTACTACCCAGCACGCGGCGGAAATCGACACCCATACTCGCCGCCGAGAGCAGGCCTTCGACGACGAGCTGGCGCGCTGGCATGCCGAGGGCCAGTTCCACTACGAGACACCGGAGGTCGAGGTCAGCGACGATACGCTGGTGATTGGCGACGACGATATTGTGGTGGACAGCTCAGTGGCGGGCAGCGTTTGGCAGCTTAATGTGGCCGAGGGCGATACCGTTGAAGCCGGGCAGTGCGTGATGCTGCTGGAGTCGATGAAGATGGAAGTGGCCGTGCTGGCCAGCCAGCCAGGGCGAGTGAAAACGGTGGTGGTGAAAGCGGGTGGCCGTGTCAGTGCCGGTCAGCCACTGTTAATTCTGGACGGGGAGGAGGCCCAATGACATTGCCCACACTGAGTCGCCGCAGCCTGCATCAGGCTTACCGCGATGGCAGCCTGACACCGCGCAAGCTGATGGCCGAGATTGCCGCGCGCTGCGACGCGCTCAACGACCACAATATCTGGATTTACCGCCTCAGCGCGGCGGAGCAGGAGCCGTATTTACAAGCGCTGGATGGGCATAGCCCCGACAGCCTGCCGCTGTTCGGCCTGCCCTTTGCCATTAAAGACAATATCGATCTGGCGGGGGTGCCGACCACGGCGGCCTGCGACGCCTTCAGCTATACCCCCTCGCAATCGGCGACGGTGGTGCAAGCACTGATTGCCGCCGGGGCGATTCCGGTGGGCAAGAGTAACCTCGACCAGTTTGCCACCGGTCTGGTGGGTACCCGCTCGCCCTGGGGTGCCTGTAAAAACAGTGTCGACCCCGACATGATCAGTGGCGGTTCCAGCTCTGGCTCGGCGGTGGCCGTGGCCAAGGGGCTGGCCTGTTTCAGCCTGGGCACCGACACGGCGGGGTCGGGTCGTGTGCCCGCCTGCTTTAATAATCTGGTGGGCCTCAAGCCCAGTATCGGCCTGTTGTCGGCCACGGGGATGGTGCCCGCCTGCCGCTCGCTGGACTGCATGACGGTGTTTGCGTTGAACGTCGACGATGCCCACGCGGTGCTGTCGGTGGCTGAGGGCGAGGACGCCAGTGATGCCTACAGCCGCACCAACCCCTTCGCCAACCGTTCCCGCCATTACGGACGACACGCCGGCAAATTGCGCCTGGGCGTGATGCCAGCGGAACAACTTGCCTTTTTCGGTCACGCGGGCTACGAGCAGGCCTATCAGCAGAGCCTTGCGGCGATTGCCGAGGATGACGAGGTTGAGCTGATCGAGGTGGATATGTCGGCCTTTCTCGATGCAGCCAAACTCCTCTATGAAGGCCCCTGGGTGGCGGAGCGTTATCTGGCCTGCTCACCGCTGATTGAGGAGCAGCCCGACGCACTGCTGCCGGTCACCCGAACGATTATCAGCGGTGGTGCAATGCCGTCAGCGCGGGATGCCTTCTCTTTTCAGTATCGTTTAAAAGCCTTGCGCAAACTGGCGCAGGCCGCGCTGGATTCGGTGGATGCACTGCTCACACCCACCGCGCCGCGGCCCTATACGATTGCCGAGCTGGACGCTGATCCCATCGCCCTGAACAGCAATACCGGCTACTACACCAACTATATGAACCTGTTTAACCTCTGCGGTTTGGCACTGCCTACGGCGTTTACCGACGAGGGTTTCCCCTTTGGCCTGACGCTGGTGGCCGAGGCCTTTGGTGACCGCAAGCTGCTGTCGATTGGTAACCGTCTGCAGCAGCGCTTTGCCCTGCCGCTGGGCGCGGAAAAGCGCGCGTTTGAACCGCTTTCCGAGAATGCTTCGACAGCGGCCGAGCGGGTGGACGTGGTGGTTTGCGGCGCCCATCTGGACGGCCAGCCCCTGAACTGGCAGCTTCGTGAGCGTGGTGCCACCTTACAGCTTTGCACGCAGTCAGCCCCTGATTACCAACTCTATGCCTTGCCCGGTGGGCCGCCGTTGCGCCCGGCTATGGTGTTGGCCGAGCCCGGAAAGGGACAGGCCATTGAGGTGGAGGTGTGGTCCATGCCGATGGCTGAGTTTGGCAGCTTTGTAGCGGGTATTCCTTCGCCGCTGGGCATCGGCAAAGTACGGCTGGCCGACGGACGGCTCTGTCCCGGCTTTATCTGCGAGCAGTCGGGGATTCACGGCGCGACGGACATCAGCCATTTTGGCGGCTGGCGGGCCTACCTCCGTAGCCTGTAACGTGGCAGCATGGCGTTTTTGTCATCATGGCTGAACCATGTTGGAAAGCTGGAAAGATTACTGCCCCTACTGTGGCGAGCGCATCGAGCTGCTGATCGACCCGAGCCTGGCAGGGGAACCGTACGTTGAAGACTGCGAGGTATGTTGCCGTCCCATACGCGTCAGCGTGAGCGATGGCGATACTGCCGATAGCTGGGCACAGGCGATAGACGAGCTGCCCGCGTCAGCGTCCGAATCCGGTTTGCAGGTTCAGCTCCAGCGCGAAGATGAGGTGTAAACATGCCGGCTGAACTGCACGCCATACAGGCCGATATCTGCCAGCTTGAGGTCGATGCCATTGTTAATGCCGCCAATAACAGCCTGCTGGGCGGAGGCGGTGTCGACGGGGCGATTCACCGGGCGGCGGGCCCAGAACTGTTGAACTTTTGTCGCGGCTTGCAGGGCTGCGCGACCGGCGATGCCAAGGTCAGTCCGGGTTTTGCATTAGCCGCCAGATATATCATTCACACGGTGGGGCCGGTGTGGCACGGCGGTGATCAGGGTGAGGCAGCGCTGCTGGCGAGTTGCTACCGGCGCTGTGTTGACGAAGCCAAGGCGCTGGACCTTGCCACGCTGGCGTTTCCCGCCATTAGTTGTGGCGTTTACGCTTACCCGCACGATCAGGCCTGCCGAATTGCGGTGTCGGCCCTGCGCAATGCGCTGGGTGAGCCGGGCAGTCTTAGAGAGATATACCTCGTTGCTTTCAGTGCCGAGATGCTGTCGCAGTGGCAGCAGGCACTGGCGTGCGGTTAGCTGTTAGTCGCGTCCCATGGCTTTCAGCAAACTCTCTTCGGTTTGTGGGCCGGTCAGCACCGCGTGCAACTCGCCGTTGGGGGAGAGCACATACGTAGTTGGCAATACACGGGGGCGTTCCTGTGCCAACAGTTCTGCAGGATCAGCCATCATGCTGGCGAACTGAATATCCAGCTCGGCGATGGCGTCCTGCAGTTCCTGACCTTGCAGACGGTCGTAATTGGCCCCGAAAACATCGATGTCTGCATGTTCTGCATTGAGTGTGTTGAGCTCCGGGATTTCATCGCGGCAGGGGCCGCACCAGGTCGCCCAGTAATTGATCAGCACCCAGTTCCCGGTGTTCGGCAAACCCTCCGGTGCGGTCTCGCTGCGACCACAGGCCAGCAGAACGGCGCAGCTGAGAATGAGCACAAGTGAACGCAGTTTTATCATTTCCGATTCCAAATGGTTGCCAGCAGTGCGCTGTGTATAATGTCGCTCATCTTTTATTACGCAGGATGAGCCATGTCTGTTTACACCCTCTACCACAATCCCCGCTGTTCCAAGTCGCGTCAAACGCTGCAGTTGTTGGAAGAGCGCGGCATTGCGCCGGAGATTGTGCTGTATCTTGAAAACAGCCCCGACGCCGAGACTCTGCGCGGCCTGTTGAGCAAGCTCGGCATCTCAGCGCGGCAATTGTTGCGCAAGGGCGAGGCAGAATACAAGGAGCGGGGGCTGGCAGATGAGTCGCTGAGTGAGGCGGCGTTGATTCAGGCAATGGTCGACGCGCCGAAGTTGATTGAGCGCCCGATCGTGGTTCGCGGCGATCGAGCTGTACTGGGCCGCCCGCCGGAAAATGCTCTTGAACTGATCGATTGACGGAGAGCCGATATGGCAGAGCAGCCGTATATTCTGGTGTTGTACTACAGTCGCCACGGCGCGACGCGATGTCTTGCCGAGCACATTGCCCGCGGGGTGGAGCAGGCGGGGATGGAGGCGCGGCTGCGCACCGTGCCGTCGGTGTCGACGGACTGCGAGGCGGTAGCGCCGGATATTCCCGACAGTGGCCACCTCTATGCCACGGAAGAGGATCTGCGCGATTGCGCCGGGCTGGCGCTGGGCAGCCCGACCCGTTTCGGCAACATGGCCGCCGCGATGAAATATTTCCTCGATGGCACTTCATCGCTGTGGATGAGCGGTGCCTTGATCAATAAGCCGGCGGCGGTATTTACCTCGTCTGCGAGTTTGCACGGTGGGCAGGAAAGTACGCTGTTAACCATGATGATTCCGTTGCTGCATCACGGCATGGTGATCGCCGGCTTGCCCTATAGCGAGTCTGCGCTGAACAGTACGGAAACAGGCGGCACACCCTACGGTGCCAGCCATGTTGCCGGCGCCAGTGGTCGCGATGTAGATGAAACTGAATTAGCCCTGGCGCGGGCGCAGGGCAAACGCCTGGCGACGCTGGCGCAACAACTGGGCTCAAGGGCCCGTTAAGGAAGTCGATATGTCTGTTCAACAGCGCGCCGCAATCAGTGGCGCTGTGATGAAAGTAGTGTATGTGGGGTTGTTGATTTCCCTTACCCTCAGCACCTGGGTTTGGGTGCAGGAAGGGCGTCAGCCCAGTATTACCATCTGGGTGGTACGTGAACTGCCCATGCTGCTGTTCATCAGCGCGGTATTCCGCGAGCAATTGAAGGGCCTGGCCTGGCTGTGTTTTCTCAGCCTGTTGTATTTTGCAATGGCGGTAACAGAAGCCATGTCGCCCTTTGCCATATGGTTTAACTACATTGAGCTGGCGCTGGTGGTACTGCTGTTTTGCAGCACTATGGCGTTTATTCGCTGGCACGCTCAAGCGCAACGCAGTCACGGCCAGGATGCCGCGTAAACAGGAGTAGGTATGAGTCAGAAAAACCGCGGTTTCTTTTCCCGCATGTTGGCGGTGATCGATGCGATGCGTCGCTGGATCGTGAACCTGCTGTTTCTGTTCTTTTTCGGCTTCATGCTGTTCAGTCTGTACAACGCTTTTCGCATCGATGTTCCCGGCGGCGGCGCGCTGGTGCTGATGCCCGAAGGAAACGTGGTCGAGGAATACACCGCGGTTGATGCACTGACGCAACTCAGCGCAGATGGCCGCCCCCAGGAGACCCTGTTGCAGGACCTGATTGATGCGGTGGATTACGCAAGGGAAGACAGCAGCATCAAGGTCATGCTGTTGCTGCTGGACGATCTACAGCATATCGGGATGGCCAAGGGACTGGAGCTCGGTGAGGCGTTGCAACGTTTTCGCGAATCAGGCAAAGAGATTGTCGCCATGTCCGGCAGCTACGATCAGGACAGCTATCTGCTGGCGGCGAATGCCGACCGCGTGCTGGTCCACAATATGGGCGGTGTCTCGATTGAAGGCTTTTCCGTGGTGCGCAACTACCTGCGTGATGCCTTGGAAAAGCTGAAAGTGACGATGCACGTATTCAAGGTCGGCAGCTACAAGTCGGCTGTTGAACCGCTGCTGCGCAACGATATGTCGGAGGAGGCCCGCGAGGCCAACCGCGGTTGGCTGGAGCCGCTGTGGGATCTGTATCGCGACCGCATTGTGGCGGCGCGCAATATCACCGTTAACGACTTTGATTATTACGTCAATAATATCGACCGCGTGCTGGCGGGCAGCGGTGGCGACGCCGCGCAGGCCGCGCTGGATTATGGTCTGGTGGATGGCATTGTCAGCCGCCCCACGCTGAGCAATATGATGGCGGAGCAGGTTGGCTGGGACGAAGACGGTTACTTCAATCAGGTTTACTACCGCAACTATCTGCGCTTCAAACGTGCGGTGAACCTGCCGAATAATGATGCCGGTGTGGGCGTCATTATCGCCAGTGGGAATATTGTTGATGGCGATCAGCCGCCGGGAACCATCGGCGGCGACAGTCTGGCAAGACTGGTGCGTCAGGCACGTCTGGATAATAAGCTGAAAGCCTTGGTACTGCGTGTCGACAGTGGCGGCGGTTCCGCATTTGCATCGGAAGTGATTCGCGCGGAGCTGGAAGCCCTGCAACAGGCCGGTAAGCCGCTGGTGGTGTCGATGAGCAGCATGGCGGCATCCGGTGGCTATTGGATTGCGGCGGGGGCCGATGAAATCTGGGCCAGTCCGGCTACCCTGACCGGGTCGATCGGCATTTTCGGTGCTTTCCCCACGGCAGAGAGACTGCTGGAAGACCTGGGTGTTCACACTGACGGAATCGGCACGACTGCGGTAGCGGGCAAACTGCGTGTCGACCGGCCTCTCGACCCGATTGTCGCCCGAGCCATTCAGCGCGGCATTGAACACGGTTATCAGCGTTTCATCAACGTGGTGGCGGAAGGGCGCGGCAAGTTACCTGAGCAGGTGAAGCCTATCGCGGAGGGCCGGGTCTGGAGCGGTATGGATGCCCACGAACTGGGGCTGGTCGATCGCCTTGGCGGCTTGGATGGCGCGATCACCTCGGCTGCACAGTTGGCGGGTTTGTCTGATGACAGCCACCGCGTGCTTCGCTTGCCCCTGAGTCCAGAGGAAGAGTTGCTGCGTTGGATTATGGAGGCCGGCGTTGTCAGCAGTCAGTGGCTGCCCGCTTCTGTATCGACGTTGCTGCAGCAGTGGCTGCCCAGTGTGAAGGCGATGCCGGTGCTCAACGATCCGCGCGGTGTCTACGCGCAATGCCTGCTCTGCGCAGCGCCCTGACCACGATGGGGCAATCGCCCCATCGTTCTTACTGCCGAATGCGCCCGCTTATCACATGGATTTTCTTGAAGTGGGGTTGAGACTTACTCGGTCCCGCTGACTTGCGGATAGTGCTGGCGCCAGGCCTCAAAGCCGCCGTCCATGCTGTAAACCTCGGTGAAGTCTTTCTCGACAAAAAACTGCGCTGCGCTTTGACTGCTGTTGCCGTGGTAGCAATAGATAATCAGAGCCTGGTCGGGATCGGCGGCCTCGATAAACGCCTGGAGATTGTCATTGCGAAGATGGCTGGCACCTTCGATATGACCCAACTGGTAGGACTGCTCGTCGCGAATATCGGCCAGCTGTGCGCCCTCTGTCAGCAATTGCTGGGCTTCGTCGATGGAAATACGTTTGAAGTTCATGGTCTCGGGGCTCGGGAAAAAAGCGTAGGGTAGCGCGGTGTTGACCGCGCTGCCACTGAGATTGTCATCAGGATGGGTTAGCGGGCAGGGCGTGGGCCTGCTGTTGCTCCTCGTCCTCAGGCTTACCGTCCGGCGTATGACTCGCCTCCAGATCTCTGCCTTTGCCGATCAGGGCATGGAAGTCTTCCAGCACAATGTACATACAGGGAATCAGCACCAGGGTGATGACCGTGGCGAAGATAATACCGAAGCCGAGTGATACCGCCATCGGAATAACAAACTGCGCCTGAAGGCTGTCTTCCATCAACATCGGCAGCAGACCGAAGAAGGTGGTCAGCGACGTTAACAGAATGGCCCGGAAGCGTTTGCAGCCCGCATCGACCACTGCTTGCATAATCGGCGTGCCGCGTTTCACCGCCGCATTGACGAAGTCGACCATAATCAGACTGTCATTGACCACCACCCCGGACAGGGCGATAACGCCGAAGAACGACAGCATGCTGAACGCCAGGTCAGTCACAATATGGCCAAACACGGCGCCGATAATGCCAAAGGGAATCACCCCCATAATAATCAGGGGCTGCATATACGAGCGCAGCGGCACCGCCAGGAGCGCATAGATGCCGAACAATGCCAGTGCAAAGCCAACCATCAGGCTGTTCATCAGCGTGATGGTTTCCTCGCTTTCCCCGCTGAGTTTGATATCCAGCCCCGGATAGCGTTTCTGCATTTCCGGCAGCAGCGTGGTGAGAATGGCTGAAGTGACTTTATTGGGTTCAACCCTCGCCTTGTCGGCCTGCGCGCTGACAGTAATAGAGCGCTCGCCGTCAATACGGGTCATGCTGGTGTAGGCGGGTTCGATGCTCAGCTTGGCGACGCTGCTCAGTGGCACGAAGGCGCCATCGTTTGAGCGGATATACATGTTCTGCAGGTCGGAAATGGCAGAGCGTTCCTCGCGAGGGAAGCGCACCATTACTTTCACTTCGTCATTGCCGCGCTGCACTCGCTGGGCCTCTGCCCCGTAGAAAGCATTGCGCACCTGCTGTCCCAGCGCCGCGGCGCTCAGGCCCAAGGTTTCGGCTTCCGGTTTGATTTGCAGGACGATCTCGTCTCGCAGCGCACTGGCCCCGTTGCGGATGTCGTAAACGCCGTCGTACTGGCGCAGGGCGTTTTCCACTTCACTTGCCGCGGCCGCAAGATCTTCCGCATGGCTGCTGCTCAGTTTCAGTGAAATCGCGGCGCCCATCTGCTGGTCGGCGATACTGACCGCGAGAATTTTGGCGCCGGGAATTTCACCGATCTGCTCGCGCCAGCGCCGGGCAATTTCGGCCCCGTCGATGTCGCGCATTTCGTTTTTGGTGAGTTCGGCCATAAAGGTCACGTGGCGGCCGCCGTTGCCGAATGCAGCGACATGGCTGACCAGTCGACGGTTTTCATCGCCCTCGTGTTCGGCCGCGTAGGCCTCATCAACGATGCGCAGGCTTTCGTCCATATGCTCAAAGGCGCGCCGGGTTTCCGCTTCCGGCGTGCCCTCGACCATTTCCAGGCTGGCCTGAACGAAGTCGCCCGGGACTTCAGGAATCATCACAAAACGGACAACGCCGCCAGCCACCAGACCAACGGTGATAATCAGCATGGCGAGAAAGCTAGCCGCCGTAATGTAGCGCTGCCGGATCGCTTTTTCGATAAAGGGGCGATACAGGCCTTCTACAAAGCGCGTCAGCAATTCATTGGTTTTTGCCGGAATGCGGTCGAGTTTCTGCCATACCGGTCCGGTGCCCGGCTTACTGTGGGCGAGATGCGCTGGCAGAATCCATTTGGATTCGATCAATGAGAACGTCAGACAGAGAATGACGACCCAGCCAACCGCTTCCGGGAAGGTGGCGAAAACGCCGGTAGCGAACAGGGTGGGGGCAAAGGCCACAATGGTGGTCAGCACGCCAAAGGTGGCGGGGGTGGCTACTTTCAGGGCGCCCCGGATCACAGTATCGAGTGAGTGCCCGCGCTCCTCGGCTTCAGCATAGGCGCTTTCACCGATGATAATGGCGTCGTCGACCACGATCCCGAGCACCAGAATAAAACCGAACAGGCTGAGCATGTTCAGGCTGATATCGACAATCGGCATCAGGGCAAAGGTGCCCAGAAAGCAGATGGGCAGCCCCACCATCACCCAGAATGCGAGCTTGATGTTCAGGAACAGGCTCAGCACGACGAACACCAGCAGCGCACCCATGCCGAGGTTGTCGATCATCATGTTCATACGGCCTTTCAGGTAGTAACTGATGTCGGCGAACTGCGACATCTGTACACCTTCAGGCAGTGTGGGGCGCTTGTTCTCTACATAGCGGGACACGGCATCGGCAACCTGAATCAGGTCCTGACTGCCCACTGAGAACACTTGCAGGCCCAGGCTGGGTTTGCCGTCGAAATAGGCAAAGCCATCCACTTCCTCGAAGCCGTCGTTAATATTGGCGATATCGCCAAGCGTTACGCGGGTGCCGTCGGGGAAGCTGCGCAGCACCAGTCGCTCGAACTCGTGCTGCCGACGCGCCTGCCCCTGCGTGCGCAGGGAGATATTGCCATTGTTGGTTTTGATGGTGCCGCCGGGCAGGTCCCGCGACGAGGCGCGAATGGCGTCGGCGACATCGTTGAGTGTCAGGCCGTATTCCAGCAGCCGGTGCTCGGGAATTTCTATGCTGATTTCAAAATCCCGGGCACCGTTAATTTGTACATAGGCGATATCCGGGTCCTGCAGCATCTCCAGCTTCACCTGCTCGGCGAGGGCTTTCAGGCTGCGCTCGTCAAGGTCGCCATACAGCTCGACGTTAACGGTGTGATTCTGGATCTCCATGCGTTTAATGACAGGGCGCTCAGCCTGCTCAGGGAAGCTGACAATACCGTCTACCGCACTTTTGACTTCGTCCATCACGGCGAGGATGTCGTAGTCCTTGTAGATATCCAGCTTGATCGTGGCCAGGGACTCATCTGAGGTAGACTCAAAATCTTCAATCGCTTCGACGTCCTGCAGCGCTTCTTCGATCTTGAGTACCACACCGTCTTCCACTTCCTCCGGCGTCGCGCCGGGATAGGGGACAGTGATGGTGATAATGTTGATTTCGAACTCGGGTTGCAGGGTGCGCTGTATGGCCAGCGCTGAGCCGATACCGACAAAGAGAATCACCACCATTAACAGGTTGGCGGCGACGCTGTTGCGGGCAAACCAGGGGATAATCCCTTTGTTCGTGTCGATGATTTCTTCCTGGCTCATCGCGCTTCAGACTCCTCGGCCAGTGCGCTGAGACCGTCCGGACGGCTGCCGTCCAGCAATTCGCGGGTGGACACTTCGGTATTCACTTTCACCAACGTGCCACTGATGGCGTTTGGCACCGATGACAGGCAGATGCGATCGCCGTTTTCGAGACCTTCATAGACGTAGACCATTTTGCCTTCCGTACGCAGCGCTTTGATATCGCGGTTGCGCAGGCGCTCATTTTCATCCACTACCCAGAGTTGATTGCCGGTGCGAAGAATGTGGCGGGGGACGGGAACCAGATCCGGGATTTCGCGGCCTTCGATATTGGCTTTTACGAAGGTGCCGTTGCGCAGCACTTCGCCCTCACTGTTCAAGCGGTAGGGGTCTTCCACCGCGGCGACCACGAACAACACGCGGCTGCGCTCATCCAGCACACCCTCGCTGCGCACAATGCGTGCCGGCCAGCGGTTCCCCACATCGTCCTCCAGCACGACCCGAGGCTGTACGTCACCGTCGTGGGTGCCGGGCAGCTCCAGATAGGGCAGGCGATCTGTGGGAATAGGCAGGCGCACCTCGGCAGTATTGACTGAGAACATCTGGCCGATAACGGAGCCGGCGCTGACGAATTGCCCCAGGTCGACCTGTCTTGCTTTGATCATGCCGTGGTAGGGCGCCCGGATTTGCGTGCGAGCCAGATTGATACCTGCCTGTCGGCGATCGGCCAGCGCCGAGTTCAGTCGGGCCTTGGCTTCATTTAGCTGGGGCAGGCGAAGAGACAGCGCTTTCGCTTCTTCGCTGACATGCTTACGGGGGTACTTTCGCAGATCTTCCTTGGCGACGGCGGCGCGGCCTTTTTCCTGTACGAGGTTGCTGTGTGCCGTGGCGACAGAGGCCTCTGCCCGTTTAAGCTCGGCGCGGTAGTTGCGGTCATCGATCGCCAGCAGGATCTCCCCTTTGTCCACCAGACCGCCGTTTTCGAAGTTCGGCGATACCCGCATGACCTGCCCCGAAACTTCAGCGACCAGATTCGTTTCAGTGTGGGGCTGCACCGTGCCCTGGCTCTGAACATTGATGGTCAGCGGCTGCTTCTCGGCCACGGCCACATCAATAATCAAGGTGTGGGGCACGATCTCGCTCTGCTGAGGAGCGGGACGCAGGGCAAACAGGATAAGGGCGATGACAATCGCGACAACAGTAATGATTACGACCGCGAGGGCCTGTTTGGGCGGTTTTTGCAAAACGGCAATCTCTTTATGGGTTTGCTTAGCGCAATAGCTGTTGTGAGGCCTCTAATGACGCACCCCACAGTGAGAGCGTCATTCTAGCCTTATCTACCATCAATCTGTGTGAAAACTTGGTAACGCTATGTTTATTCTGCGCTAATTGGCTGTGGTTGCACCGATGGGGATTGTTGGCGACCATTCCTGCCACTCATCGCGTGCACGTTTGTGAAGGTGATAGTGCTGCCCAGATGTCGCCTGGGCGGCAAGAGGTTGTTCCTCGCTGCTGCCCGGAGGCGTGGCGAAGGCGATGCCTCCGGCAATGAGCGACTCCACCGAGCTGCTGCGCACGGCCGCGCCGCTGAACAGACCGAATTCCACGGAGACTCCGCTGGCATTCCAGAAACGGCTGTTGGCCCTGACCAGGGTCGCATAGCGCGGCTCGATATTAATGTGGATCAACGCATTGCGGGCGTCTGTCGACAGCTCCACCCCGAATACCTCTCCTACGGGGATATCCCGGTAATAGACTTTGACCCCTTCTTTTATCGAGCCGCGTTGCTCAGCACTGAGCACCAGATTCAGGCCCTTGGCAGGCGCGGGTTGGCGCGGTGGCCTTTCGAGGCCGACAAAGCTGGTCTGGGTCTCGCCGCTCCCCGGCAGGACGCTGATGTAGGCACCGGTCAGCAGCGTTTCAATATTGCGGGTGCCGACCAGACCCAGTTCGGGTTTGATCAGCCAAAAACGACTGCCTTGTCTCGCCAGTGCTTTGGCCGTGGGGGCGAGGCGGGCGCTGACGACCACGCCTTGCATATTGCTGTCGAGCTCAACGGCGGTGACTTCGCCCACTTTGATGCCTTCGTACTTGAGCTCCGTGCCTTTGCTCAGGTTGTTGCCACTGGCAAAGTAGATACGAATTTCGCGGCCTTTATCCGCAAAGCTGCTTTCGTAGTCATCGTGAAGGGTGTATGTCAGTCCTTCCCAGGCGGCTTGCGGCTTTTTCACCTCGGGTGTGTGGAACGCGATGCCTCCCGCCACGATGGTGGCCAGGGATTCGGCTTTCACATTCAGACCACTCAGCCCTCCGCTGACGCTGATGCCACTGGCATTCCAGAACAGTGACTCCCGGTGCAGCAGCGAGGCATAACGCTGGTGGATAAAGATGCCAATCTCGACACCGTCGGCGACCAGCTTCACCGTTTCGACCTGACCAACGGCAACCTTGCGGTAGTAAACCTTGCTGCCAACCGAAACCGAGTTTAATTCTTCAGCCTTGAGCACAACCCGCAGTCCGGGGGCTTCTATGCGCTGTTCCGGTGGTTCGCGCAGCGCGGTGTATTGGGAGGCCGCCTTACCCGGTTCGCCATCGACGCGCACCGATATATAGGGGCCACCAATCAAGGTATCCAAGCCTTCAATGCCTGCGCTGGAAACCTGGGGTTTGACCAACCAGAAGTCGCTGTCGGCGTTGAGGTAACTGAAATACGGCGCATTGATGCGCAGCTCGGCTTCGGCGCCCTCTTTGGGGCCGCCACTGCGAAATCGCAGCGCTTCGATACGGCCAATACGCAGGCCCTGCAGGCGCACATCTGCGCCTTCACTCAAGCCTTCGGCATCGGGGAAGTGAACCAGAATTTTACGTCCGCCTCGGGCGCGCTCACGGTTCTCAAACAGCTTGAACTGCTCGCCATCCTCTACGGTGTTACCGCCCTTGGGGCTGTCGAAAGCGACGCCGCCGGCGAGTACGCTGGCCAGCGAGCCGGTGTCGATGTTCACGCCTTGCAGTCCGGCGTTGATGCGCACGCCGCTGGCATTCCAGAAACGGCTGCGGTCGTTGACCAGATGGGCATAGCGTGGGTCGATGCGCAGCGCGATTTCGACGCCGTCGTCGACCAACTGGTAGCCCTCGATATCGCCCACATCAATCTGCTGGTACAACACCGGCGCGCCGACGGTGAGTGATCCCAGTTGCGCGGCGCGCAGGCTGAGCTTGAGCCCCGGACTGTTGTCGGTGAATGGCGGTGCTTCCGGCAGCGCGGTGAATTCAAGGCTGGTCTGGCCGTCACCGGGTTGAAAGCTGATGTAGTTACCGCCTACCAGTGTATCCAGCCCGGAGACGCCGGACAGGGAAATTTGCGGTTTAACCAGCCAGAACTGGGTGTTGCTGCGAATCAGCGGTTCGATCTGGGTTTCCAGTTCCAGCGTGGCACTGACGCCATCCAGTTTGTCGTTCAGGCGCAATTGTTTCACCGTGCCCACGGTAATGCCCTGATAGATCACCGGGGTTTTGCCGGCGGAAATCCCGCTGCCGTCGTCAAAGTGCACCGTGATCTGCAGGCCGGTCTCGGTAACGTTCTGATAGAGTAGCCACAGTGCGATGGCCGCCGCGACAACAGGCAGTAACCACACTGCAGAGAGGCGTTTAGGGGGCTGATAGTTAGCCTCGGGATAATGGGTATCGGTGTCAGTCATCGTGTTCGAGGTCCCAGATCAGGCGAGGGTCAAAACTGGTGGCCGCCAGCATCGTTAATACGACTACACTGGCAAAGGCCGTGGCGCCCGGTCCGGTATGAACCGTGGCGATATTTCCCAGGCTGACCACTGTGACCAGAATGGAAATCATAAACAAATCAAGCATGGACCAGCGGCCAATCAGGTGCACAAAGCGATACAGCACCGTGCACTGGGTTTTGCTCAATGGTAGACGAAACTGTACCACCATCATCAGCAAGAGCAGTGCGACGATTTTGGCAATCGGTACCAATATGCTGGCGATAAACACCACCGCGGCAATGGCGTGAAGCTCATTCTGCCAGAGGCGGACGATGCCCGACATGATGGTGTCGGGTTCGCCGTGACCGAGGTTGACGACAGTCATGATGGTCAGGGCATTGGCGGGCACCAGCAGCAGCGCCGAGGCGATGCACAGGGCCAGCGAACGCTGCAGGCTATGGTGGCGCCGGTAAAACAGGTGGCTGTGACACCGGGGGCAACGGGCATGTTTGGCCTCGGGAGCCAGACGGCTGAGCAGACCGCACTGATCGCAGCGTGCCAGCCCCTGTCGACGGGCGATGCGGGTCATGCGCGCTGCTCCCAGTCGCGCCAGGCGCGCTCGCTGTCGAAGCTCTGAGCGCAGATAATCAGACTGAGCATCAAGCCTGCCAGGCAATAGCTCCCGCTGAGGATTTCCACATCGCCATCGTCCATCATTTTCACGTAGGCCACCAGAATGCCGATCGCATAGACCTCCAGCATGCTCCAATGTTGCATGAAGTGGGCGAGTTTGATGCTGCTGGCAAAGTTACCGGGAATTCGGCGCCGATACTGGCAGAGACCGATGTAGCTGTTCAGCAAGAGGTGCATGAGTGGGGCGAGGAGAGAGCAGAGCAACACCAGCAGTGACAGCAGCGGAAAACCCTCTTGCCAGAGTCGCAGTACGCCTTCCGCCAGGGTATTGCTGCCGGTTTGTCCTGCCAGTGTGAACTGCATAATCGGCAGGGCGGTGGCGGGGATAAATAGAATCAGGCCCGTCAGACCTGCCGCCAGGCTCAGTTGGGGAAAGCGTGACGCCGGCTGCGCGACCACGGCATTGCATCGCGGGCAGTGCGCCCGCAGCCCCGGCTTGGGCGCCGCTTCCACCAACAGGTCGCAGTCGGGGCAGGCGAGCATGGCAGTCTGAGTCGTCATGGGCAGGCGGTGAATGGCATTACTGCAGCGGGGCAAAAAGGTAGGCACAGCGGCTGAGCAAGCGCCTGAGCAGTGACCACTTGGCTACCTCGGCGGGCAGCAGTTGGCGGCAGAGCTGAAAATCCTGTTGGAGCATATCGGCCAATTCCTGTGCGAAGTCCTGATCGTAGATGACAGCGCTGATCTCAAAGTTGAGGCGGAATGAACGGTTGTCCAGATTTGCCGTACCGACCGACGCAATATCATCATCCACTAACAGCACTTTTTGATGCAAGAAGCCGCGTTGGTAGTAATAGAACTGCACGCCCTGGGGCAGGGTTTCGCGAATGGCGGTGAAGGACGACAGCTTAATGCTGTGTTTGTCGGCCAGCTCGGGCAGCATAATGCGCACATCCACGCCGCGCATGGCCGCCAGTTGAAGGGCATGAATAATGGCGACATCCGGTACGAAATAGGGACTGACGATCCACAGCCGCTCCCTGGCCTGATGGATCAGCGATTCGAAAAACAGGGCGCAGCTTTCCACATTGTCGGCGGGCCCGGTGCCGACCATCAGCATTTGCATGTCGGCATCGCTGCTGACGGTCGGCGTCCAGTTCAAGGGCGGCAGCGACTCCGTTGCCCAGTACCAGTCCTCGGCAAAACTCAATTGCACGGCCTGGACCACCGGGCCGCGCATCGCCAGACCGGTGTCCCGCCACGGCGTGAGGACGGGGTGCATATGGCGATACTCGTCGCCGATATTCATACCGCCAATCATTGCGTAATCGCCATCGCAGACTACGATTTTCCGGTGATTGCGGAAGTTGAGTTGCAGGCGGTTGCCGGTGCCTTTGGTGCTGTTGAAAGGGACAATCTGCACGCCCACGTCCCGAAGCTTTTGTAAATATAGGCGGGGCAATTTCAGGCTGCCGATTTCATCGTAAATGAAATACACCGCCACGCCCTGGCGGACTTTTTCGGTGAGCAGGGCGGCCAGTTCACGGCCGATCGCGTCGTCGCGGACGATGTAGAATTCGAGCAATACATAGCGTTTGGCTGCGCGGATGCGATCAAAAATTTCGGCGAAGGCCTGCTCGCCGTCAACCAGCAGTGTTGCGCTGTTGCCGCGGCAGAAGGGCAAATTGCTCAGGCGGCTCAGGGCGCTTAGCCGGTGATCCTCCCGGCAGGGAAAGGTTTCCAGTTCGGCGTAATGGGGGCCGAGTTCCCGCACGAGGGCATCGATGGCGCCGGTGTCGCCGCGCTTGGCAATGGCATAGCCGCGGAATTTACGCCGTCCGAAAATCCAGTAGAGGGGCACAAAGACAATCGGCAGGCCGACGAGCACGATGCTCCAGGCGACGGCGCCCTGAGCGGTACGGGTTTTGAGGATGGCCTCAAGCGCAGACAGAATGCCGAGCACCGCAAAGGTGGCCGCGATCAGCGCGGCGATACCCGGCAAGTTGCCTTGCAGCCACATCAGAATACTTGTGCCTAACTCGTCGATGCTCATGGTCGATGTTCTGTGACCCCCCCAGCGCCCCGGCTTCACCCGCATAGACGATGCCGGGTGGTGTGCGGCTGATGGTAAAGTGATTGTCATGAAAATACGACTGCGGCTTTTTGTGGGCCGCTGTCAGAATAAGGACCATTAGGAATGAGCAGAGTTTTTTCCACCCCTGCCGAGTTGTTGGATGCAGTGGGCGAACACCTGGGTGCCAGCGAATGGCTGGAAATTGACCAGGAGCGTATCAATCAATTTGCTGATGCGACAGGGGATCACCAGTGGATTCACACCGATCCCGAGCGGGCGAAAGATGGCCCCTTCGGCAAGTGTATTGCCCACGGCTACCTGACCCTATCGCTGGTCAATATGTTCCTGCCGCAAATCATCGATGTGCAGGGCATTTCCATGGGCGTGAATGTGGGCTGTGAGCGTATCCGCTTTCCGGCGCCGGTGCCCGTGGGATCACGTGTGCGCGGCGTGGGCGAGCTGCTGTCGGCAGAAGAACTGAAAGGCGGTGTCCAGTCTGTGGTACGCATTACCGTGGAAATTGAGGGCGGCGATCGTCCCGCCTGTGTTGTCGACACGATTAGTCGCTACTTCCCCGCCTGACTTTCCTTTCTCTTTGCGCGGCGCCCGGTGATTGGAAATGTCACCACGGGCGCCAGTCGCTGTCACTGCTAAAGTTTCATCTCCGACGTAGAGTACGGTTTTTCGTTATTCGCTGGAGAAGCTGATCATGAAAGAACTCGGCTATCGGATTATTGACTGCGACAACCACTACTACGAACCTGACGATTGCTTCCGTCGTCATATCGAGTCGCGCTACCGCGACCGCACCGTGTGGGTGGATCGCTCGCGCACTGATGGTTTCGGCACCATGATGTTGGGCGACGAACGCCTTAATTTCTTCAGCGTAGGTGTCGGCGATTACGTGGGCGCACCGGGTGCTCTCAAAGCCTTCTTCAAAGGTGAGAGCGACAGTGACGGTGCGGTGAACGCCAACGCTATTCGCGCCTCCGAGCGTCCGGCGTTTACCGATCGCCAGTCGCGGCTGGCGCTGATGGATGAGCAAAATATTGAAGCCAGCGTGATGATTCCGACACTGGGTTGCGGGGTGGAGTATCAGCTGCGACAGCCCAAGCACCGGGATATTGCCTACCCCAGCATTCGTGCTTTTAACCGCTGGGTAGCCGAGGATTGGGGTTGGGGACAGGATGGCCGGGTATTCTCGTCGGCGATGATCAGTCTCTGCGACCTGCCTGAAGCCCTCAAGGAGCTGGAGCGACTTATTGTTGAAGGTTGCCGCCTGATCCACCTGAACACGGGGCCGGTAGAGGGGCGTTCGCCGGCTGATCCCCATTTCGACCCGTTCTGGGCGCGAGTGCAGGAAGCAGGGGTGGTGATTGTTCACCATATCGGCAGCGGGCCGTTCAACGAGATGTACGCCAGTCCCTGGGGCGAGCCAGCGAATCCGCCGTCGCACCGCTATACCGCGTTCAACACCTTTGTCGGCATGGGGGAGCGAACCATTGTCGATCACCTTGCGGCGGTGCTGTTCCACAACCTCACCGGTCGTTTCCCGGGCCTGCGTTTCCTGATTGTTGAGTTCGGTGCGTCATGGCTGCCTCACACCTTGAAAACGCTGGATAAAATCTACCGTCTGGGTGACCACAAGAGCCGCTGGCCCTTTGGAAAACCGGCAATGCCCAGCGAGCAGTTCCGCGAGCACTTCAAGATCGTTCCCTTCTATGAGGACAGCTTTGCCGAGGTGGTCAAAGCCGCAGGGGTGGATGCCGTGGTGAACGGTTCCGATTTTCCGCATCCCGAGGGCCTGGAGTGGCCGGAGGAAATGGTTGACGAGCTGTCGGGTTTTTCCGCTGGAGAGGTGCGTAAAATCATGCGCGACAACGCGGCGAAGCTGCTGGGACTCGGCCATTAGTCCAGGCGCTTCGTTTATAAAAACGGCTATGTTTACAATGATTTATTCTATTGCCGGGCCCTGAAACGGGGTATTTGCATGGTATAAGTTCGTATTGAACGGTTACCTTCTTTGCAATACTGCCTCGGAGCCCGTCAATGGACTTGACCCACGGTGACATTCTGGACGAAGACCAAGCGCTTCTCAGCGATGTGCCGATGTATATCAACGCCGACAAGCACTATGCGCCCTGGAGTGGCTGCTTACACCTGCAGCGCGATAAAGGCGACAAGCTCGACCGGCGCGACTATCGTATTCGCTTACGCGACGGACGCCTCGGTGCAATACGGATTCGCAAAATCATCAGTACTAACGGTGCCCATCACGTCGAAGTCCTCTTCGAGGGTCTGGGACGCTTGTCCGACTAGCTGCCTCTGAGCCTAATGTCCTCCGTCACACTTGCATTGTCATGTCCCTCTCCCTTTAATCGCTAGCTGAGTGAATATCTCACGATTAGGGAGAGCAGCGATTTATGTACCACGGAGAGCGTTTTAACGGCTTTAGTCACCTGGCAGGGGTGGTGGCTGCCCTATTGGGCACGGGGCTGTTGCTGTGGTCCGCGATTCCCCAGGGCGCCAATTTAAAACTGCTGAGCTTTGCTGTGTATGGCTTCAGTCTGTTTGCGCTCTATCTGTTTTCCACGCTCTATCACAGCAGTCGCGGGCCGTGGAAGGCGCGCTTTCGCCAGCTTGATCACCTCGCCATCTACCTGCTGATTGCCGGTACCTATACCCCTTTTTTGCTGGTGACGCTCCGCGATGGTGACGGCCTGTGGATGTCGGCTCTGATCTGGGGGCTGGCGGTATTTGGCATGGTGCTGGAAGTCATTCCCAAGGGGCGTCGCCGCCTCTGGTCGATTGTTGTGTATCTGCTGATGGGGTGGTTGTCGCTGCTGGTTATCCGCCCGCTGTCGGCGGCCCTGCCGACGCCGGCGATCAGTCTGCTTGTCGCGGGCGGGGTGGCGTATTCAGCCGGTATTGTGTTCTATGTCTTCGATAAAAAAGTGACACACTTCCACGGCATCTGGCATTTGTTCGTGCTGGCGGGCAGCGTCTGTCATTTCCTGAGTATCTATCTTTACGTTGCCTGAGTCGCTGTTCACTTTCGCGTATACTGCCCTGCGTCCGGATGTGGGCATCCGCTGCCGCGTAGGGAGAGAATATGAAGCTGTCTGTCGTCATTGCAAAACTGCTGGGTGTGCTGGGGCTGGCCTTGGCCGCGCTGGCTACTGTCCGGCCGTTCGTGATCGGAGAGCTGGTGTATTCCTGGTCAGCATCGGGACTGCTGCTGGGGCTGCAGCTACTGTTGTCAGTACTGCTGCTTTACGTGGCGGACCAGCGTCAGCGCGGCAGTGATATTGCTGAGAAGGCTTATCCCGCAGTGATCATGGCGTTGCTGTTGTGGGTGTGTATGGTGTTGTACTGGCTGCGAGCCTGAGAGAGGTAGAAGATGCTGCGCTGCGAACTGATGCCGCGTTTTTATGAAACTGATGGCCTTGGGCACATCAATAATACGGTGATCCCCAAATGGTTTGAGACGGCGCGCACGCCCATTTTCGCCATTTTTAATCCCAGTCTACGCCTGGATAGCTGGAACCTGATTCTGCGCAAAATCGACGTGGAATTTCTGGCGCAGACCTACCTTGAGTATCCCGTGGAAGTCCGCAGCTGGATCAGTCATGTCGGCAGCAGCTCGTTTGTGGTCAGTCACGAACTCTGGCAGCGCGATACTCTGACCGCGACCGGCAGCGCCGTGATGGTGTATTTCGACTATCAGGCACAGGAAAAGCAGCTGATTCCCGATCACTGTCGCGAAGCACTGGCGGCGATTACTGCAGAATAAGCGACGGCTGCGTATAAATACCGTTATCCCCGCGCTCGGAGCGCGGGTATTTCGGGCAAAAGCCGCGTATACTCTGCGTCCCGCCGGGACTGTGTTCGCTTGACGCCGCATTCGCCCCGCGTCACACCAGCACATTCAATTCAGGCCCACATCTATGAGTAACTCCGACGCCGCTTCGGCGCAGCCCCTTTTTAGCGAACTTGGCCTTGCGCCTGCTGTTCAGTCAGCGGTTGAAGAGCTTGGCTATGAGCGCCCCTCAGCCATTCAGGCGGCGACGATTCCGCTGATTCTGGAAGGGCGGGACGTGCTGGGGCAGGCCCAGACCGGCACCGGTAAAACGGCGGCGTTCTCCCTGCCGCTGCTGTCGATGCTCGATGCGGACTCGCGTCAGACTCAGGCGCTGATTCTGGCGCCCACCCGTGAGCTGGCAATTCAGGTAGCTGAGGCCATCCAGAATTACGCCCGTCATCTGCGGGGCCTGAAAGTACTACCGATTTACGGCGGTCAGGGATACCGGGAACAGCTCGATGCGCTCAAGCGCGGCGCGCAGGTGGTGGTGGGCACGCCGGGGCGGGTCATGGACCATATTCGTCGTGGCACCCTTAAACTGGATGGCCTGACCCATCTGGTGCTGGATGAAGCCGACGAAATGCTGCGCATGGGCTTTATCGACGACGTCGAATGGATCATGTCCCAGACGCCGGAAGGGCGCCAGATTGCCCTGTTTTCCGCGACCATGCCCGCCGCCGTGCGACGTATTGCTAACACCTATCTGCAAGATCCAGAGCACATCACCATTAAAACGGCGACCACCACCGCGGTGGCGATTCGTCAGCGTTACTGGCTGGTGAGAGGGGCGAGCAAGCAGGAAGCGTTGAGCCGGGTGCTGGAAGCCGAAGATTTCGACGGCATGATTATCTTTGTGCGCACCAAGCTGGCGACGACCGAGCTTGCCGAAAAACTGCAGGCCCTCGGTTATGCGGCGGCAGAGCTGCACGGTGATATTGCGCAGGCCCAGCGTGAGCGCACGGTCGACATGCTCAAGCGCGGTCGCCTGGATATTCTGGTTGCCACTGATGTGGTTGCCCGCGGGCTGGATGTGGACCGCATCAGTCACGTGATTAACTACGATATTCCCTACGATACCGAAGCCTACGTTCACCGCATTGGCCGCACTGGCCGGGCGGGCCGCAGTGGCGATGCGATTTTGTTTGTCGCGCCTCGCGAACGGCGTATGCTGCAATCCATCGAGCGCGCCACGCGTCAGCGTATTGAAGAAATGACGCTGCCCGGCGCCGAGGAAATCAACGCGCTGCGTATCAGCCGTTTCAACAAGCGACTTCAGCAGGGGCTGGAAGACAGCCGTGACCGGGATCTCTACCGCGAGTTGCTGGCCGACTTTTGCGAAGAGCAAGGTGTCGACATGCTGGATATTGCGGCGACATTGGCCCGTATGGCCCAAGGGGGCAAAGACCTGCTGATCAAAGACCTGCCGCGTGTCAGCAAAAAGCGCAGCGAGGCGCCTGGCGAGAAGGCCGAGAAAGCGGAGCGCAAACCCCGCCGCAAAGCGGGTGATGAAGTAGGCATGGAGCGCTTCCGTATCGAAGTGGGACGTCAGCACAAAGTCGGGGTCGGTAATATCGTCGGGGCCATTGCGAATGAAGCAGGTATCGACAGTGATTACATCGGCCGCATTCAACTGTTTGATGACTTCAGTACCGTCGACCTCCCCGCAGGCATGCCCGACGACGTGCTGGAGCTGCTGCAGTCGCCCCGCGTTGCCGGTCAGCCGCTGAAAATGTCCCGCTTTGACGGCGACATGCCTTTCAACGCGGGCCCAAAAAAGGGTCGTAAAAAGCCGGTGCCGGCAGGCAAGGGGCCGGTGAAAAAGAAGGCGACTAAGGCCGCGGCTAAAAGCAAAACCGACAAGACGCGCACGCCTCGGAAACGGGCGATCGGTAGTACCAAGGGCATCTAAAGCGCGGGGTTCTGTCGTACACTGCCGCTGACGATCAGCGTGGGAGAGCCGATGTGGCGGCGGTGTTTTTACGTTTTCTCTATCTGGGATGCATTGCCTTTGGCGGGCCTGCCGCCCATATCGCGTATTTCCGCAAGGTTTTTGTTGAGCAGCTGGGCTGGGTGAGCGAACAGCAGTTTGCCGCCCAGTTAGCGCTTTGCCAGTTTCTTCCCGGTCCCGCATCCAGCCAGCTCGGCTTTGCCATTGCTTACTCACGGGGCGGGCTGCCCTCAGCGGTAGCGGCCTTTCTCGGATTTACCCTGCCGTCGTTTCTGCTGATGCTGGCTTTGGCGCTGTGGGCGCAGAATATGCCCGGCAGTGGCTGGGTCACTGGCGCCATAGAGGGAATGAAACTACTGGCCGCCGTGGTTGTGCTCGACGCCGTGATGAATATGGGGCGACAGTTCTGTCGCTCGCGCCGTCAGCAGGGGATTGCGCTGCTCAGTCTGATTTTGCTGTCGCTGTGGATGGCGCCGTTGCTGCAGTTGAGTCTCATGGCCTTGGCAGCTCTGGCTGGCTATGCGGGCGGTAGCGGCACGGTCCAGCTATCTCGGCAGGCGTTGTCAGCCGGACGACGGTTCCTGATGACCTTCGCCGTGTTATTGATTCTTGCTTTCAGTGTGACGACATCCGTCTATGCTCAGTTCTATGTTGTGGGCAGCATGGTCTTCGGGGGCGGTCATGTGGTGCTGCCGTTGCTGGAGTCGTTTTTAGGGCCGTTGATTGACAGCGAATCGTTTCTGCTGGGCTACGCGGCCGCGCAGGCGGTACCGGGGCCGATGTTTTCGCTGGTGACGTATCTGGGGGCGGTGGCTGTTCCCTCAACGCCGGTGTTGGGGGCACTGTTGAGCACCGCCGCGGTATTCCTGCCGGGTTTTCTGCTCTATCTCGGGCTGAGTGGCACGTGGCAGCAGCTCGCGCAACAATCCCGCGTGATGGCGGCCATCGCGGCTGTCAACGCGGTCGCTGTGGGCATGTTGGCCGCGGCCTGGATTGATCCGGTACTGCGTCATGCCCCCCAGCGTTTTGATGCCCTGCTCGTTGGCGTGTTGCTGTTTGTGCTATTGCGCAGTGGCCGCTTGCCAATCATTATCCTAATCGCCGGGGCGCTTGTGTTTGGTGCCTGGCGGCTTTCGGTTTAGGTGGAATGGGATGCATTGCCCCGGAGACAGGCTGGTAGAAATGCGGAGAGCGTTATGAACCGCGTATATGGCATGCGCCGCCAGGTGTACCCGTATTTAGCGGTTATGGCCGTGGTGGCGGTGTTGTTGCTTGTACTGTTTCTGGCCGTCAGTTGGATGCAGGATCGTTCCGATCGGCGCGCGAAGCTGCGCCTTGCCGCAGACCAGCTCAGTGAGGCGGTTGCAGAGCGCGAACAGTCTCTGCGGGAACTGCTGGCGGCCGCAACATTTTCCGGCCGCTATGTTGATGCTGTCGGCGCCTTGTCTTCGCAGAACGACTTGCCCGCGATGGTGGCGATGTTGCCGCAGAACCCTTCCCGGCAGTGGCGCTCTGCAGAGTGGCTGACCTTGGCGCCCGATGCCGGCAGCACATCGCGCAGCTTTCGTTATCAAATACACCAGGGCGACATTTACGGGGTGCTGGAGCAGCGTCGCTCTGGCTTGGCCGCGCTGCTGGCTTTTCCCCTTGCCGAGTCTCTGCGGCCGATTCTGCGTCAGGGCTCCCTGTGGGGGCGCCTGGAGATCGATCGTCAGCACTTTCAGTTGATCGATGCGGGCGGCGTTGGCCCGCTGCGGCGTTGGCTGTCTGACTCCCAGTCATTGACGCTGCAGGCAGCCGACGGCCCTGATATCCGTCTGATGCTTTACGCATCCCCGAAACTGCCCAGTCGGGTGCTGGCGGCGATCCTGGCGGGTTTAATCCTGTTGCTGTTGATCGCTGCGCTGTTAGCTCGTCTGCTCAGTGAGCAGCTTTCCCGCCCGTTACGGCAGTTGTCATCCCAGTTGCAGCGATACGCGGATGGCGAACAGATGGCGCCCCTGACGGTGGACAGTCGCGTGGTGGACATTCTCAGTCTGCAATATGCGCTGGACGCGGTGTTCGGAGTATTGCGGCGGCGTGAGAAAAATTTGCGCTACCGGGCAACCCATGACCTGTTGACCGGCATGAAAAACCAGAATGAGCTGCTGCGTATTGTCGGTCAGCGCATCAGTGACGCCCGTGCTCACAACCGGATTTTTCACCTTATTGGCATCAATATTCTGAATTTCAGAGAAATCAACGATATGTTCGGTCCGGACATCGCCGATAGCTGTCTGGTCAATATCGGCGCCTTTCTGGAGCAGGAGCATCTGGTTGCGGCGCGCTTTTATCGCGGCGGTATTGTGGTGGTAAAAGATGGCCCGCCGGACGAGGTTGCGGCGGTGGTGCTGGCGATGCAACTCACTCGCCATCACGGTATCAAGAATGTCGATATCGAACTGAATGTCTGTACCGCTATTGTCGGTTTTCCTGATGATGCCAGCGATGCCCCGGTACTGCTGCGGCGTCTGGAGATTGCGCTGGACGGTGCGCGCCGTGCTCCCTATCGCTTTCAGCGCTACAAACACGGCCAGGAAGAGAACTACGTCAAACGCCTGAATATGGTTGAAGAGCTGCGTCAGGCCATGCTCGACTGGCACTCCGGTTTGCAGGTGTTCTATCAGCCCAAGCTGAATCTGCGCGCGGGGCAGGTCGACCGCATGGAAGCGCTGGTACGCTGGAATCATCCCAAGTACGGCAATATCCTGCCCAGCGAATTTATCCCTCTGGCGGAGCAGGCGGGCTTGATCAGCAGTCTCAGTAGCTGGGTGATTACGCGGGTTTGCGAACAGATTGCCGGCTGGCGGGAGCGTGGCCTGGATATTCAGGTTGCGGTCAATCTGTCGGTGCAGGACATGTCCCACCCCGAGCTGGTCGATGTGATTGAAAAACACCGTCGTAAGTACGAGTTGCCCGCGAAATGTCTCGCGTTCGAAATCACCGAGAGCGAGTTGATGGAAAATCCGCAGGAGGCGATTCGGCTTCTGAAAACGTTCAGGGAACAGGGATATTGTCTTGCCATCGATGACTTTGGCACTGGCTATTCCTCACTGGCTCAGGTCAAGCATATGCCGGTGAATGAGATCAAAATTGACCAGGAATTTGTGCGACACCTGCCCCGTGATGGTGATGATCAGAAGATTGTGCGGACCACGTTGGCGCTGGCGCATAACTTTGGACTGGAGGCGGTCGCAGAGGGTGTCGAGGATCTGGATACCCTTGAGTTACTGGTGCGCTGGGGCTGCGGTTGGGCGCAGGGCTACTACATTTCTCCGGCGATGCCGGGAGTGGAGGTCGTCGACTGGGTGGATGAATTCCACGCCCGCCACGGCCAGCAAACCGATGCCCTGAGCCGTCTTTTCGCTTCCGAGGTGCCGACGCTCTAAGTCGGCTTACAGCAGAACGCTGGCTGCAATCTCCAGGCTCCGTCGGCGGGCCTGATGGTCGTGAATCTGACAGGCAATCATCACCTCATCCACACCGCTTTCTTCCACAAAGGCCTGGGTTTGTGCTGCCACGGTTTCCGGTGCGCCAATGGCTGAGCAACGCATTATCCCCTGCAGGAGCTGTTGCTCGGGTGGGCTGAGCGATTCGAGATAGTTGGCGATCGGCGGTGCCAGCGTACCGGGCATCCCACGGCGAAGACGAATAAACCCCTGCTGCATAGAGCTGGCGAGCAAGTGTGCTTCCTCATCCGTATCGGCCGCGTAGATGTTGAATCCCGCCATGGTATACGGCGCTTCGAGCTGGGGCGAAGGGATAAACTGCTGGCGATAAATGCGCAGAGCATCGAGCAGTTGTGCGGGCGCAAAGTGCGAGGCAAACGCGAAGGGCAGACCGAGCTTGGCGGCGAGCTGGGCGCCAAAGAGGCTGGAGCCAAGAATCCATACTGGCACCTGCTCCCCGGCGCCGGGAATGGCCCGCACCGGCGCACGCAGCTCGCTGTCATGGAAATAGCCGAGCAACTCCTGCACATCCTGGGGGAACTGTTCCGCGCTGCTGTGCAGATTGCGCCGTAAGGCATGGGCGGTGTGCCCGTCGGTACCGGGCGCGCGGCCCAGGCCGAGTTCGATACGGCCTGGGTACAGTGCTGCCAGCGTGCCGAACTGCTCGGCGACAATCAGCGGGGCGTGGTTGGGCAGCATAATGCCACCTGCGCCCAACCGCAGGCTGCGGGTAGCGGCGGCAATCTGACCGAGCAGCACCGCAGTGGCTGCTGAGGCCACGCCGGGCATATTGTGGTGTTCCGCGACCCAGTAACGGTGATACCCCAGTTGTTCGGCCCACTGGGCCAGGTCGATACTGTTGCACAGTGCTTGCCCGACGGTGCTGCCCTCGGGAACGGGGGCGAGGTCTAGAATGGAAAATGTGCTCATGGAGTTCAGCCTTGGTCTTTCGCTGTTGTCAGGTCGCGACCGAGTAGCATTTGCCAGAAACGTTGGGTTTTACCCTGACGGTCCCGGTGGACCTGATAATCGACACCGAGATCGGGTGCCGAGGGGTTCAGCTTGATACTCCACAGGGCGTCCAGTTCATTGGGGAGTAGCGAGTAACGGACGTCGATAATGCGCAAGGGATCATCCGGTGATAGCGCGGTGTAGTGTTGTGAGAACCAGTCAAAGCGGCCGACGTCGAGACCCTGCTGGGATGTTGGATCCAGCCAGGGCAGGTCGCGTTCAGGCTCTAACACGGCAATCGAATTGCCGGGGTAATATTTTACGGTCTGCCCGACTCTCACCGCATCGACGTAAAACCGCCCGTCGTGGCGATACACGGTCTTCCAGAGCAGCAGGTTGGCAAATGAAGGTTTGGCGCTGACTTGCTCAACCTTGTGTCCACGCGTCGAGGCCAATTCCAGTCCCGCTGCTTCGGCGCGTTCGCGCTGCAACAGTCCGATGCCGGGATAGGCCAGTACCCAAAAAAGTGCCAGCCGCGCCGCCCAGGGACGCTGCCCTTTACGCGCAAGCCAAACGCCCAGACCAATAGGTAGGGTGTAGGCCGGGTCGATAATCGACAGTACATTCCAGGCGATGCGCTCATTGCTGAATGGCCACAGCAGCTGGGTACCATAGGTCGTGCAGGCATCCAGCAGCGCATGGGTCGCATAGCCCGCCCCACAGAACAGTACCGTGCGCCAGAATGGCAATGTCCAGTAGCGCCGCAGCGCCGCACTGAGTACGGTGGCGCAGAGCAGGGCACCGATGGGAATGAAGATCAGCGAATGGGTAAACTGGCGGTGGTACTCGAGGAATAGCAGGGCATCGCTTTGCGAGCGGATCAGTACATCAAGATCTGCCGCCATCCCGGACAGAAAGCCCAATACCGCCGCCGCGCCTGCGCAGCGTTGCTGACGGTTGATATTTTGGGCGGCAGTCGCGCCGAGCAGACCTTGGGTAAGCGGATCCATAATGCGGCTCTGTCATTCGGGCCGCCTAGTCTAGGGGATCACTCAGCGCTTGCCTACTGTGGTTTAGTGCAGTGCCCGCGGGCCGGAGGGTGTGGTAAGGACGGTGGTTAGGCTGTCGAGGTGGCGAAGTAATTCGATCCCGGCATCGGTCAGGTAACCGCCATCCAGCTGTGTGATCAGCCCTTTATTGAACAGGCGCTCGGTGGCGGCAATCAGGTCCGGATCGGCATCGTGGTGCACCTTGATGCCCTCCAGGCAGGAGCCCGGATTAAACTGGGAAAGTACCCGGATTTCTTGCAGGATATTGTCCGTTATTCTCATGGTGACAGGCTCCGATTCGGAAAACACTCGCAGGCTTATTGCAATGTAGACAGCAATGGCGGGGTTTGCCACGCAAGCCTGTTGTTTAAGCTGTTCTATCGATCACAAAACAATAAGGAAGTTCGATGTTTCGCGAGTACTCCCGCTACGATGCCACTGGCTTGGCCGCGCTTCACCGCGCAGGTGATGTCAGCGCTGAAGAACTGCTGGCGGCGGCTGCCGCCCGAATGACCGAGGTGAACCCCCGCATTAACGCGGTGGTACACAGTTTTGTGGAACGGGCGGCAAAGCAAGCGCGTGCCGGGCTGCCCGATGGACCGTTCCAGGGTGTGCCCTTCGTCTTGAAGGACTTGATGGCCATGTTCGCCGACGAGCCTATCTGCATGGGCAGCCGCGCGGTGAATCTCCGCCCGAATTACGACAGTGAGATCGTCAAGCGCTACAAGGCTGCCGGGCTGAATATTTTTGCCAAGACCAATACCCCCGAATTTGGCCTGATCATTACCACGGAGCCGAAACGTTTCGGCCCGGCTCACAACCCCCACCGCGCTGGATACAGCACTGGTGGCTCGTCCGGTGGCAGCGCGGCAGCGGTTGCCTCGGGCATCGTGCCGGTGGCTCACGGCGGTGATGGCGGTGGCTCTATTCGTTTTCCTGCCAGTTGGTGTGGTGTGTTCGGCTTGAAGCCCTCGCGGGGGCGCAACCCCATGGGGCCAGATCTGGGCGAGGATTGGCAGGGGGCAGTGGCGGAGCACGTTCTCAGCCGCAGCGTGCGAGACAGTGCCGCCATGCTGGACTGCAGCAGTGGCGCCGAACTGGGCGCCCCCTACGATATCCGACAGCCGGGTGGGCGTTTTGTTGATGCCGCTGCCCGCGACCCGAAACCGCTTCGCATTGCGCTGAGCCGCAAACCGCTGGTACCGACCGACGTTGATCCCGAGGTACTGGCGGGTTTGGACAAAACGGCGGAGAGGCTCGCGGCACTCGGGCATCATATTGATGAAGTGGAGCCCGCCATCGACAGTGATCAACTTTGGCGGGATTTTATTGTGGTGGTGAGTGCAGAGGTCGCCGGCCTGCTGCGACGTTTGCAGCGGGACTACGGCTGCGACATTCATCAGGTAGAGCCCGCGACCAAAAACCTCGCCATGCTCGGGCGTTCATTCAGCGCCGCCGATCTGGTTGCCGCGAGGTATGGCTGGCATCAGATACAGCGCGCTGCTGGCGACATGTTCCGTGAGCACGACATGGTGTTGTGTCCGACAACACCCACCGCGGCCGTTCCCCACGGGAGTTTACCGCCCAGCCGCTGGGAGGAGCTGCAAATGCTTGCCAGCCACCGGCTCAATATTGGACGTTTGCTGATGCGCACGCCGCTGGTGGCGCAGATGGCCCTGCCGGTACTGGGCAAAATGGCCTACACACTGCTGGGTAATATTGCAGGCTTGCCCTGCATGTCGGTGCCACTGTGCAAAACAGCAGATGGCATGCCCTTCGGCATGCAGTTTATTGCGGGTATGTGCCAGGAAGAGCGCCTGTTCTGTCTGGCTGGACAGTTGGAGCGCGAACTCGGTTTCACGGACTTGCCCCTGAACACCTGACGATTAATCCGGGTGATCGTCGGGTTCTGGTGGTTGGGCCGGAGCGGCTTTGTCACTGGGCGCCGGAATATCCGGCTCAGTCTCTGTCTGGGGCTCCGTTGCAGGCTCCATCGGCTCCGCCGGTTTCACCGGCGCAGCCTCAGGGGTGCCCCGCCCCTCAGTGGGAGGCGTCTCGGGCTCAACTCGCGAAGCGCCGGGCTGCTCCTTCCCGGCCCGGTTGCTCTTGGCAGGTTTGGGCTCGGGCTTGGTTTGTGTTTCCGCTTCCTCAAGCAGGCGGGGCGCTTCTCGAGCTGCTTCTTTCACGGCCTCGCGAGCAGCGGCGCTGACCGCATTCGGGTCGTCGCTCTGCTGTGCGGCAGACTGGGCGGCTTCACGGGCGGCTTCCTTCATATTTTCCGCGACCGGCTCCAGTGCCTCGGCGACTACCGAGTCGGCCACTTTCTCGGCCGCCATCTGTTTTTCGTCCGTCGTAATACCGACGTGGTAGCCGGCAAAGCCGGGCATCACCATCTGGTTGACCGCCATGCCGATCACCTGGCCATCAACGCTGCTGCGAATAACGCTGCTGCGATTGGTGATCGGGTCGGTCACGGTGCCTAGAATATCGCCGGTTTTCACTTTCTGGCCGAGTTTGACTTCAGAGAGCAGCACGCCACTTTGATCGGCACGCAGCCACAGGGATTTGTAGAACACGGTTTGCTTGGGTGCGCGCACCGGCTTGTCGTGGATCATGTCCAGATGATGCATTACGGCGCGAACGCCGTTGACGCTCTGCTCCACTTCCTTCAATTGCAGGCGGAGGGGTTCTCCCGCTTCCAGGGTGACTGCGGGGATGCCGGCTTCGACTGCGGCGCGGCGCAAGGTGCCGCTGGTGCCCGCGCCATCGAGTACCGTGACATCGTGAAACATTTTACTGAATTGCATCACGCTTTCTTTGCCCAGATCACTGCGCAGTTGAGTGAGGTTGGTACGGTGGAAGGAGCCCGTGTGAATGTCGATCAGACGATCACAGTGCATGATAATTTCATTGAACAGGCTGTGGGCAATGCGCGCGGCGGAGCTGCCCTGTTCATCGCCCGGGAAAAAGCGGTTGAGGTCACGACGGTCTGGCAGATAGCGGGAGTTGCGCAGAAAGCCGTGCATATTGACGATCGGGACACCGATAACCACGCCTTTGAGTCGGTCGCTCTCCAGACTGAACATGACGCGGCGGATGGTTTCCACGCCGTTGAGTTCGTCGCCGTGCACAGCGGCGGTCAGGCAGAGAGTCGGCCCCGGCTGTGTGCCTGCTGCGACCAGTACCGGTGTTGGCATCGAGAGCCCGGCAACTGCTTGCCCCGCTGTCCAGTACAGGCGCTGGAAACTGCCGGGTGGGACATCGTGGCCCAATATGCTCAATGCGGCACCGAGGCTTTCCGCGTCGCTGTTTTCATCCTGTTCTACAGCGCTGATCAGTGTGGGAACCGAGCGCCGCGTCGGGGTTTTCAGGCCGTTGCTGTGCTGGGATTCACTGAGTGAATTCACAATCTGTTCGTCGGCGTGAGCCATATTGGCAGCGGCGATGACGCTGCCCAGTAGCAGGGTGAACAAGGCGCGAAAAGGTCGGCGCATGTAAGAAAACTCCTTTGGGTTCTGGCTGTTACTTAGCCAATACCGGCGTATTCGGTCAAGTTTCTCGTGATGTTACGGTTTCCCTGCTTTGACGGAAACGGTGATATAAGTTCCGATGTAAGCATGGTGCAGAGAATTAATACCTTGCTTCTTCCCTTGCGACTTGGGGGCGCGGTAGCGCGCACTAATCGCTATAATGGTGGGCAATGTGGTGAGTGGCAGCGGAGAAGCCAGAGTGAGCAAAGATCGCCTGATAATTTTTGATACGACCCTGCGCGATGGAGAGCAGAGCCCGGGTGCGTCGATGACGCGGGATGAGAAGGTCCGCATAGCCAAGATGCTGGAGAAAATGGGCGTCGATGTTATCGAGGCCGGTTTTGCGATTGCCAGCGTCGGCGACTTTGAGTCAGTGCGCGCTGTGGCTGAGGCGGTGAGTGAAAGTACGGTGTGTAGTTTGTCGCGCGCCGGGGCACAGGATATTGACCGCGCGGCTGAAGCATTGAAGCCCGCCCGCCGTGGACGTATTCATACCTTTATCGCCACGTCACCGATTCATATGGAATACAAGCTGCGTATGCAGCCCGATGCCGTCGTTGAACGCGCGGTGGCGGCCGTTAAACACGCCCGCAATTTAATCGATGATGTGGAGTTCTCCTGCGAGGATGCGTCGCGCTCGGAGTTTGATTTCCTGTGCCGGATTATCGAGCAGGTCATCGACGCGGGCGCTTCAACTATTAACTTGCCTGATACTGTCGGCTACGGCGAGCCCGGCGAGTACGGGGCAATGATCCGCCGTCTGATCGAGAATATTCCCAACGCGGATAAAGCGGTGTTCTCGGTGCATTGCCACAACGACCTCGGTCTGGCCGTGGCTAACTCGCTGTCGGCGGTACTCAATGGTGCCCGGCAGGTGGAGTGCACCATCAACGGTTTGGGCGAGCGGGCGGGCAATGCCTCGCTGGAAGAAATCGCGATGGCTGTACGCACTCGCAAGGATGTCTTCCCGGTGGATGTCGCGCTGGATACCACGCAGATCGTGCCGACCTCACGCCTGGTGTCGTCTATCACCGGCTTCCCGGTGCAACCCAACAAGGCCATCGTGGGGGCGAACGCCTTTGCCCATGAATCGGGGATCCATCAGGACGGGGTACTGAAGCACCGCGAAACCTACGAAATCATGCGCGCTCAGGATGTCGGCTGGCACAACAACAAGTTGGTACTGGGCAAGCACTCGGGACGCGCGGCGTTCAAAGCGCGGCTTGAAGAACTCGGTATTGAAATTGCCCATCAGGGCGCACTGGACCTGGCGTTTACGCGTTTCAAAGAGCTGGCTGATAAAAAGCACGAGATCTTCGATGAAGATCTGCAGGCATTGATGAGCGATGTGCAGCCCAGCGATAAGCCGCAGCGATACCAGCTGCAGTCGCTGGAGGCGGTATCGCGCAGTGGCAGCAAGCCGCGTTCGGAAATTGTGCTAACGATCGACGGCGCGGCGCAGCAGGTCAGTGCCGAGGGTGACGGGCCTGTTGATGCCGCTTTCAAGGCGGTGGAGTCCGCAGTGAACAGTGGCGCCAAACTGGAGTTGTATTCGGTGAATGCGATCACCAGTGGTACAGACTCTCAGGGCGAGGTTCAGGTGCGGTTGGAACGCAATGGGCGCATCGTCAACGGCAATGGTGCCGACACCGATATTATTGTCGCCTCAGTGAAGGCCTACCTCGATGCTCTGAATCTGTTGGAGTTGGATGAACAGCGAGCTCATCCTCAGCGTGAGGGCGTGTAAGTGAGCGCTGCGCTGCGCCAGTCTTACCTCAGGGCGATGGGCCTGCCACTGTACGTCCCTCGCTTTATTCTGCCGGGGGCGGCGCCCAGCCCGGCGGCTGAGATTGATCAGCCTGACGTCAATTCGCCTGCTCCTCAGCCGTCTCTGGAAAAGACGCTGCCTGCGCAGCAGCCCGTTGCCGAATCCGGCAATGCCGCCCGACAGGCACTGGGCGCATTAACGGAACCGGTGGCAACACAGGCGCCGCGTGAAAAGCCGGAAACACCTCGCGTTGAAAGTCACACTGAAGCCCTGCGTTTTCACGCGTCGTTGATCGATACCGGTATCGGCCTGCGGATGGTGGCTGATGTCAGTAAGGGACCGCTGACGCCTGAGGCGAGAAAATTGATGGCCAACATCGCTCGAGCAGTGGCGGCGCATTGGCAGCGCACGGAGCAACTAGCGTTTTCCGCCAGCAATTTTGAATGGCCACTGGTCAAGGTGCCCGGTATTTCTCAGGGGGCGGAAGAGGCCCGGGACGCATTGAGTGCCCGCCTGTTGTCGACCGAGGCCGATGCGGCGATTCACCTCGTGCTGCTGTTTGGTGACAGCTTGCAGAACTTCATCAGCGACGATTACCTCTCCGCACACAATGCCCGCTTGCTGCGCACTGTTGAGGTTGAACAGATGCTCGGCAATGCCGATCACAAGGCCGCGTTGTGGGCTGAGTTGCGAGCGATTCACGTCGGTGGCTGAACAGAACATGCTGCGCTTCGCGGCGCTGGATCACAATGATATTGAGCCCTGTCTGGCACTGAGCCGGAACAGCGACCCCCACCCGTGGCGAGACGATACCTGGCGGCGCAGTCTGCGCGATGAGTTCTGTTTTGGTCTGTTCGACGATCGATGCCTGCTGGCCGTCGCCGCTTTTTCGCTCGTAATGGACGAGGCCAGCCTGCTGAATATCGTGGTCGGCCAGGACTTGAGGGGAAAGGGGCTGGGGCGGCACCTGCTGTCGGAAGGGCTGAACTGGATGCAACAGATTGGCGCTCAACGCTGTCTGTTAGAGGTGCGTCGTGGCAATGCCTCTGCGCGCGCACTCTATCAGCGACTGGGTTTTGTGGAAGACGGTATTCGCAAGAATTACTATCCGCTGGGCGATGGCCGCGAAGATGCGGTGTTGATGTCGGCGGACTTGCCTTTAACAACGGAATAACATCATGCAGGAAATAGAAAGCGACTTCTGGTTTATCGCCTTGCCGGAGCAATGGCAGACGGAGCAGGAAGACGAAAGCATCCTGATTTACGACGAAGACCAATTGGGCTGTATCTGCCTGACTAATCTGGAAAGTGACGGCGGTAAACCCGACCGAAAGGCGCTGGAAAACCTCATTGCGGAAGTGGGGCAGCGTCTGGAAGATGGGCGCCGTTGCGAGCTTGGCGAAGGCTGGCAGGGATGGGAATTCGAAACTGAGGAAGAGGGGGATTATATTCGCGAGTGGTACCTCCTCGGCGCTGATCATCTCCTGTTGATTACCTATTCCTGTGCGGAAGAAGACCGGGAAATGGACCGCAGTGCGGTCGACGAAATCCTCGATAGCCTCCGCAGCAAGGCAGAGTAATACGCAGCTAAATATCTCTGATCCATTGATGTGCCTTTGTGTTCGTGTTATGAAAGGCGAATTCGCGCACAGTGAGAACGTATTCAGCTGTGCTAACGTCAAGTCTAAATAAAATCGTTAGGTCGTGGTCGTAATGAAGCGCTTGGTCTCTGTTTTTGTGTTGCTGTGCTGCGGTATCTCCGTTAGCTGGGCAGACAGCCTCAATGAACAACTCAAATTAGCCTCCGTCAGTGCCTTGGCGATGGATGCCGAATCCGGTGAGTTACTGTTCGAGAAACATGCCAATCTGCGCATGCCCATTGCTTCTATCACTAAGGTGATGACGGCGATGGTCGTGTTGGATGGCGGGCAGTCACTGCGTGAGAAAATCCGCTTTACGGAAAAGGATCGCGATGCCATCAACCATTATTTTTCACGTATCCGGGTAGGATCAGAGCTGCCTCGCGGTGAAGTGCTGCAACTGGCACTGATGTCCTCTGAGAACCTGGCTGCGGCCGCCCTGGCCAATAACTATCCGGGTGGCGCCAAGCGCTTTGTCGCGGCGATGAATGCCAAGGCTGCCGCGCTTGGAATGAGCAACAGTCATTTTGTCGACAGCAGCGGCCTGTCGCCGAAAAATGTGTCGACCGCACGCGATTTGGCGAAGCTGGTCGCTGCGGCTGCCCGTTACCCCGAGATTAAAACCTACTCGACCACGGCCGTGCACACGGCGAATTTCAGTCGACCCCGTTATAAGCTTGCCTATGTGAATACCAATCCGCTGCTTCGTTATGAGCGTTGGGAAGCCGCGTTGAGCAAGACGGGTTACCTTGATCTTGCCGGGCGTTGTCTGGTGATGCAGACCGATGTCGACGGTCGCCCCGTTGTGCTGGTAATGCTGGATTCCTTCGGCAAGAGCAGCCCCATTGGTGATGCGGGACGGATTAAACGCTGGCTGGAAGACGGGAAGGTTGGTCGTGTTGCCTCATCGGCAATGGAGTACCAGCGTAACAAACTGTCGGGTTACATGGCCTTGCAGAGCACCGCGCGCCTGAATTGACGGACATTCATCACCCATAAAAAAAGCGGCGTTAACGCCGCTTTTTTTATGTCCATCTTCCGGTGCTAGCGAGCTGCCGCGGCCTTGCCCGCCATGCGTCCAAAGAAGGTGGCATCGCCGACCGACATGCCGCTGGCGTAGCCTGCAGCGGTGCGTGGAATGCCCGCGGTAGTGCGGCCCGCCGCGTAAAGTCCGGGAATGACTTCGCGGTCTGCATTCAACACTTCGCCGGTAGGCAGGCTGTCCAGTCCACCCAGTGTGAAGAACGGATAGAAAGGACCGCGCCCCAGGGTGCAGTCAAGTGCGACAAAGGGCGGCTCAATCGGTCGCAGCCAGGCATCCGACTTGTGGTAGAGCGGGTCATTACCTTCTGCCGCATTGCGGTTGTAGGACTCCAGCGTCTGCTGCAGGCTGCCTGACGGCAATTCGAGTTCGCCTTCAAGTTCGGCAATCGTGTCGCCCGTGCCTGCCACCTGGGCGCCCAGATAACTCATGCGCTCGTAGTCGCCGTAGCCTTCCACATCGGTGATCATGTAGATGCGTTTGGAATTGCGTTGCTGCAGCAGGGCGTTGTAGCCGACACGGCCATGGTAGCAATCTTCGTTGATAAAACGCTGTCCTTTATCATTCACCAGAATACCGTAGGTGAGTGACGACGGGGGATAGTAGGGCAGGCTGACAAAGCATTCGTGCATGTTGATCGTCGCCCCGCCGGCGCCCATTCCCATCAAAATACCGCTGCCGGTGTCGCCGGGGTTGCCGATGGGGGTCAGACCGCAGTCGAACTGAGGCGCGTATTTACGAACCATTTCCTCATTCATACAGAAGCCGCCCGCGCAGAGGATGACACCCTTGCTCGCTTTGACGTAGTGCTCTTTCTGATTGATCCGCACGACAATGCCCACCACGACATCGTTGTCGTCCTGAACCAGCGTCAGGGCCCGGCTCTCGTAGTGAACAGTCACGTTCTCTCTCGCTTCAACGGCCTCGGTCAGCAGCTTCATCAGCAGCGGCCCGCCGTTGTCACCTTCAATTTCGAGATTGTGACCGCGAGGAATGGGTTTCGCGTGCTCCGGGAAGGGGTAGGCTTTTTCGTTGCCGGTATACAGCAGACAGTCGTCGGTCAGCGCCATGATCGCGCGTTCTTTCAGCTCGCTCATTTTGAACGGCACGCCCATACCAGTGAGCCATTGGTAGTGCGCGATGCTGTTTTCGCAATAATAACGGAGCTTGTCTTCGTCGGCTTGATTGCCGAAGCAGGCGCGAAGATAGTTCAGCATGTTTTCGGTGTCGTCGCTGTAGCCACAGGCTTGCTGAACCGGCGTGCCGCCATTGCCGCCCATGTAAATCTCGGCGCTGGACAGTGCGGTGGAGCCGCCGCTGGCGCTGGCCAGTTCGAACAACTGGACAGTGGCGCCCGCGTCGGCGGCTTCAATGGCTGCGCAGGCACCCGCACCGCCAAAACCGACAATGGCAATATCCGTTTCGATGTCCCAATGGGGTATAGCGCTGGCGCGCAGGGGCTTGCTGGGGCTGGTTTTATCGCTATTATTCATTACGGAAGGCTCGATTAATATGTTCGTATTAAAAGATCAAATTTACTGGTTTTGCCGGGGGCTATCAAGAACATCTGGGTTCATTTTGTTGACCTTTCCGTTAATTCCGACAGACAAAAAAAGGGCTGCACAATGGCAGCCCAAGCAAGACCAAACAAATCCGTTATCAGTACTCGTAGAAGACGTCGATACCGTAGGTGCGGGGTTCGCCCCAGATCACCGAGCGGTCTGCTGAGGGCAGGTTGTCGACGGCGGTCAGCTCGTATTCTTCATCCAGCAAGTTCTTGGCCCAGAGACCCGCGCCCAGGCGACCGCCCGCGAGGGGGACATCTGCCAGACTGAAGCGGGCATTCACCAGTTCGTACTGGCGAAGCTGGGTGTTTTTCACGTTCTCTGCGCGAGAGCCACCGTTGCGCTCATCCATGTAGTTCACACTGAGGTTGACGCTGCCGCGCCCCCAGTCTGCAACGAACAGGGTGTAATCAGCAGACAGAGTGAAGCTGTGCTCGGGAGCGGAGAAAAACACAAACTGGTCGGCCACATCGTTACCGCTAACGTCGGTTGCCTTGGTGACCTCGGAGTGCAGGTAGGCGTAGTTCAGCATCATCAGCAGGCGTTCGGTAGCCATAAAGGTGATGTCAGTTTCCAGGCCGTACATCTCCGCCTCACCGGCGTTAGTGACTTTGGTGTCGGCCACCGTCCCGGTCAGAATGAAGTTGAGCTGCATGTCTTCGTATTCACTGTAGAACACGTTCGCGTTGACCCGCAGGCGGCGGTCCATCAGCTCGCTTTTCACGCCCAGCTCATACGAGGTTACGTACTCGGCGTCAAAGCCGTCGGCATAGCCGAAGCCGTAATCCACGCCATCGGTTGCCGGGCCCTGGTTGCCATCCTGTTGCGGGTCGCGGGTGTTAAAGCCGCCCGACTTGTAGGCCTCGACACGCTTGGCATAAATGTTCGTGCTGTCGGTCAGGTCGTATTCGGCAACGAAGCTGAATGAGTCGTTAGTGAACTCCTGTTTAGCTTCAATGTCGTCGAAGTTTCTGCAGTCGCCGTCCAGAATGCTGTTGCACTGCGCGAACGACACGTCGATCGGGCCGAGTGGTGTTTCCGCAATGGTCTGGTCACGCTGGAATTTCTTGGTATAACGCGTGTCTTCCGAGCGCCGTGCACCGAAGGTCAGTTGCAGGCGGTCTTCCAGAATCGGTGGTGTCCAGGTGAACTGGCCGAAGAAGGCTTTGGCATCGTTTTCGATATCGTACACCTGCTCCAGCATATTTACGGCGCGGATGCTGCTCTTGAGAATATCGCCAAGCAGCGGGATATCAATGTTGATGGGGCCGCTGAGCTGATGGTGCATCGGTCCATTGTCTTCCTGAGCTTCCTCAGTGAAGTAATAGGCGCCCACGATGTAGTTGATGCGGCTTTCAAACAGATCGCCAGAGATTTGCAGCTCGTGAGATGTCTGTTCCTGACTGATTTTGGGGTAGGTCAGGGGGAGGCAGTTGCCTCTTCCCATCACGAACTCGGCGGCTTGTCCGCAGTACTCGTTGGAATCGACACGGAATGTCAGACCACTGTCGGCGGTTTCGCCGTCGGCAAGCGGGACGCCGCCACCGAGGTCGGCATAGGATTTGTCATTCAGCTCACGATAGGCGCCGATATACTTGATTTGGAAGCTGTCGAAATCCTGTGTCAGCGTCCAGGCATGCCCTTCGATATCGGTCGATGACTGCTCATAGGGCGTCACGGTACCAACCGATTTCTGGCGAGTATCGGAGTAGACGCTTCTTTCCTGCGCAGAAACCAGATCGGCTTGGCTGCCCGACGGTGAACGCGGAATAACGTGCTGATACTGGGTGTTGTAGTAGTCGAAGTCCGACTTGTCGTAGGCGTAGTCAAACGCGAGGCTGTCGGTGATATCCCAGCGGAAATCCAGACGATAACCCTCGACATCGCGGTCGCCAAAGTCGCCGCCGGGGCCGGTGTTTTCAATATGGCCGTCCTGCTGCGTGCGCATCACGGCAAACTTGGCTGCCATACGGTCGTTCAGTGGCACATTCAAGGTGCTTTTCGAGGTCAGCAAGTTACGGTTGCCGACGGTGAATTTCTGTTTGAACTCCAAGGCTTCGGTGGTGGGCTTCTTGGTGATCAGGTTGATGGCGCCGCCGGTGGTGTTGCGTCCATAGAGTGTGCCCTGTGGACCGCGAAGAATTTCGATGCGCTGCAGATCGGCAACGTCCAGTGCGGTGCCGGTTGAGCGGGCGATGTATACGCCATCTACATAAATGCCGACCGGGGGATCCTGGGTGATCTGGGCGTCGGAAATACCGATGCCGCGAATAAAGATACGCAGGGTGGCGTTGTTGATCGGAAACGGTTCAATCGTCAGGCTGGGGACTTTGGAGCCAATGTCGCCAAGGTTGTTGATGCCGTCGGTTTCCAGTTGATCTTCCCCGAACGCCGTCAGCGAGATTGGTGTGTCTTGCAGCGACTCGGCGCGCTTCTGCGCTGTAACGATAACTTCTTCCAGCTGCGCCAGTGCCATCGGGCTGGCTACCGCCAGACTAAAGCCGCCGAGCACCGCGAGTGGCTTAAGCTTGCTAAGTTTCATACATCACCCTTTACTTATATAAATTGTTAGCACGCAATGTGTTTATGTAAGTTTGTTTTTTAATAGTTATTCGAAGTTTTGGAATGAGCTAATTGCGCATAAATCTCGATTTGTGCACAAGGTTACAGTGTTGTTACTTTTATTCGGCGGATCATAGCACAGCGAAAACTGCGCCAAGCTAGTCTGAAGCGATTAGATGAAGAGGCGATTCTCACCGACACAGTTAAGCTGCAATTTCTCGAATCGGTATTTTGTGCAGAATTCAAAGTTGACAGTGAGTATTAGTCGGGGCTGCCCGAACGCCTTATAATGCCCGCCAATAAAGGCTTTCAACGATGGAGTAGAGAAGCGAATGATCATTAAACCCCGTGTGCGCGGCTTCATGTGTGTGACCACTCACCCTGTGGGCTGCGAGGCCAATGTCCGTCAGCAGATCGACTATGTGAAAGCCCAGGGCGAGATTCCCAATGGTCCCAAGAAGGTATTGGTGATCGGCGCCTCTACCGGCTACGGTCTGGCGTCCCGGATCAGTGCCGCGTTTGGCAGTGGTGCCGCCACGCTGGGCATTTTTTTCGAGAAAGAAGGTACTGAGAAAAAGCCGGGCACGGCTGGCTGGTACAACTCGGCAGCCTTTCACAAATTTGCCGATGCGGAAGGGCTGTATGCCAAAAGCATCAACGGTGACGCCTTTTCTGATGAGATCAAGGAAAAAACCATTGCGCAGATCAAGGCGGATCTCGGGCAAGTCGATCTCGTGGTATACAGCCTGGCGGCGCCACGCCGCCAGCATCCAAAGAGTGGCGAGGTGTTCAACTCCACCCTGAAGCCCATCGGTAAGGATGTCAGTCAGCGTGGGGTGAATACCGACAAGGAAACCATCGAAACCGTCACGCTCCCGGCGGCGACTCAGGATGACATCGACAGTACCGTCGCCGTGATGGGCGGTGAAGACTGGCAGATGTGGATTGAGGCGCTGGATGAGGCGGGCGTGCTGGCTGACGGTGCGAAGACCACGGCCTACACCTATCTCGGTGAGCGTATTACCTGGGATATCTATTGGCATGGCACGATTGGCCGCGCCAAGCAGGATCTGGACAAGCGGGTGATTGATATCCGTGAGCGACTGGCGGCGAAGGGCGGCGATGCCCGTGTGTCGGTGCTGAAAGCTGTGGTGACTCAGGCCAGTTCTGCCATTCCGATTATGCCGCTGTATCTGTCGTTGCTGTTTAAAGTAATGAAGGCGGACGGCAGCCACGAAGGCTGTATTGAGCAGGTCTACGGTTTATTCCGCAAAAGCTTGTACGGGGATCAACCGACCTGCGACGAGGAGGGCCGCTTGCGGGCCGACGGTCTCGAACTGCGACCGGAAATTCAGCAGGCGGTTTCGGACGCCTGGGACAAAGTCACCACGGAAAACCTGCATGACGTCACCGATTTTGCCGGTTACAAACAGGAATTCCTCAAGCTGTTTGGCTTTGGTGTCGACGGCGTGGACTACGAAGCGGATGTCGATCCGGTCGTACCCATCGCCGAGCTGGTGTGAACCAGTGAGGCAATAACAAGGACGGGGGCTGAGGCCCCCGTTTTCGTTTCCTCTCACGCTGCCGTTAACGCGTTTGCGGCGCCGCCATTGCTGCGTTAGAGTGCAGCCCCGTTCACGCCCGCCCGAGAGTTTTTCATGCCTGTCAGCGCCAGAGAGGAATTGCGTCGTCAGTTAACGATTGCCCTGCCTATTGTTGGCGGTCAGTTGGCGCAATCCGCCAATGGCTTTGTCGATACGGTCATGGCGGGGCGGGTCTCTGCGGTCGATCTGGCCGCCGTTGCGGTCGGGGCCAGCATCTGGGTGCCGGTCTTTTTATTCCTGACCGGCCTGCTGATGGCCACCACCTCGGTATTGGCCCGCCACCTGGGTGCCGGGCAGCTTGGGCGAATAAACCCCACCATGCATCAGTCGATGATGCTGGCGCTGCTGGCCGGGATTGCCGGCGCGCTGTTGCTGCAGAATACCGGATTCATTCTGAGCCGGATGGATGTTGATGCGCAGATTCAGCCGATGGTGGAGGATTACCTCTTTGGCCTGAGCTGGGGCCTGCCTGCCATCGCCGTAGTGCTGTCGCTGCGCAGTTATACTGAAGCGCTGGGCGATACCCGCCCGGTGCTGTGGATCAGTGTGATTGGCCTGCTGGTCAATATTCCCGTCAACTACGTGCTGATTTACGGCAAGCTGGGCTTCCCGGCCCTGGGGGGCGTGGGCTGCGGCTGGGCCACTGCGGTGGTGATGAATCTGATGGCTGTGTTGATGGTGCTCTACGTGAAATTCAACGACAGCTACGCCCAGCGAGGGTGTAAGCTGGAGCTGCGCCCCTGGCAATTTGAGCCACCGACGCTGCGCTACCTGTTTGTATTGGGCTTGCCGGTGGCATTGGCGATCTTCTTTGAAGTCAGCATTTTTGCGGTGATTGCACTGTTGTTGAGCCAGTCTGGCGCCATTGTTGTTGCCGGTCATCAATTGACGCTGAATTTCACATCGCTGGTATTCATGCTGCCACTCAGTTTTGCTCTGGCGGCCACCTCGCGAATAGGACATGCCCGGGGTCGTGAAGACGAAGAAGGGCTGCGTCTGGCTATTCGTATTGCCTTCCGGATTACGGCCGTCATTGGCGTGACGGCGGCAGCGTTGCTGGTGGTGAGCCGCGAGTGGATTCCGCGCATTTATACCGACAACCCCGAAGTGCTGTCGCTGGCCAGTTATCTGCTGCTATTCGCGGCGCTGTATCAGATCTCCGATGCCTTGCAGGTGACCGCCAACGGTTGTCTGCGCGGCTTTGAAGATACCCAGGTGCCGATGTATCTGACCCTGTTTTCCTACTGGGGTGTTGGTCTGCCGGCTGGCTATGTTCTCGCCACCGAGGCTTTTGGAACGACCGCGATGGGCCCGAGTGGCTATTGGTTGGGCTTGTTCGCCGGCTTGAGTAGTGCGGCGTTATTGCTGGGGGCCAGATTGCGCTGGCGTATGGGTCAGCCCCTGCTGACTGAACAGCATCGCGCCCAGCGCGCGCTTTAATTTCCCACCGCTTTCCGACATGCTGGGCGTTGTGCCATTGCGGTGAGTACACAGAGGGTAATAGCTATGCAGGCTGGCGTTCTTCAAAATCTGGCTCCGAATGTTCACCGGTTGATCGCGCCAAATCCCAGCGTGATGACCGGGCCGGGCACCAATGCCTATCTGCTGGGAAATCAGCGGATCACCGTGCTTGATCCCGGTCCCGCCATCGATGAGCACATTGATGCTATCAATGCGGCGATTCGTGATCTCGGCGGCGAGCTGGAGCAGATTGTGGTGACCCATACCCATCCCGACCACTCGCCCGCGGCGGCCATTCTGGCTGAGCAGCACGGCGTGCCCTTGCTGGGGCGTGCCATTGCCAATGATGGCTATCAGGACACCAGCTTTCAGCCCCATATTGAATTGCAGCACGATCAGGCCATTGACGTTGAAGGCGAGATCCTCAGGGCGATATACACGCCGGGCCATGTCGATAACCACTTCTGCTTCCTGCACGAAGCCACGGGGCTGATGTTTACCGGCGACCATATTATGCAGGGCTCGACCGTGGTGATTATTCCGCCCGCTGGCGATATGGCTGACTATATCGCCTCGCTGGAAACCATGTTGGGCTATCCGCTGCGTGCCCTGGCTCCCGGACATGGCAGCGTGATTGAGGACGCCGGGGCCGAGATTCGCGGCCTGATTGCCCACCGCCTCGGTCGCGAGAGCAAAGTTCGCAAGGCCCTGCAGCAACACGGTGCGGGTGACCTCGAAGCACTGGTCAAGGTGGCCTACGACGATGTCCCTGTCGACATCCACAGCATTGCGCAACTGTCGCTCTGGGCGCATCTGCTTAAGCTGAAAAAGCAGGGTGAGGCCCACGAGCAGGATGGTGTCTGGCACCCTGTTAAGTAGGTCTGCTGGCGTTATTCCTATCTTCTTTTGTGCCCCGCTGTTCGGTGTCGGGGCTTAATTAAGTTGTCATAAAATTCTGCGACAGTGCGCGCCTTTAACGGCTTTGCCGTTACCATCGGCGCAGGTGGATATCTTGTATCCACTCCTGCCCATCTATCTTTTTCGCTAGCCGCCAGAGCGGTGTCTCCGGTGCGGGCGTGATCTGTCGTTAAAGTCGGAGCTTAAGGGCAATGAAGCACTTTCGGGTGAGCATGGGGCTGTGGTTGCTGTTGGGATTGTCTGCTTGTGGCGGTGACTCGGGTGGCGGTGCTGGAGATAGCGATGCTGATCGCTTTGCGGCAGCCAGTGTCAGCGATGGAGTCTGGATGAAGGGCGACCTGCACTTGCACTCTCACCACAGCAGCGATGCTACCAGTCCGCTGGCGGGCCTGGTGGCTCTGGCAGAAGAGGTGGGGATGGATTATTTCATTATCACCGATCACGACAACCATGTTGAAGGCCGCATAGCGGAGCATACCTGGGCTGATCCGGATTACCGCTCTGACTCGATGGTCATGCTGTATGGCGCCGAATGGACCAATCACCGAGGTCACGGCAATGTCATTGCTGCCCAGCCCTACGAGCATGAATTGCTGTATCAGGTACGCGATGATCTCGATGTGGTGATCGGCGATGTGATCGACAGCCTCGGCGTCCACATGTCGGCCTGTCACCCCGCCGGCAGCGATGCATGGAATTTCAGTTACGACTTCGCCCGCGGCATAGAGGTTTGGAATTCATCCATCTGGCTGCTGCATTCCGGGGCTACGCAAATCTGGGATGACCTGCTCAAGTCAGGACGGCGGATAACCGGTCGCGGCGGCAGCGATGCCCACCACGGCCCGTTGGGCGAGGGCGATATGACTAGCCCCAGCGCCTGGCAGAGTATCGCCAATGTGTTGGGTACGCCCACCACCTGGGTGTTTGCACGTGAGCGAAGCCCCGAAGCAGTGGTGGAGGCATTGGATGCCGGGCGCGCCTCGATCAGTGTGAATCCCAACGCCGAGCGGCTGGCGCTGTATGTCGACACTGATGGTGACGGTCAGGCCGACGGCATGATGGGCGACAACCTGCCAGCCACCGGACAGCCGGTCACGTTTATGCTGGAGATGGTGGGCGGTGACTTCGCCGATATTTCCCGCCTCTATACGGTGACGGTGATTAAGAACGGTGAAGAGTTCGGTACATTCACCGTGACCGAATCGCATTTTGAGTTTGAAGATACGCCCGCTGCCGGGGATCGCAGCTACTACCGCGTTGAAGTGCAGGGCTGGCCGTCGGCGTACCTGATTTCGCCGCTGTCACCAGTGCTCAGTACCGCCATGCTCGCACTGTCGAATCCAGTGTACTTCAACTATTAAGCACGCTGTGACTCGCCCGCTGAAATACGGGAGGCAGCCTACCAAAATCTCATCCGAAAGGAGTAGTTGGCGCTGTTATGCGTAGCTGATGACCGGAATCACTACGCATAGCCTTGTTGTTGCACGATTCTGATTCTAGACTCTAGGGCAAAAAACTGTCCGTCTATTTTCAGGGTTTTCGCCATGTCCTCACCTTCCACGCCTACCAACACCAGCGACGTTCTGAGTAATCTGACTTTGCCGCCGCTGACCATGCCGCGCCTGCTGGGCTGGGCGGCTCAGCAATATGGCGATAAAACAGCGATCCGCGAGGCGGGTGAGAACACCAGCTATCGACAGCTCAACGATCTGCGCCGTCAGGCCGGGCGGGCCTTTCTGAGCATGGGGGTGAAGCGCGGTGACCGCGTGGCGATCTGGGCGCCCAACAGTGCCCGCTGGATTGTCGCCGCCTTGGGTTTGCAGTCGGTAGGCGCGGTATTGGTGCCGCTGAATACCCGGCTGAATGCCTCGGAAGCGGCGGATATTCTTCGTCGCGCGGGGGTGAGCGTGCTGCTGACCGTTGCCAAGCTGGAGGCCGCTGATCCCGCTGAGATGGTCACGGCAGAGTCGCTGCCGGACCTGACAGCCAGTATCCGCCTGGATGCCGACAGCGATATCGCTGAGCAACTGGGCTGGATGACGTTTATGGCCAAATCCGCCGAGGCCGACGATGCGGCCTTTATTGCGCTGGAGCGTGCCATAGAACCTTCCGACAGCGTCGATATGCTGTTTACCTCCGGCACCACCGGCAAGGCCAAGGGGGTGTTGTGCAGTCACGAGCAGAACATTCGCGTGTTTGCGACCTGGAGCGACACGGTCGGCCTGAGCGGCGACGATATTTATCTGATTATTAACCCCTTCTTTCACTCCTTTGGTTACAAAGCGGGTTGGTTGGCGGCGCTGATTACCGGCTGCACCATCGTGCCCATGGCGCAGTTTGATCGCCGGGCCGTGATGGAGACCATCACGGCTGAGCGGGTGAGTATGTTGCCCGGCGCCCCCTCGCTGTATGAAATGCTGCTGGCTGATCCCGAGCGCGATAACTATGACCTGTCGAGCCTGCGCCTCGGCGTGACCGGCGCGGCATCCGTGCCGGTCAAGCTGGTTGAGGACATGCGTGATGTGCTGGGCTTTGAAACCGTGGTCACTGCATACGGCCTTACCGAATCCACCGGCGTAGTCACCATCTGTCGTCCTGACGACGAGCCGCAAACCATTGCCAGCACCTGCGGTCGCGCCATGCCGGGTGTGGAGCTGAAATGCGCCGACCCGCAAACTGGCGAGGCCCGCGCGCCGGGTGAGGAGGGCGAGGTGTGGCTGCGCGGCTACAACGTCATGCAGGGTTACTTCGATATGCCCGAGGCTACCGCTGAGGCGATTACCGCCGACGGCTGGCTGCGCACTGGCGATATCGGCGTCATGGACGAGCGTGGCTATTTGCGCATCACCGACCGCCTGAAGGATATGTACATCATGAACGGCGAGAACGTCTATCCGGCGGAGGTGGAAAAGCTGCTTTACAACCTGGATGGCGTCGCGCAGGTGGCGGTGATTGGCGTACCGAAGGCGCCTCAGGGGGAGGTCGGCATGGCCTTTGTGGTGTGCCGTCCCGATGCCGAATTGACCGCCGAGCAGGTCAAGGCTTTCTGCGCTGACAAATTGGCTCGTTACAAACAACCCTATTACGTGGAGTTTGTGGAGAGCTTGCCGATGAATGCCTCCGGCAAAGTGCTGAAGACTGAGCTGGCCAAACAGGCGACCGCGTTGCTGGGCGGTGGCGCGTGAATATTGGCAGTGGTGAAGGGGCGCTGCCATCGCTGGCCGGTGACAACACGCATCACGGTATGGACGAGGTCGACTTTCGCATCGTGGCGCTGCTGCGCCGTGATGGTCGTATGCCCTTCAAAACCATTGCTGCCGAACTGGGCCTGACCGAGGCAACCGTGCGATCGCGTGTGCGCCGCATGGAAGAGTCAGACAGCCTGCGTGTGGTGGCGGTCACCGATTATGAAGCGGTGGGTTACAGCATGATGCTGGCCGTAGGTATTCAGGTAGAAGGCCGGCCGGCAGACGCGGTGGCCGAGGACCTGGCCGGGTTTTCCCAGGTATTTTCTGTTTGTCAGGTCGTGGGCACACTGGACATAGAAGCTCTGGCGGTCGCTCGCGATCAGGAAGACCTGAATGCCTTGCTGGCCAAGCTGGCGGCGGTGCCGGGGGTGCGCAAGCTGGAGCCCTCGGTGGCGCTGGACGTGCTCAAAAATCAATCCAATTGGGTGCCGTTCGGTCACGGGGTATAACAGTGCAAAAGAAACAGCTCGACGAACTGGACCTGAAAATTCTCGATGGCCTCGCCCATGACGCCCGCACCAGCAATCGCAAGATTGCGGCGGAGTTGGGGGTGACCGAGGGTACCGTGCGTTCGCGGATCAAGCGCATGGAAGCCGAAGGTCTGGTGCGTATCACCGCGATGACCAACATCGCCCGGCTGCGAAACCCGATTCTCGCCTACATTTGGGTGGAGGCGGAACGCAGCGCCCAGTGCGAAGAGCTGGCGCAGCGTCTGGCCGAGGTGCCGGAAATTGGTTTTGTGGGAAAAATGCTGGGTCGCTTCGACCTTCTCGCCATTACTTTAGTGCAGGATCACGCCGAGCTGGCGGCGTTTCTGCACCGTCGTATCAGCGGCTTGCCCGGTGTGCTGCGAACCGAGTGTTCTCTCGGGGTCAATTTCGTCAAGCACGATTACCGTATGAGCCGGATTGTTCGCGCAGAATCCGATAAGAACTAAAAACGGTTTTGCGTAATCTGTTTGGCTTATAGCTTCGGATTTTTTCGTTGGTAAGCTTTCCGCTCTGCTGTTATGCGTAGCAGATGCTGAGCCTGAAACCACTTTTCGGGCGGCAAACTCACTTTCAATTAAGGAGTGGACGTGAATAAAGAAATGGCTTTGCAGGAGCTCGTTGGCGAGCTGCGCGATGGCATGACCATCGGTATTGGTGGCTGGGGTCCCCGCCGTAAGCCCATGGCGCTGATCCGTGAAATTCTCAAGTCAGACCTGAAAGATCTGACGGTCGTGGCCTACGGTGGTGCCGATGTCGGCATGCTGTGCGCCGCCGGTAAGGTGAAAAAAGTGGTGTTCGCCTTCGTGTCACTGGATTTCATCCCCCTGGAGCCGTATTTCCGTCAAGCTCGCCAGAACGGCGACATCGAGGTCATGGAAATTGACGAAGGCATGATGTTGCTGGGCCTGCGCGCCGCTGCCTGGGGGTGTCCGTTTATCCCCAGCAAGCTGGGTTTGGGCACCGATGTTGTCAAGCATAACCCCGAGATCAAATTGATCGACAGCCCCTACGACGATAAAGAGTGGCTGGCCATGCCCGCGCTGAAGCTGGATGCCGCGCTGATTCATGTCGACCGTGCCGACCGCCGTGGCGTCTGCCAGATCAAAGGCCCGGACATTTACATGGATGACTGGATGGCCCGCGCCGCCGACAAAACCTTTGTCAGCTGCGAAGAACTGGTCGACACCGATTACTTTGCCGAGGGCGATGAAGCCCGCTACGTATTCTGGGAGCGCACCATGACGTCGGCGGTGATCCCCGTTGCCGGTGGCGCTCACCCCAGTTCCTGTGCGCCGCTCTACGGTTTCGATGTGCCGCACTTCCAGGAGTACAACAGCTCAGCCAAAGAAGGCGGCTTCGAGGCCTACTTCGACAAGTACATCAAGGGCCGCAGCGAGGCGGAATACCAGGACGCCGTGGGCGGACTGGATGCCATTCGCCAACTGCCAATGCCTGTTTACTGAGATCGGTCTGAGGAATTTTTTATGAGTACTCCCGCAACTGAATACAGCCTGGCCGAGCTGATGATTTGTGCCAATGCCAGTGCCTACGACAACGATGGCGAAGTGCTGGTGACCGGTATCGGCGTACTGCCGCGTATTGCCGCGAGTCTGGCGATGCTGAGCAGCAACACCGATATTCTGATGACGGACTCCGAGGCCTGGTTGCTGTCGGAGCCGAATCCGGTCGGTAAGCGCCCGGCAGATTTCAAACAGAAAAATGAAACCTGGATGGGCTTCAGCCGCATCTTTGACAACGTCTGGAGCGGACGTCGTCACCTGACCGGTGGCCCGACTCAGATCGACCGTTTTGCCCAGGCCAATATCTCAGCGCTGGGTAGTGACTACAGCAAACCCAAAGTACAGATGCTGGGTGTGCGCGGTTTTCCCGGCAACTCCATCAGTCACGCCAACAGCTACCTGGTGCCTGCTCACAGCACGCGGGTGTTTGTCGACGGTGAGTGCGATGTGGTCTGCACTATCGGCTACAACCCCGACCGTCTGCCCAAGGGCTACAGCTTTGACGAAATCGACGTGCGTCAGGTTTACACCAACCTCGGCGTGTTTGATTTCCGCGGCCCGAACCGCCAGATGCAGATTGTCAGCCTGCACCCCGGTGTGACCGTGGAAGAAGTTCAGGAAAATACTGGATTCCCGGTACATGTTCCCGACACGATTCCGACCACGACAGCGCCGACTGAAGAGCAACTGGAGATTATCCGCCGCATCGATCCGCACAATCTGCGGGCCAAGCAGCTCAAGGATAATCCTCCAGGTGTTCGCGGCTAAGACGCGGCAGCCAACTACAACACCGGCAGTGCAGACTGCCGGTGTTTTGTCGATTCACCACAGGGCTTAACGAGCAATGTCGACGTTACTCAACACCCGCATCACTGAACTGCTGGGCTGCAAATACCCGGTCATCCAGACGGCGATGGGCTGGGTTGCTGACCCCAAACTGGTCGCCGCAACCGGCAATGCCGGCGGTTTTGGTTTTTTAGCCGGGGCGACCATTCCCCCCGAGCAGATGGAAGCCAATATCCTCGAAGTGAAATCCCTCACTGACGCCAATTTCGGTGTCAATTTCCACATGTACCAGCCCAATGCCGCCGAGATTATCGATCTGGTGATCAAGCACGGCGTCAAGGCGGTGAGCTATTCGCGCTCACCGGGCAAGGACATGGTGGCGCGCCTGAAAGACGCGGGGGTGGTGTGCATGCCCACGGTGGGTCTGCCCAAACACGCGATTAAAGCCGTGGAAATGGGGGCTGATGCCGTTACGGTGCAGGGCGGTGAAGGCGGCGGCCACACCGGTGCCGTGCCGACCACGCTGTTATTGCCGCAAGTTGTTGATGCTGTGGGTGACAAGGTGCCGGTACTGGGCGCAGGTGGCTTTAAAGACGGTCGCGGTCTGCTGGCCGCAATGGCGTTCGGTGCCGACGGGATTGCCATGGGGACCCGCTTCCTGCTCACCAAGGAAAGTCCGGTGCCCGAGGCCACCAAACAGCGCTACCTGAGCTGCAAGGACCCCGGCGCGATTATTCGCAGTGAAGCGCTGGATGGCCTGCCGCAGCGGATGATTCTCAACGATTTTCTCACCGAACTGGAGAAAGCCGGTCCGCTGAAAAAACTGCTGATAGCCCTGCGTAATGGCTTGGCATTTCGCAAGTTTACCGGCGCCAGCCTGACGTCGCTGTTGCGCTCGGCGATGGCGATGACCAGCAGCGGTGACATTACCAAGGCGCAGGCCATTATGGCCGCCAACGCGCCGATGATTATCCAGAAAGCGATGGTTGATGGCCGCCCCGACGAGGGTGTATTGCCCTCCGGTCAGGTGGCGGGCGTGATCGATGAATTACTGAGCTGTGAAGACCTGATTCGCAGCATCGTGGACGAAGCCGAGGCGCGCTTCGCAAACATGGGGAACGCATAATGACTAAGCCATATACCCTGACCATCAGCGACAGCGGTGTTGCTGAAATGATCTTCAATCACCCGCCGGTTAATGCCTTTAACAGCGATGGCTGGTTGGCGATTGCTGCCGAAATCAACGCGATGAGCGACAATGATGCCGTGCGCGCGATCATCATCGGCGCCGAAGGACGCGGTTTTTGCGCGGGCGTTGATATCAAGGAGCTGGCGGCTAACCCGGCCATGATTACCCGTGTGAACAAGGGTAATTACGAAACCTTCAAAGCCATTCACCGCAACCGCAAACCGGTGATCGTCGCCTTGCACGGCTTCGTACTGGGTGGGGGCATTGGTATCAGCGGCGCGGCCGACATCATTGTTGCCTCCGAGTGTGCGACCTTCGCGGTTCCCGAAGTGGATCGTGGCGCGATGGGTGGCGGTGCTCACCTGCAGCGCATGTTCCCGGTACAGAAAGTGCGCTACATGTACTTCACCGGCGAAGCCATCGATGCACAGGAAGCTTACCGCCTGGGCGCCGTCGAGAAAGTCGTGCCCCGTGAGCAACTGATGGATACCGCCCGCGAGATCGCCGATAAAATTGCCGACAAATCGCCGCGTATGATCGAGCTTGCCAAAGAAGCATTGAACGGCGTGGAAGATGGCAATCTGGAAGACAAATATCGCTGGGAGCAGGGCTTCACCCAGGAAGCCTACGCCGAGCCGGACTCCCAGGAAGCCAAAGACGCTTTCGTGCAGAAGCGCGACGCCCAATTCTGATGACAGGCGGGCCTGTCCCGCCGCTGAGTAACGAGACGAGAATCACCGATGAAACTCGAATACACCGCTGAGCATCAGGCATTTCGCGAGGAAGTGCGCGCCTGGTTAAAGGCCAATGTTCCCGCAGAGCCGCTGCAATCCTTCGACACGGAAGCGGGTTTCCAGCAACACCGCGAGTGGGAAGCCAAACTCTACGAAGGCCGCTGGGGCATGATCACCTGGCCGGAAGAAATGGGCGGCCGCGGCGCCGACCTGATGCAATGGCTGATTTTTGAAGAAGAGTATTACGCGGCATCGGCACCGCTGCGGGTGAACCAGAACGGCATCTTCCTGCTTGGCCCCACGCTGATGGAATACGGCACTGAGGAGCAGAAGAAGCGCTTCCTGAACGGCATGGCCACCGGCAAGGATATCTGGTGTCAGGGCTGGTCCGAACCCAATGCCGGCTCTGATATGGCGGCGATTCGTTCCCGCGCCGACCTCAGTGAAGATGGCATGCATTACGTAATCAATGGCCAGAAAACCTGGTCGACTCGCGCCGTGTGGGCCGACTGGTGTTTTGGCATGTTCCGCACTGACCCTGAGTCGGAGCGTCACCACGGTCTGACCTTTATTCTGGTGCCGCTGGACAGCGAAGGTATTACCGTGCGCCCGATTCCACAGCTCGATGGGCTGCCCGGTTTTGCCGAAATCTTCTTTGACAACGTCAAAGTCCCGGTGGACTGCCGTCTGGGCGGCGAGGGCGAGGGCTGGAAAGTGGCGATGGCCACTGCCGGTTTCGAGCGTGGCCTGATGCTGCGTTCCCCCGCCCGCTTTCAGGAAACCGCGCGCCGCCTGGTGGCCCTGTACAAGGCCAATCAGCAAAGTGCTGACGAAGATCCCAGCATCCGCGATGAGGTACTCAGCGCGTATATGGATGCCGAAGCCTACTGCCTGACCACCTATCAAACCGCCTGCCGCCTGATGCAGGGCGGCAAGATTGGCGCTGAAGCCTCAACCAACAAGATCTTCTGGTCAGAGCTGGACCAGCGCATGCACGCCACCGGCCTGAAAATCCTCGCCACCCGTGGTGAGCTGGAGCCGGATTCGCCGGATGCGGGTGATGTAGGCCGCTGGCTGGACGGTTGGCTGTTTGCGCAGTCCGGGCCGATTTACGCGGGCACCAACGAAATTCAACGCAATATCATTGCCGAGCGCATGCTCGGTATGCCGCGCAAATAAGGAGACGGGTATGGACTTTACTTTCAGCGAAGATCAGCTCCTGTTTCAGGAATCCGTGCGCAGCTTTCTGGTGAACGAAAACACCCCTGAAGCCATTCGCCAGCTATGGGAAACCGAGTCGGGTCGCAGCGACGCGCTGTGGGCGCAACTGGCGGAAATGGGGCTGACGGGAATGACCGTGCCGGAAGAGCACGGCGGCCTGGGTATGAGCGAGCTGGACTTTGTGCTGCTGGCGCAGGAAGCCGGTTACGTGGCGCTGTCTGAGCCGCTGGTGAACAGCGTGCTGGTTGCTGCGCCGCTGCTGGCCGAGTGCGGCAACGCCGAGCTGGCGGCTGAGTGGCTGCCGAAGATGGCCTCGGGTGACGCCCGCGTAGTGGTCGGCTTGGGTATTAACAAACTGGTGGAAGACGCGCACTGCGCGGATCTGCTGTTACTCGAGCAGGACGGGGCGATCTACGCTGTCGATCCCGCCAAGGCCACGCTGCGTGCGAATCAGTCTGTCGACCCCGGTCGCAAACTGTTCGGCGTTGAATTCAACAGCGCCGACGCCACCGTGATTGCCGACGGTGATACCGCGCAGTCGCTAATTGCCAATGCCTTGAATCGCGGCGCCCTCGGTGTGGCGGCACAGGCACTGGGGCTGGCTCAGCGAATGATCGACCTTTCCGTCCAGTACACCAGCGAGCGCAAGCAGTTCGGTGTGGCCATCGGCAGCTTCCAGGCAGTGAAACACCACATGGCGAATATCGCCTACAAACTGGAATACGCCAAAACGCCGGTTTACCGCGCGGCCTACGACATCGCCAACAAGCTGCCCCGAGCGACGCTGTCGGTCAGTCACGCCAAGCTGGCTGCCTGCGAAGTGGCCGATCTGGCGGCGAAAAACAGCATTCAGGTACACGGTGCAATGGGTTACACCTGGGAAGTGGACCTGCATATTTTCATGAAGCGCGCCTGGGCCTTTAACAGCAGCTTCGGCACTGCCGGTTTCCACAAGCAGCGTGTAGCCGCCGCCATTCTGGCTGACGACGCCCCACTGGGCGCCGGTGCGACCTTCTAAGAATACGAGGATAGAACGATGGCTGAAGCCTATATTGTCGACGCAGTAAGAAGCCCCACCGGTCGCCGCAAAGGCGGCCTGGCCCATGTTCACGGCGCTGATCTGGGTGGCCATGTGCTCAAGGCAATTGTTGAGCGCAACGGCATTCCCGACAACGAATACGACGATGTGATTTTCGGCTGTGTCGATACCATCGGGCCGCTGGCGGGGGATATTGCCCGCAGCGCCTGGCTGGCCGCCGGCCTGTCACAGGAAGTGCCCGGCACGACGATCGATCGCCAGTGCGGTTCCTCTCAGCAGGCGGTGCACTTCGCGGCGCAGGCGGTAATGTCAGGCACCATGGATGTGGTGGTTGCCGGCGGCGTGCAGACCATGACCCAGATTCCTATTTCCTCGGCGATGATCGCCGCCGAGCCAATGGGCTTCAAAGACCCGTTCTCCGGCTCTGAAGGTTGGGTGGCTCGCTACGGTGCTCAGCCGCCGACCCAGTTCAACTCGGCACAGATGATTGCCGACAAGTGGGAACTGAGCCGCCGCGATCTCGAAGAGTACTCGCTGGAGTCGCATCGCCGCGCCCTGAAGGCGATTGAGGAAGGCCGCTTTGACCGCGAAATTGTGCCGTTGGCGGGTGTCAGCATGGATGAAACGCCGCGCAATACCAACATTGAAAAAATGGCCGAGCTGGACTTCCTGTTTGGCTGCGACAAAGTCACCGCGGCGGTGTCCAGCCAGACCTGTGACGCTTCAAGCGCCGTGCTGGTGGTCAGCGAAGATGCTCTCAAGCGCTACAACCTCACTCCACGCGCCCGCATTCATCATATGAGCGTGCGTGCCGACGATCCGATCTGGATGCTGACCGCACCGATCCCGGCCACCCAGTACGCGCTGAAGAAAGCCGGTATGACACTCAATGACATCGACCTGGTGGAGATCAACGAGGCCTTTGCGTCCGTGGTGATGGCCTGGTTGAAGGAAACCGGTTACGACCACGCCAAGACCAACGTCAACGGCGGCGCGATTGCACTGGGTCACCCGCTGGGTGCGACCGGCACCAAGCTGATGACGACCTTGCTGCATGAGCTGGAGCGTACTGGTGGTCGTTACGGTCTGCAGACCATGTGTGAAGGTGGTGGGCAGGCCAACGTCACCATCATCGAGCGTCTGTAGCGGAACGCCATCTGCGAGCGGCTGGCGGCGTTGCAGGACGTTTTCAACTCGGTCATTTACGGGTTTGTAAACTCCCTCGCTAAAAACGTCCTGCGCCTTGCCAGTCACACGCAGCTGACGTTCTCACGTTTAGGTGCAAGCACGCGCTTGGAAAATTTGAAAACGGGCTTTGGCCCGCACTGAGAAAATTAAGAGGATCTGCAATGGGTGTTTGTCAGGATCGCGTTGTCATCATTACCGGCGCTGGCGGTGGTTTGGGTGCCGCGCACGCAAAAGTCTTTGCCGCCGAAGGGGCGAAGGTCATCGTAAACGATATCAACCAAGAGGCTGCACAGAAGGTTGTTGACGACATTAAAGCCGCCGGTGGCGATGCGGTGGTCAACACGTCCGATATCACCAACTACGACGACAGCTTGAATGCGGTGAAGCAGGCGATTGACACCTATGGCGATCTGCATGTGGTGCTGAACAATGCCGGTATTAACCGCGACCGTATGTTTGCGTCGATGACCGAAGCAGACTGGGACGCGATCATGGCTGTGCATCTGAAAGGCCATTTCTGCATTACCTCTCACGCCGTTCATTACTGGCGCGGTCAGTCCAAAGAGGGCAAGGCGGTGGATGCACGCATTATCAACACCACCTCTGGCGCGGGCCTGCAGGGTTCTGTGGGACAGTCCAACTACGCCGCCGCCAAAGCCGGTATTGCGGCACTGACGCTGAACCAGGCCGCTGAGCTGGCGCGCTACGGTATTACCGCTAATGCGATTGCACCGGCGGCACGTACCGGCATGACCACCGCGGTTGAATCCATGGCGCAGCGCATGGCCAAGCCCGACGACGGCAGCTTTGACTACTGGGCACCGGAAAATGTGTCCTCGCTGCTGACGTGGCTGGGCAGTGCAGAATCCGCCAGTGTGACTGGCCGCGTATTTGAAGCGGAAGGCGGCAAAATTTCGGTGGCCGATGGCTGGCGCAAAGGGCCTGAAGTGGACAAGGGCGCGCGCTGGGAACCGGCCGAAGTCGGGCAGGCGGTAGAGAAAATTCTGGCTGAGGCAGTGCCCGCGCAAAAAGTGTATGGTAGCTGATTTTCCAAACTCGACACGGAGAATCCAACCATGAAATCACCGCTTATTGCTGCGCTGCTGCTCGCCGCCACGGCCAATTCTGCCCTGGCTGGCGGGGTGGCTTTTCGCTTCGGTGATGAAACCTTCGGCGCGTCGGTGGCCGGTGACCTGAGCGCGGACAGCAGTGCGCAGCTCGACTGGATGCACCACGAAGACGATGCCGATCTGGTCTCGCTGGGCCTGTATGCCAATGGTCAGCGCGGTGCTCTGACTGGCCGTGTGGGCGCCAAGGCTATTGCCCTGAGTGCCGATGACAGCGGTTTTGACGGCGCGGTAGCGGCCTTTGGTGGCGACTTGAGCATGCCGCTGAGCGATGTGGTGCGCCTGCGCGGTGGCTTGTACTACGGCCCCGAAGCGACGTCTGCCAGCGACATCGACGGCTATCAGGAGTGGTCGATCAGCGCGGAATTCGCCATTTTTCAAAACTCGGCCCTGGAACTGGGCTATGCCGACATCGAATTTGATGCCAAAGACGGCGGCGAATTCGATTTTGAAGACGGCCTCTTTGTACGCTTGCAGCTCCGGCTGTAATCCTGCAAGGCCGCCGTCGTGAACTGGAGTCTGTATGGAATTTGCGTTTACTGACGAACAGCAAATGATCCGCGATACGGCGGAGGCCTTTCTGAAAGATACCTCGACCAGCGAGGCGGTACGCGCCGCGATGGTCACCGAACTGGGTTATGACGCCGAGCTGTGGCAGCGCCTGTGCGGCGAAATGTACTGGCAGGCGATTCATATTCCCGAAGCCTACGGTGGTCTCGGCCTGTCCTACGTCGAGCTGGTGGCCATCATGGAGCAGATGGGGCGTTATCTGCTCTGTGCCCCTTACTTTTCCACGGTCTGTCTCGCCACCAATGCCCTGCTGTGTGCGGCATCTGAAGAGCAGAAGGCCGAACACCTCGGCGCGATCTGCGAAGGCCGCAGTGCGACACTGGCCTGGCAGTCCGGCCGCGACGGCAGTGCCGCCGGTGTGAGTGCCGCTTACCGCAAAGACGGCGACGATTACATTCTCGACGGCCATTACCGCTATGTGGTCGACGGCCACAGCGCAGAGCTGCTGATCCTGGCCGCTCGCGAAGCCGGCTCTGAAGGTCTGAGTGGCATCAGCCTGTTTGCGGTAGACGCCAGCAGTGCTGGTCTGAGCCGCGAACTGCTGACCACCTTGGATCAAACCCGCCGTCAGGCCAGCCTGAACGTGGACGGTCTGCGTTTGCCTGCGTCCGCCTTGCTGGGCGAGGCGGGTCAAAGCGGCGCGGCACTGGAGAAAACCCTGCAACTGGCGACGGTGGCACTGGCTGCCGAGCAGACCGGGGGGATGCAGCAACTGCTGGACAGTACTGTGGATTACACCCTTGAGCGCAAGCAGTTCAACCGCCCCATCGCCAGCTTCCAGTCCATCAAACACAAAGCCGCCGACATGATGATGCGCAACGAAGTGGCGCGCTCGGCGATTTACTACGCTGCCTGTGTGGCGGATGAAGCCCTGACCGGCGGCCCGCTGGCGGGCGAACTGGCGGAAGCCGCCAGCATCGCCAAGGCCTGGTGTTCCGAGGCCTATTTCAACAATGCCGGTGAGGCGCTGCAGATGCATGGCGGTGTGGGTTTCACTTGGGAATACGATGTTCACCTGTACTTCAAGCGAGCCAAAGCCAGTGAACACCTGCTGGGCAACAGCGATGAGCACCGCGAGCGCGTGGCCAAGCTGCTGCTGGATGGCGACGTTGCGGCGCTGTAAGCGTCCAGAGCCGCAGAACTGAAACAGGCTAAGCGAGAACGAGCATGAAGTTACAATTCAGTGAAAAAGACGAAGCCTTCCGCGCCGAGATTGCCGGGTGGCTGAAAGACAATCTCACCGGTGAATTTGCCCAGTTGAAATTTCGCGGTGGCCCCGGCGACGAGCATATGTTCCCCGAGGAGCGCAAGCGCTGGGAGCAGAAACTGGCGGAAGGCCGCTGGACTTGTGTGGGCTGGCCGGAACAGTACGGCGGTCGCGGCCTGTCGATTGAACAGCAGGTGATTTTTTACGAGGAATACGCCCGTGCCGGTGCGCCGGGGCGCATGGGGCATATCGGCGACGGTCTGGCCGGGCCGACTATTATTGCCTTCGGCAGCGAAGAGCAGAAAGCCAAATACCTGCCGGGCATTCTGGCGGGCACTGAGTTCTGGTGTCAGGGCTACTCTGAGCCGGGGGCCGGTTCCGACCTCGCCAACGTGAAAACCAAGGCGCGTTTCGATGAGGCCAGTGGCAAGTGGATTATCAACGGCCAGAAAGTGTGGACCTCACTGGCCCACGAGTCGGAATACTGCTTTGTTGTGGCGCGTACCGATCCCGATTCGGTGGCCCACAAAGGTCTGGGCTTCTTTCTGGTGAAAATGGATCAGCCCGGCGTGACCGTGCGCCCCATCGAGCAGATCACCGGCACCTCTGAATTCAACGAAGTGTTCTTTGACGATGCCGAGTGCGACGCCGGCGACATCGTCGGTGAGCCCGGCGACGGCTGGAAAGTGGCCATGGGCCTGTTGGGCTTTGAGCGTGGCGTGTCCACCTTGGGCCAGCAGATGGCCTTCCAGAACGAGTTGGATGAAGTGGTGAAGCTGGCCAGGGAAAACGGCGCCGCGGAAGACCCGCAGATCCGCCAACGCCTCGCACAGGCCCACATCGGCCTGAAACTGATGCGCTATAACAGCATGCGCATGCTGTCTGGCGACAAGGGCGACGGCAGCCTGCAGAAAGAGGCGCTGATCTACAAACTGTACTGGGCGAGCTGGCACCGTGATCTGGGTGAGCTGGCGGTGGATATTATGGGCCCCGAGGCCAATATCCTGCCTGAAGCGCCCTATGAACTGAATCGCCTGCAGTCGCTGTTCCTGTTTACCCGCTCCGATACCATTTACGGCGGTACCAATCAGATCCAGCGCAATATTATTGCCGAGCGCGGCTTGGGTATGCCCAAAGAGCCCAAGTGGTAGCCTGAGCACGCGCAGCAGCCAATCAAAAACACGAGCGGGCGCAGCAGACGCCTGCCGCCAGGAGATAATGATGAGTGTGAAGATTCCGGAATACGTTGCGGGCCACGGCCTGCTGAAGGGTAAGTCGGTACTGATTACCGCCGCCGCAGGCGCAGGCATTGGCTTTGCCGCCGCCAAGCGCGCAGTGGAAGAGGGCTGTCGCAGCATTGTGATCAGCGATATTCACGAAGGTCGCCTGAATGACGCCGTAGAGCGCCTGAAAGCGGAAACCGGCTTGGATAAGGTCGACGGTAAAGTCTGCAATGTCGCGGTGGAAGAGGACGTACAGGCGCTCATCGCCTTTGCCGAAGACTTCTGCGGCGGTGTGGACGTGCTGATTAACAACGCCGGCCTGGGCACCACCAAGTCGCTGATCGACATGGAAGACGCCGAGTGGGACCGGGTGATCGATGTGACCCTGAACGGCACCATGCGCATGACTCGCCAGATGATGCGTACCATGAAGGCCCGCGGCGCCGGGGTGATCGTCAACAATGCGTCCGTGCTGGGTTGGCGCGCACAGAAAGAACAGTCACACTACGCAGCGGCCAAAGCCGGTGTGATGGCGCTGACCCGCTGCGCGGCCCTGGAAGCGGCCGACTTCGGTGTGCGGATCAACGCGGTATCGCCGTCGCTGGCGGTGCACCCGATGCTGAAAAAATCGGCCCCCGAAGAGCTGCTGGCTGAGCTGGAAAGCCGCGAGGCCTTTGGTCGCGGTGCGGAAGTCTGGGAAGTGGCCAATGTCATGATGTTCCTGGCCTCGGATTATTCCAGTTACCTGACCGGCGAAATTATCAGCTGCTCCTCGCAGCGCGCCTGATCCACCGACTTATTCACGGCGTCTGCGTGGCGCCTACACAGAACGAGGTTAGACATGAAAGAAGCCGTTATCGTTTCTACCGCCCGTACCGGTATGGGCAAATCCTTCCGCGGTGCGCTGAACGACACCGAAGCCCCGGCGATGGGCGGTCATGCTGTGAAAGCGGCCGTTGAGCGCGCGGGTATCGACCCCGCCTCGGTGGAAGACGTGATCATGGGCGCGGCGGCCCAGCAGGGCACACAGAGCTATAACCTGGGACGCCTGTGCAGCGTGGCAGCGGGCCTGCCCGACACCACGGCGGGTATGACCATGGACCGCCAGTGCAGCTCTGGCCTGATGTCGATTGCCTGGGCCGCGAAATCCATTATGTGTGACGAAATGGACGTGGCGGTTGCCGGTGGTCTGGAGTCTATCTCGCTGGTGCAAACCAAGCACAAGAACAGCTATCGCAATGTGTCGCAGACCGTTACCGACATCGATCCCACGGCCTATATCCCGATGATCGAAACGGCAGAAATCGTTTCTGAGCGCTATGGCATCAGCCGTGAAGCCCAGGACGAATACGCCCTGCAAAGCCAAATGCGCGTGGCCGCCGCTCAGGAAGCCGGTCTGTTCAACGACGAGATTGTGCCTTTTGCCACGCGCATGGCGGTGTTTAACAAAGAAACCAAAGAGACCAGCTATCAAGACGTGGTACTGGATCGCGACGAGTGCAACCGTCCGTCCACTACGCTGGAAAGCCTGCAAGGGCTGGCGCCGGTCTGGAAAGATGGCCAGTGGGTGAAAGAAGGCAAATTCATCACAGCAGGCAACGCCTCACAGCTTTCTGACGGTGCCTCTGCCAGTGTGCTGATGGAAGCCAAGCGCGCCGAGCAACTGGGTCTGGCGCCGCTGGGTGCCTATCGCGGTCTGGCGGTTGCCGGTTGTAAGGCTGACGAGATGGGCATCGGCCCGGTCTTTGCCATTCCCAAGCTGCTCAAGCGTCACGGCCTGAGTGTCGATGACATCGGCGTGTGGGAGCTGAACGAAGCCTTCGCCTGTCAGGTGATTTACTGCCGCGACCAGTTGGGCATCGACAACAACAAGCTGAACATTAACGGCGGCGGCATTTCCATCGGCCACCCCTTCGGCATGTCGGGTGCCCGTCTGGTGGGGCACGCCCTGCTGGAAGCCCGTCGTCGCGGTGAAAAATACGCAGTGGTTACCATGTGTATCGGCGGCGGCATGGGCGCGGCGGCGCTGTTCGAAGCCTTCTAAATCGGGCGGCTCTGACGCAAAACCGCTGCCAGCATGCTGGCAGCGGTTTTTTTATGTCCGACTTTGTTGCGTTGACATGATGGGTGGAGCCGATAGAATCCGCCGCGTACATCTCCCAGAGAGACTGGATGCTCTCTGCGCCCGCCATCGCCGGGCAAGCCTTCGCCTTTACCGGATACGTTTCACGCTTTTCCTGTAAAGCATCCTGCGTAGTAGTGTGATGCCCACTGTCGGTGTATCGCCACGATTGAGACCGCTATCGAAAAGCGGAAAAGGTTTTCCATGTTAGAAAAAGCAAAAGCGGAGTGGTTTTCCAATATCCGCGCAGATTTATTGGCGGGCACGGTGGTGGCGCTGGCGCTGATTCCCGAAGCCATCGCCTTCTCCATTATTGCCGGTGTAGACCCCAAGGTGGGGCTCTATGCGTCCTTCTGTATTGCGGTGATTATCGCCGTGGTTGGCGGTCGTCCGGGGATGATCTCCGCCGCTACCGGGGCCATGGCGCTATTGATGGTCACGCTCGTTAAGGAGCACGGCCTGCAATACCTGTTGGCGGCCACGCTGTTGACCGGGGTGTTCCAGATTCTGGCGGGCTATCTGAAGTTGGGCAGCCTGATGCGCTTCGTATCGCGCTCGGTGGTCACCGGCTTTGTCAACGCGCTGGCGATTCTGATATTCATGGCCCAACTGCCGGAGCTGACCAACGTCACCTGGCACGTGTATGCGATGACCGCCACAGGCTTGGGGATTATCTATCTCTTTCCCTATCTGCCGGTGATCGGTAAAACCGTGCCGTCGCCACTGGTCTGTATTGTGCTGATGACCATTGTCGCGATGGTGATGGGGCTGGATATTCGCACCGTGGGCGATATGGGCGAGCTGCCCGATACCCTGCCGATTTTCCTGTGGCCGGATGTGCCGCTGAACCTCGAAACCCTGCAGATTATTCTGCCTTACTCCATCGGCCTGGCCGTGGTCGGCCTGCTGGAGTCGATGATGACCGCGACGATTGTCGACGATCTGACAGATACCAAGTCCGACCGCAATCGCGAGTGTAAGGGACAGGGCATTGCCAATATCGGCTCCGGGCTGCTGGGTGGCATGGCCGGTTGCGCGATGATCGGTCAGTCGATTATCAACGTGAAATCCGGCGGTCGCGGGCGGCTGTCTACCTTCACGGCCGGCCTGCTGCTGATCATCATGGTGGTGTTCCTCGACGAGTGGATTTCGCAGATTCCCATGGCGGCGCTCGTTGCGGTGATGATTATGGTGTCGATCGGTACGTTCTCCTGGGCCTCCGTCCGGGATCTGCGCAAGAACCCGCTATCCAGCAATATCGTGATGATCGCCACGGTCGCGGTGGTGGTGGCGACGCACAATCTGGCCTTGGGTGTCCTCGTGGGTGTGCTGCTGGCAACGCTGTTCTTCGCCAACAAGATCGGTCGTTTCATGGTGGTGAAAACCGAGGGCGATGACGCGCATCGTCACTACCGCGTGGTCGGGCAGGTGTTCTTTGCCTCGTCGGAGCAATTCATTGAATCCTTTGATTTCAAGGAAGCGGTGGAAAGCGTGTGCATCGACCTGTCTCAGGCCCACTTCTGGGATATCACCGCCGTCGGCGCGCTGGATAAGGTGGTCATCAAATTCCGCCGCGAGGGTGCCAAGGTCGATATCGTGGGCATGAACGCCGCCACCGAAACAGTGGTGGACAAATTCGGCGTACACAACGACCCTAAAGAGGTCGAGAAGCTGATGGGCGGACACTGACGCCGGCCGATCTCAAGGAGACGACTATGCAGAAAATCATTGCTTGTATCGACGGTTCCGCCATGGCGCAGTCGGTGTGCGACGCGGCTATATGGGCCTCGCGGAAACTGGAAAAAACCGTGCTGTTTCTGCACACCATCGAAAAAGAGCAGCAACACGGCGCCGACGACTTAAGCGGTGCTATTGGTCTCGGGGCCAGTGCCGCGTTATTGGAAGAGATGGCCGCGTTGGATCAGAAGCGTGCCGAGCTGGCCTTGCAGCTTGGCAAAAACATGCTGTCGGCAGCGGCGGAACGTGCTGGCGAGTACGGCGTGTCGGCGGTGGAACAAAAGCAGCGTCACGGTGATTTACTGGAGTCGCTGACCGATCTGGAAGAAGAGGCACGACTTGTTGTGCTGGGCCGCTCCGGTGAAGGTCATCAGGGCAGTTTCAGTGCGCTGGGTTCGCATGTAGAGCAGTTAATTCGCCAGTTGCATACGCCGCTGCTGATTGTGCCCAAGCACTTTTCCACGCCGAAGAATTTTATGCTCGCTTACGATGGCCGCGATACTGCAGACAAAGCGGTGCAGCGCATTATTCGCAGCGACTTGCTGAAAGGATTACCCTGCCATCTGGTGACGGTCAGAAACAAGGTCGACGATCAGATGGGCCGCTTTGAGCGGACCAAGGCCTTGCTGGAGTCAGAAGGTTTCGAGGTTACGGCCCGCTACCTTGAGGGGGATATCTATGACTCGCTGCTGGGCTACAAACAACAGCACGATATTGATCTGATGTTGATCGGCGCCTTTGCCCACTCCAAAATCCGCCAGTTCTTCCTTGGCAGCAATACGCTGCGGATGATTGAAAGTGCGACCAAGCCGATGATTGTGCTGCGCTGAGTCATCGCGAAGCAGACACCATAACGCAGGGCGTTACGGTGTCTGACTGCAGCAGCAGTCAGTCGAAATCGGGAAGCTTGGGAGTGACCACTGCTTTTCCCGCCGCCACCCAGGCGTCGAACCCTCCGGCGATCGAACTGACCTGGCTGTAGCCTAATTCTTTCAGCGCCTTGGCCGACAGCGCGGCGCGGCCGCTGGTTTTGCAGTACAGCAGGATCTGTTTGTCGCGCTGGCAGAGTTCCTCGTCATTACTCATTTTAAATTCCAGCAGGCCTCGGGGAATATTGATCGCCCCGGCGATATGGCCGTCGTGGAATTCGTCATCTTCGCGCACATCTATCAGGTAATCGGCCCCGTTGATGGCGGCCTCGGCTTCGCCAACGGAAACCTCATGTATTTCGGCCTTGGCGGCATCAACCATGTCGTGAACGGTTTTCATTTTATACCTCGTCTTTTACCTCGTTGGTTGCTGCGAGCGGATGCGGGAACAGGCTCGCATCGTCGTGTTTCTTCAGACATATCCTGCCAGTTATAAATGGCATTAAGGAATAAATAAATAGCCATATGGAATAAACGATCGTTCCGGCCGGTGCTGTCTCTACCAACAATTTCTGGCAGTACCAGCCAATCGGTGTGTCTGCCAATGTTCCAGAATACTGTCAGCTTTCCGACTTCATGAGGGTGTCGGAGATAAAAATAATCAGGAGAAAGCAGACATGGCTGGCAAAGTAGTATGGTCGCCCGTTTTATTGGCGGCAACGCTGACATCATTTCCTGTTATCGGCCAGGAGGCCGATTCCGCACCGGCGGCATCCCGCCAGATTGAAGAAGTGATCGTAACCGCACAGCGCCGCAGTGAGAGTATGCAGGATGTGCCGGTTGCCGTGACCGCCGCCTCGTCAGAAGACATGGCGCTGGCGCAAGTGGATAGCATCGGCAATATTCAGGCGATTTCTCCCAGTATCAAATTCGATGTCACCAATTCCGCCGCCAACAGCGCGAATATTTTTATTCGCGGTATTGGTACGGTGGGCAACAACCGGTCTTTTGAAGGCGCCGTCGGCGTATTCTTTGACGGTGTATACCGCACTCGCGCAGGTCAGGCCATGCAGAACTGGCTGGATATCGACGGCTTACAGATACTGCGCGGCCCGCAGGGCACGCTGTTCGGCAAGAATACCTCGGCAGGGGCACTGATCATTAATTCGGTCTCGCCCAGCCTGGAGCAGGCAGAGGGCAATATTGAACTGACCGCCGGCAACTACAATAAACGTCTGATTCGAGGCGCCTACAACCAGCCGCTCAACGACGCTTTGGCGGTGCGTGTTGCCGGTTTGTGGGCGGAGCGCGATGGCTTTATTGAAGACCCCAATGGCGGGCAGTACAACGACAGTGCACCGCGCGCACTGAAGCTGCAATGGCTGTTTGAACCCAGTGATGCACTCAGCGTTCGCTTTATTACTGACTGGTCGAAAGAGCAGGTGAACTGCTGTTACGGTCAGGTGGATGCGGTCGACGGCCCGATGCAGGGCTATATCGATCAACTTACCCAGCAGCGCGGCTTGAAAACCGCTTCTGACAAGCTTGAAGACTACGAGCAGGTGCTCAGCAATAAAACCGATCAGGATGTTGAAGACAAAGGCATGCAGCTCAACGTCAATGCTTACTTGGGCGACTACGTGCTGGGATCGGTGACGGCGTATCGCGATTGGCGTATTGAGCAGATTGGTATGGATGCCGATTTCTCGGGGGCCAATATTCTCGGGATTAATGAGTCGCTGAACACGCAGGTGTTCTCGCAGGAATTTACACTGTCGGGTGAGTTTCAGGACTTCGGCCCCTTCCGCTATGCAGACTTCGTGGTGGGTGTGTATTACGCCGATGAAGATATCAATGCCGATCACCAGTTAGTCTGGGGCGATCAAGCCTCGGAGTATGTCACCATCTATGCCCCGGCCGGTTTGGGGGTGCCGGTTGACCTGATGCTGGCCGCCGCTGATCTGACCAGCTTTCTGCAAGGCCTTGGCATTCCCACCGATTTGCTGCCGCTCGCGCAGGAGGGCTTGATCAGCGATATCAATATGAGTGGCGGCAGCCAGTCCTACGCGGCCTTCATGCATTGGAATTTTGATATCACCGAGCGCTTGAGCATGACCGCCGGTGTGCGTTACTCCAAGGATGAAAAAACCGGCGCCATGCGCCGCCGCTTCTTCACCAGTAATCCCCTGGAACCCTTCCGGTTGCTGGGCGCCCAGCCCGGCCCCGAATACGATCAGGACTACGACGATTCTGCCGTCAGCGGCCAGTTCGCACTGCAGTACCAGTTGGGCGACAGCAGCATGGCCTATGCCTCGTTTAGCCGTGGCTATAAATCTGGCGGGGTGAACCTCGATAATCAGGCGGCGGGCAGTGTGGGGGATAACCCGAATGAAGCCACCTGTGCCCTGAACGGTGATTGCGAGCCGAATGATCCGCGCTATGACTCGGAATACATCGATGGCTATGAGCTGGGTTTGAAAACTGACTATTTCGGCGGTCGGGCGCGCAGCAATATCGCACTGTTCTACAACGACATTACCGACCTGCAGGTCGCCAACTTCGACGGTCTCGCATTCAGCATTCTCAATGCGCCGGAAGCCGAGGTGTACGGCGCCGAGATCGAGAACCAGTTCGTTCTCAGTGACGCCCTGACGCTGGATATTTCCGCTACCTGGTTGCCCGAGGCGAGCTTTGGCGAGTCCGAGGCGCTGAGTGCCGACGCCTTGGGCACGGTTTCCCTGTCCGGTCGTGACTTTGCCCAGGCGCCGGAGCTGACCGCAAATGTCGCCTTAAGCTTCGATCAGCCCATTGGCCGGGATCTGTCGCTGAGCGGGCGTGTGGCGGCCTATTACTCCGGCGAGCAATTCACTAACCCGGCCAACAATGAGAAGCGCGACGCGCAGACCGAATATGCCGCCACGCTGGCGTTGAGCTCGGCCTCGACCGGGCTGTCCGTGAGCCTGTGGTGTCAGAACTGCAGCGACGAGCGTTATGTGACACAACACTTCAACTCACCGCTGCAGAATGTGGGTGACGACTACGACTTTAACGGCTATGTGTCGGCCCCGCGGACCTATGGTGTGACGGTACGCGGAGAATTCTAATAATAATTAACAGAGGTGTTCACGATGGATCGGAAAACCGGGATGTTTTCATATCATCTGTTAGCGGCGGCGGTTCTCAGTCTGGGACTGTCCGCCTGTGGTGGTGGCTCATCTGAATCCGGCAACAGCGCCGGCGGGGGTGATGTTGGCGGCGGAGACGGCGGCAGCGGAGGGGGTGGCGAAGAGCTGGCCCCCTTGCTGCGCAGTGCCAGTGCCCCCAGCGGTGGACACCGTTGGGCGGAATTCTGCGCCGGGCAAGCGGATAGTGCGCTACTTCCTCAAGATCCCCGAGAGCTGATTGTTGACGGCGCCAACGACGGCCGTGCCGTTGTTTTCAATGTGGACTGGCGGAGCTGCGAAACCAATGATCCCCTGCGCCCGACGACCTGCGGTGATTACCGTTCGCTGTATGCGAAAGGCGAGCTGATTGGCCGGGGGCAGGGCGAGGTGGGCACCGCGCATATGTTCAGCGGTGAAACCAGCGACTATGCCGATTTCACCGACCCCACCACCTACAGCAGCTCGGGCTCGCTGTTTACCATCTCGGCTGAGGCCTATAACCGACTGTGGTTGAACTGGACCGGCTACTTATTGGCTCCGGCGCTGCCCGCGCGCCCCGACAATTTCGATGAGCTGGTGGCAGAGCGCTATGGCTCGCCGCTGCCCGAAGAACGCAATCCCTATCCCCTGGCAGGTGAAGACCCCAATGCCAGCAACGGCGGCAGCGGGCAGTTACCGATTGGCTTTACCCAGTTGCGTGAACCGGATGGCAGTTGGACGGGGCAGATTGGTGTGAAGCTGTGCTCCTTCTGCCACGATGGCCAGATCAGTGGTGAGCCGGTATATGGTGGCGCCGGTACCATCGGCGATTTCACGGTGGCTTTCCGCGATTTTGCCGCCGCGGGACTGAGCCCCACCTTTGGTTTGCTGGGTGGTCCGATTACCATTGCCGCCAACCGTGGCACCGGGGCAATAGACCAGTTCCAGATTGGTTTTCTGGTCTTCAACGGCGGCAATATTGAAGAGTTCACCAACGACAAGATTCTGTTCAGTCAGGCCATCGGTAACATCAAAAGTCCGCCGTGGTGGAATATGGGACACCGGGTCCAGAAATTCCACGGCTCGGTATTGCCGATGGATGCCTCGCGCATCGATATGGCTGCTTACTATCCGCTGTTGATCAATGACGACCCGGTTGGCTGGGTGGATGAGGCATCCTATCCCTTCCAGATATGGGCCGAATCGATTACCGCGCCAAAATATCCGGGAGCGATCGACCCGCAACTGGCTGAGCAGGGCGCCATTCTATTCCACGCCAAGAACCTGTGGGCCGCGAATCTGAATAATCCCGTGCCGGAACCGGAGCAGTTGGGTAACGGTAGCTGTGCGAGTTGCCATGGGGTTTACTCACCGCGCTACGCCGAGGATGACAGCTTCCTGGCTGATCCCGACATGATGGGCATTGCCGCCAACCTTGTTGATATTGAGGTGATTCGCACTGATCCCGTGTACGCACAGGCGCAGCAGAGTCTGCGAAATGCCGACGGCTCGCCGAATATCGGTATCGACTACAATCCGTTCCTGACCTGCGGGGTAGGGGATTTTGGTGATACCCCGAATAATACGCCGGTCATGCTTGCCCCGCCGCTGTTTGGCATCTGGGCGTCGGCGCCCTATCTGCACAATGCCTCGGTCCCCAATCTGTGGGGTGTTCTCGATCCCGACAGCGAGCGGCCGAATATCTGGCTGCGGCAATCGGCTCCGGCCCCGCAGGGCATGGAGGGGCGTGTGGTCATGGGGTTTGATACCGATTTTGATCGCGCCTATGACCAGGAGAAACTGGGCTGGAAATACACCGAGTTGGATTGCCTGTCGGGCTTCCCGGCCACGCAGCCCCTGTTGAACTGCAATCCCATCGACGAAGATGGCGGCTCGCTGCAGGATATCTTCGGCGCTATTTACGAGCGCATCGCGCTGCTGTGGAATCTGCCCATTGATGAGTTGGCCAATATTCCGCTCACGGATCAGCAGATTGAGAATCGCAAGGTTTACAACACCAATATCTACTCGCAGGGCAATGAGGGCCACGACTTCACGGCGGTGCTGACCGACGCCGAACGTCGTGCGATTATTGAATACCTCAAAACCTTGTAAGCCCTGTCATAACGGGATAATTGCTGGCGCCTTTGAACAGGGCGTCAGCCGTCAGCCGGAGTAGGCTGGTCGCATAATAATAATTGAGGCCATGATGGACAGACGGACCCTGCTACTTATCGGGCTGCTTTTGCTGCCTGTGACTCCTGTGCATGCGCTGGCGAAAGGCGACGCCGTGCCGGATTTTCAGCGCCCGTCTCTGGGCGGACAATCATCGGTGGCACTGGCTGACTATGCCGGTCAGGTGGTGTATCTCGATTTCTGGGCCTCCTGGTGCGGGCCCTGCCGCCTGTCTCTGCCTGCGCTCGATGCGCTGTATCGCGAGTTGGGGGATCAGGGCTTTGTCGTCCTTGCAGTGAATGTCGATGCCTATCAAGAAGATGCCGACGCCTTTCTGAAAAGCCACCCCGTCAGTTACCCCACACTGCGCGATGCCGACAGCACGCTGCCCAAGCGTTTTGCAGTGAAAGGGATGCCGACGGCCTTCCTGATTGATCGCGATGGCCGCGTACAGCACGTGCACGAAGGGTTTCGCAAAACTGATATCGAACCCTTGCGACGCAAAATTATGGCCTTGCTGGAGGAATAAGTGATGCGTTTGAAGGCAGTGTTTACAGCAGTTTTGCTCTCGGGGCTGCTGGCGGGCTGTGCGACCGAACCGGTGGAGGCCTGGCAGCGAGGCTATCTGGCCCGGCCGGAAATGGCCTGGGACCCCGATCCGCTATCCTCCGGTCTGCGTTCACAAATTTACTACAGTAAAGAAGCCAGCAAGGGCGGCGCCTCCGTCGGCGGTGGCGGCTGCGGCTGTAACTGAACGGCTGAAGAGCGCCGGTGAAAGGGACTGAGGAAATACAATGACAGAGAGTCGCAATCGACACCGTCTGGCGACATTGGCCAGCGCGGCGCTGGCTATTCCCGGCCTGAGCTTGCCCGCGGATGCGGCGACGGTGCTCACCGAAACCGTCGTGCAGTACAAGGCGTCGGCCTATCGCGAAGATGATCTGGACAGCGGGAAGCTGTCGGGGGGATCGACCAAACGTTATGACATCGACAGCCATCAGTTTCGCGCTGCCGCCCCGCTGGGCGATACCACCGACGTTGCAGTCGACCTGACCTATGAAACCATGAGCGGCGCGTCGCCGTGGTTTATTCTTCCCGGTCAGAAAGGCCCGGTACAGGTAATGAGCGGTGCCAGCATTGAAGAGCAGCGCAAAGATGTGCAGGCCTCCGTCAACCAGCTTATTGGCGACAAGGCCAAGCTGTCAGTGAAGGCCGGAGCTTCCGAAGAAAACGACTATTTTGCATTGAATGCGGGCCTGGAAGGGCTCTATGAGTTCAATGATGGTCTGGTGACGCTGACCGGCGGCATCGGCTATAGCGACGACGAACTCGAGCCCACCGACGGTGACATTCTGCCGGACCGCGTTGACGAAGCCAGCAAGGACGCGACGACCGCCTTTGTCGGCCTGAGCCGGATTCTGAGTCCGCAGACCGTGGTGCAGGGCAGTCTGTCGCTGAATGTGCAGCGCGGCTATCTGTCGGACCCCTACAAAAAAGTGTGGCAGGACGATATTGCCAATACCGTGGCCGACGCTCGTCCCGAGCGACGCGAAGAGTGGGTAGGCCAACTGCGACTGCGGCATTTCCTGCCGGATATCAAAGCCGCCCTGCATGTGGATTATCGCTACTTTGAAGACGACTGGGATATCGCCTCCCATACCTTCGATGTGTCCTGGTATCAGAACTTGCCCGGCGGCTGGCAGTTGACACCTTCACTGCGTTATTACAGCCAGACCCAGGCGTTTTTCTATGCGCCGTATTTCTTCTCTGCACGCGCCGACGGTCTGGCCAGCAGCGACTACCGACTGTCGCCCTACGGTGCGTGGAGCCTGCGCCTGCGATTGGAAAAGCAGTGGGGCGATATAGGCTTGCATGCCGAGTGGGAGGGCTATGAGGCGAGTGCGGACTATGCGCTGGAAACCGTCGACGTGGAGAACCCTTCACTGGTCAGCTTCCAGCTACTGTCGCTGGGACTGAACTGGCAGCTTTAAATGAGCAAACCGCTGTCTCTGTTTCGCTTCGCGTTTACGGCCATGGCCAGTCCCTGCGAATTGCAGCTCTACGCCGAGTCTGCTGCCAGTGCCGATATTGCCGCCGGTGCGGCGATTGCCGAAGTGCAGCGTATCGAACAGAAATACTCCCGCTACCGTGACGACAGTGCGCTCAGTGGTCTTAACCGCGCGGCGGGTGGCGAGCCGGTCGTTGTTGATGCGGAAACGGCTGCGCTGCTGGACTATGCCGATACCGCCTGGCGCGAGAGCGAGGGGCTGTTCGACATCAGCTCCGGCGTGTTGCGTGAAGCCTGGGACTTCAAGTCTGGCCGCCTGCCCAGCGACGATGCCGTGAATCACTGTCTGGCCCGGCTGGGCTGGCAGAAGCTGCAATGGTCTTCGCCATCGCTGCAATTGCCCGCCGGCATGCAACTGGACTTTGGCGGCTTTGGTAAGGAATACGCCGCAGACCGCGCGGCGGAGTGCTGTCTGCAGCGGGGCATTCATCACGGCTTGGTTGATCTCGGGGGCGATATTCGCCTGATCGGTCCCCACCCCGATGGTCGGCCCTGGCAGATTGGCATTCGCGACCCGCGTGACCCCGAACATGCTCTGGCGGTATTGCCCCTCAAGCAGGGTGCGCTGGCCAGCAGTGGTGACTACGAGCGCTACATGGTGGTGGACGGGCAGCGCTACAGCCACATTCTCGACCCCCGCCGTGGCTGGCCCGTGGAAACCCCCATGCGCAGCGTTAGCGTGGTCGCTCCCCTGTGCCTGCTGGCGGGCACAGGGGCGACCGTTGCCATGTTGCAGGGGCGGGACGGTGCCCCGGACTGGTTGCAGGCGCTGGGCCTGCCGCACGTCTGGATTGATGCCGAGGGACAGTGGGGCGGGAGTCTGCAGGCCGAGGTTTCTGCGGGATAATTCGTTGCGGGCTGGCGGGACAAATCCCGGCGCTAGGCAACAAGTCTCGAATCACTACTGCTCATATATTCATCACTGAATAATAAAAATGGCTTCTCTGCGTGTGAATGCACCGCCGGGAGCCGAGAGAGGTGATGGTATGCGTATTCGACACTCCCTGCTTGCAATGGTCGTGGCCGGTTTTGTCTCCGCCTGTGGTGGTGGTGGGGCCGGTGGCGGGGCTCAGGGACAGGGCGATGGCGGCAATGGCGGCAGCGGCGGTGGCAGCCCGATCGGTGAGCCGGATGTCTTCTTTGAGCAGCGCCTGCAAACGGCGGTGGCATTTTGCCGGACTTGTCATATTCCAGGCGCGGTTGCCGACAGTGATGAGGGCCGCCGTTTTATGCTGAGCAGCAACCCCAGCAACGACTACGACCTGCTGTATGCCTCCTGGCAGGCATTGGGTGGCGGCGTCGACAGCAGCCTGATTCTGATCGAGGCCAGCGATGACAGCGAACCCCATAGTGGCGGCAAACCCTGGGTCGCCGGCGGCGCGATTTATCAGAACATGCGTACGCTGCTGGCCTGCTGGGATAATCCCGATAGCTGCTCACTGAGCGGTGGCGATGAGCCCGTTGATACCGCTGAAGAGCCCCTGCTCGGCAGTGCCCGTGGCGGCCATCGCTGGTTTGATTACTGTGGTGACGACGGCGATGGCAATCCTCGGCCCGATTCGGCCGTGCTGCCTGTCGACCCTCGCTCATTGATCCAGCCGGGTGTTAACAGTGGCCGCGCAGTGGCGTTCAACGCTTTCTGGAAAGACTGCCACATAGATCCCGAACTGGTGGGCGAACGCCCGCATCCGGAGACCTGTGGAGAGCTGCGCAGCAGTTATGAGAAAGGTCGGCCCATCATGGAAGGCAATGGGCAGATCGGAGCGGCTACAACCTTCGCCGGAGATCAGCCGCACGGTATGTCGGCCGCCAGTGCGGAGCAGTACAACCGCCTGTGGATGATCTGGGGAATGCCCGGCCGACCGGACAATTTTGATGATCTGGTGGCTGAGCGTCACGGCTTCGGTCCGGTGCTGCGCGGCCCCGACGCGCCCCGCAATCCCTATCCATTGCCGGGAGAAGACCCCAATCAGACCGACGGCGGCTCGGGCACCTTGCCTCAGGGGCTGACCCAGACGCGCAACGCAGACGGCAGTTACAGTGGCTATATTGCCGCCAACTGTCAGGGTTGCCACAGCACGCCGGTACAGACCGCTGACGGCCTGCAATATCTCTACGGGGCGGGCGGTGGTCTGCTGGACGCGACGACGTCTGCCCGCGACCTTGCCGCGACTGGTGTGCCGGGGCTGTTGCTGATCGACCGCGGCGGCTTTGGCGGCCGCGTGCGGGGGACCAACAATGCGCAGTTCGCCAATGTTCTGTCGGTTGTCGGCGCCTTTGATCCCAGCAACTTCACCACCATCGGCGAGATTCTCAACAATGGCTCGACGGCCACCGGCGACACGCCTGCCTGGTGGAATGTCGGTCGTCGTCCGGTGAAGTTTGTCGATGCCATGTTCTCCGGTGACGCCGTGCGTGTGGACTTCGCCCTCTACTACCCGCTGCTGGATAAAAACCCCTTGCTCGATGGTGAGCTGCCCGGCATTTTCGACAGCGAGCGCATTGAAGCCTGGATGAGTGAGAATGTGCAGCACGGTGACCACTGGATTATGGCGCAGAAGTCACCGGTCTATCCGGGTGAGATTGATACCGCACTCGCAGAGCAGGGCGCGGTGCTGTTTCATACCAAGGATCTGTGGGCAGCTACGCTCGATAATCCGGTGGCGTCGCCTGCAGAAGGGAATGGCAGCTGCGCCAGTTGTCACGGCGCCTATTCGCCTCGCTATGTGAATGACAGCCGTTATCTCGCGTCGCCTGAGCTTGAGGGCATCGCCAGCTATATTACGCCGATCGACATCATCGATACCGACCGGGTGCGCCTCGATACCTTCAATGAGGGGACAAACCGCGGGCTGTCGAATACCTTTGTCGGCTATCCGGAAACCGCAGGCACCGAGCAGGATTGCCGCGTGCAGAACCTGCCGGAGCTGGCCAACGGACGTCCTCGCGGTTACGCCGCACCGCCCCTGTATGGCATCTGGGCCACCGCGCCCTACCTGCACAATGGCTCGGTGCCCACCGTTGAAGCGCTGCTGGATTCAGCACAGCGCCCGGCCATCTGGCGCCGTACCTCCAAACCCGCCAGGGCCGACCAGGCCGGGCAGGTGGTGATGGGCTTTGACTACAACTTCGAGCGGGCGTATCTCGACGATAAGTTGGGCTGGGATTATGACGAGCTCAACTGCGGCGGCGATCACAGCCTTCCCTATCTGGATTGCACGCCACTCGACCCGCTGTTGGACGCGGTGCTCGGTATTCCGCTGAACACGCTGTTCTCCAACTTGCTGCTGGCCTGGAATATTACCAACCCGCCGGTGCTCACCGACAGCGATATCGAAAATCGCAAAATCTATAACACCGCGATGTTCAGTCAAGGCAATGGCGGCCACCGCTTCAGTGATGTGCTGACCGACAGTGAGCGCCGCGCCATCATCGAGTATCTGAAAACACTGTAGAGATATCGATGGCGGTAGCGATACCGCCGATCGCGCTTCTACGTGGTCTCTGCCTGCAGGCCTCCCCGACGGGAGGCCTTTTTTATGGCGACCGCTGTCATGAAATAACAGGCGCTGTGGCGAGTTTTAACAATGAGGCGGCTCGTCAGGGCTTTTATTATGCATGCCACATAATAACCAAGCGTCCGGTTGCCCAGACCGGAGGCCCGACAATGGAAGACCTCAATGACTCGCTCAACAGACATTCGCCGCTGGATCATCGACCACTACCTGCAAGATGGCCTGGATGGCTCTGAGCTGCGACTGGAAACACTGCCGATGCCCGAACTGGCACCCGGACAAGTGCTGATCAAAGCCCGGCTGCTGTCGCTGGATGCCTCCAATCTGCTTTGGCTCAGCGAGCGCGAGGATTACCTGCCGCAGCTACAAATTGGCGATCCGATGCGCGGCCATATCATCGGGCAGGTAGACGCGTCTCGGCATCCGGCATTTCGCGAGGGCCAGCATGTCGTCAGTCTGCAGAGCTGGTCGGATTACATTGTGGCAGACGGCGATACGCTGCTCGACGATGCCCTGACAATGACGCTGGAATTGCACCCGGAAATTCCGCTGGATGCCTATGTCGGCACCTTGGGTCTCACCGGCTGGTCGGCCTATGCCGGCATGATCGATGTGGGACAGGTGCAACCGGGCGAGCGCGTATTGGTGAGCGGTGCCGCGGGCGCCACCGGCATCATGGCCGCGCAGATTGCCAAAGCGGCTGGCGCGAGGGTTTACGGCCTCGCCGGAGGGGCAAAGAAGTGCCAGCTACTGGTCGAAACCCTGGGACTTGATGGCGCCATCGATTACAAGGGCTGCGACGATTTACAGGCGGCCATCGCTGAGGTGATTCCCGACGGTGTCGAGGTGTTTTTCGACAACGTGGGCGGTGAAACCCTGGACGCGGTGCTGCCCAACATGGCCTTGCATGGGCGCATTGTCGCCTCGGGCAGCGTTTCCCAGTACGGCAAGGCCGCGCAATACGGTGTGAAGAACCTGCCCCTGGTAACCACCAAACGGCTGCGGATTGAAGGCTTTATGATTCTGGACTACCTCGACCGGGTGCCCGCCATGCTGGAGACTCTCGAACAGTGGTTTCTGGAGGGACGGCTGCTCAATCAGAACCATCTTGTGCAGGGTTTGGAAAATGCGCAGGCTGCCTTACCCACACTGATGAGTGGCGGCAACACCGGCAAGCTGGCTGTGTATCTGGATTGACGGTGCGATACCGGAACCGTGAACAGGCGGGCCTTCGCCCGCCTCTCGCTTAGCGGAATCGCATCGTTAACGGCAGGGTTTGCAGACCGCTGACAAACTGGCTGGGGATGTATGTGGGAGTGCCCGCCAGCGCGACGCTGTCCAACTGTGGCAGCAGTTGCCCGAAGAAGCATTCGATTTCCATGCGGGCCAAATGCATTCCCAGACAGTTGTGACGACCGTGACCGAAGGCGAGGTGACGACTGCCTTTGCGTTGAATATCAAAGCGCCCGGCATCGGCAATAGCCTCCTCGTCGCGGTTGGCCGAGGCGAAGAACATCGCCAGTGTTTCGCCTTTGCGAATACGCTGTCCGCGCAGTTCTACATCTTCCAGCGCGGTGCGCGCAAAGTGTTTGACCGGGGTGACCCAGCGAATCATTTCATCGGCAGCCTGGGGCAGTAGTTCCGGGTGCTGCTCCAGCAATGTCCGTTGATCGGGATGTTCGATCAGCGCCAGCATGCCGCCCGCGATACTGGCACTGGTGGTGTCATGTCCCGCCGTTGCCAGCAGCACGAAATACGAGGTCAGCGTGAAGGGGTCGAGCAATTGATCGTCGAGCTTGGCATTGGCCAGTAGGCTGGCGAGGTCATCTCGTGGCGACGCCCGGCGATCCTCCGCCAGCGCGGTAAAATACTCACCCATACGCTGCACAGTTTCGACAAACACTGCGGTCGCATCCTGCTCCTCGGTGACATAACCGTCGGGGGCGAACAGCCGTTGGGTCAGGGCGAGGATGGTCGCCTCATCTTCCTGGGGCAGCCCGATTAACTGCAGAATGACCCGCAGCGGATACCAGAACGCGATGTCGGCCGCGAAGTCGCAGTCTCCACCGGTGGTATCGCGCAGACGTTGCACAAATTCGCTTGCCAGCTCATTCACGTGCCCGCGCAGCTTGGCGACATTGGCGGGCATAAACCAGTCGCGAGTGATCTGCCGAAGTGCCCGATGTTGCTCGCCATCCATGTGGACCAGCGTTTTCACGCCCTGAGCATCGCCAAAGCGCGCAATATTGGTTTGCTCAAGCGCTTCCATAATCAGTACTGTGCGCGGTTCGGCGCTGAACAGCTCCGGGTGGGATTCGATATAGCGAATGTCCTCATAGCGGCTCACCGCCCAATAGGGACGAATGCCCTCCGGCTCGACATAGGCAATGCCGTCGGTGGCGCGCAGTTCTGCAAGTTTTGCGTCGATGTCTGCAGGGCGTTGATAACTGAACGCGTCGCTGAGAATGTCGAGGTTGGCAATTGCCATAAACAACTCCTTATGGTGTTGGCACCGAGGCGGCTTTACGCCGGCGCTTTACAGTGTTTTCAAGTATTCAATTACGGCGCGACGCTCGGTGTCGGTCAGCACATCACTGAAGCTGTGACCGTCGCGACTGTTGCCCAGAATGCGGCTGTCGAACACCAGACGCTTGTCGAACGCGCCCGGGCTGGGGTCCGGTATCGACAGCAGCGCCGTCCAGTTCACACTCTGCTTGAGGAAGCTTTCCACTAACTGCAGCAGGCTGGGGGCATTCTCATCCACGGGATTGCAGTTGAGTTGTGTGGAGCCGGGGATGTCTTCACAACTCAGGGCCTGGTATTTCCAGCCCATGGCCTGACTGTCGTAGGCGCGCTCAAAATGCTGATCAAAGCCGATAATGCCAGACTCACTGCGCAGGGCCCGCTGCCAGATAGCCGGGCGCTGCGACGAATCCAGCAGGGCGTCGATCGTGGGCACCGAGCCGTTGTGCAGATACGGCGCCGTGGCCCACACCCCATACAGCGGTGGCGCCTGATAGCCGATCACGCCCTGTTCCCAGCCGCAGGCACCCTCGGGTCGCATGCCGACGGGCAGGCTGTCATCCAGTGCCTCGCTCAGCGGGTTTTTATCCTCAGGCGCAACATAGTCCGGGTCGCCCTCGGGGGAGCCGAAATAGGTTGAGCCGAAGGTGGCGCGCAGGTAGGGGGTGATATTGTCGGCGCGAGCGGGGTCGGTGCCGATGGTGTCCAGCGGTGAAATATGTGCCGCCAATCCCTCGAGTGCGGGGTCTTCCAAAAACTCGGGATCGTTGACGTAGCGCGGCGAGTAGGCGCCATGGCAGCTGGCACAACTGCCATTGCCTCCTTCGGGGCGGGGCGCATTGGCGTTGCCGGGTTCGGCCCACAGGTCTTTGGTGTGGAACAGCACTGCGCCCTGTTCAGCCAGTGCGGTATCGATGTTGCCCGGATATTCCGGCGATACCGTCGACAGGATGTAGGCGGACACATCCTGATCGTTGCTCTCGATAATATGCCGGTAGGTCACGCCGTCGAAGATCTCGGGCGAAATCTGCCCGGCGGCCATCAGAATGCGGGTGGCATCTACTGACTGACCGGCGTCGAAGAACTTGCGGGCGCGGTGGCTGTAATTCCACCACGGCGGAGTGTCCTGTGCCTGGGCGGTGGGGTGATCGAAATCCAGCCCCTCGCTTGCCAGCGCTTTCAGCGGGTTGGGCGCCAGACCGAGGGTGTCGTAGTCCAGCAGCATCGCCAGCAGTTCGAAAGCGCCCACGGCGTTATTCTGGCCGCGTTGTTTTACGCCCATATTGAACAGCATTTCCGGGCTGACGTTACCGATATCACTGGTAATTCCCAGGTATTGCAGCGGTGAGTTGTCGGCAAAAACCATCAGGTAGTCGAGGTTGGCATTGCCGAGACCTAAACTTTCATCGGTCAGCAGCGGGCCGCTGTTGCTGTCGATCTGGCCGCCGTGACACTGAAAACAGGCGACGCTGCCGATCTCGCCGGTCCAGCGCCCGTTCTCGTCTTTGAGTTGACGCAGTCCCATTGGCAGTTTGCCCGAGCCGCCGTTACTGCTGTTCGGGTCTTCGCCGGGCAGCGGGTAGGGGTTGTGATAATTGGCGTAGTTCATGCCATAGCGAAGGCTGTAAAGGGCTTCGAAATTTTCGGGGCGCGATGACAGCCCCCACTTTTGCCAGCGATTGTCGTGGTCTTCCGCGCTGAGCGGCATCAGGGTCGGTGCGGCCAGCGTTTCGACCAGTGCCGCGTAGCCTTTGTCGCGACGCTGGCGATACTCACCGCAGGTTTTGGCATTCTGTTCGGCAGCGGGGAGGTCGGCCTGACACTCCTCAAACCAGGCGTTGAAGTGCACGGCGCGACCGGCATTGCGCCCCGGTTGAATGGTGCTGCGCGGGTCGACGGGCAGGGCGGTGTTGTCGGGCTTATCGGCGCAATAGGTCTCGTAGACATGGGTTGCGCGACTGCTGCCCAGCAGTGCCAGTGGTTCGCTTACCTCGCCGCCGCCGGAAAAATGGCATTGGTCCGGGGATTCCCAGCAGGCCAGCAGTGTTTGCATGGCCTGATAAATGGCAGAGTCGCTGCGCCAGGGCTTTCCACCGCTGTGGGGTTCACTGGGGTCACTGGCTTCGCGCAGCAGCAGGTTGCTGTCCACGCCGCCACCGAGCGCCTGCCACGCCGCCTTCAATGCCGAGAGGTCATTGGCGGCGTCAGATGACAGCATCAGCCGACGTCCATCGTCGGCATCGGCCACCCCGCCGGGAATATGACAGGTGCGGCAAAAGTCGAGCTGCGGTTGAATCTGTTGATTGAAGAAGCTGACTTCAGTGGCTGCGCCACCACCACTTCCGCCGCCGTCTGCGGCGCCCTGATCCCCGTTTTGCGGCGCTCCACTGGAGCTACCTCCACAGGCACTCAACAGGCTGACAAACAACAGGTGTAGCGGTATCCATCGGGCTGGGGCTGCCATTGTGCGACTCCCTTTTGGCACTGTTATGATTATTTTGTACAAAAGTATGTTTATTTTGTACGCCTGTACGGTTTTCTCGTCAAGTGTTAGGCTCGCGCTATGAACAAGCCGCTGTCACTATCTGAAGAACTGTCCCCGCCGGAAGCCAGCAAAGCCGGTCAGGCTGCACGTAAGCCCGCCCAAGCGCGCGGCCGAGAGCGTTTTGAAACCATCCTGTCAGCCGCAGAAACCTTGTTGGCCGAGCGAGGCAGCGACGGGCTGTCGATTCCCGAACTGGCCTCGCGGCTGTCCTGCACACGCACCAGCATTTATCACTTTTTCCCCACGCCCTACGCCATCCTCAATGAGTTGACGCGCCGGTATTTGCAGCGGCTTGAGGATGAAGTGGCCGAGCTGGCTATCGGCACCACTGGGCGGCCGTGGCGCGAGGTGATCGATGATGTGGCCTCGCTCGTGGCAAAGTTCTATAACCGTCATCCGGTGGCGGGAATGCTGGTGCTTGGCGCGGTGGCGAGCAGTGAAAGCCATCAGGCCCTGCAGCTGAGTATTGCTCACCTGGGACACCATGTGGATGCACTGATGCGCGAGGCGGGGGTGGTCTTGCCCAATCGGGAACCCAATGCCACGGCGTTGACAGTTGAGCTGGGCACCGCGTGTCTGCGACTGTCCTACTACCTTCACGGCGAGGTCACCGAGGTATATCAGCGCGAATGTGCTGAGGCGATGATCCGGCAGTTGCAGCGCTACACCGGGGATTGATAAACGATAATCGGGGGTGCTGAGAAAAAAGGGGCGGCGGAACCCGCTGCGATGCAGCGAGAAAGTAACGCTGGAGGCCGAAGGTGGCTCCGCAGCCCAAGGCCGTCAACCTACACGCCGTTCCGACGCTTGCCAGTAGGGTTCACGGAGTACCCGCTTGAGCACCTTGCCTGAGGGATTGCGGGGAATTTCTTCAACAAAGGCATATTGGCGAGGGGTCTTGTACGACGCCAATTGTGCTTTGCAGAATTCGATCAGTTCTTCATCGCTGGTGCTTTGCTCCGGCGCCAGCACACAGACTGCCAGCGGCGCTTCGCCAAACTTCGCATCGGGCACGCCAATCACGGCAACGTCAGCGATGGCGGGGTGGGCAAACAAGACATTTTCCACTTCAGCCGGATAGATGTTCTCGCCGCCGGAGACAATCATGTCCTTCACCCGGTCGCGGATGTAGAAGAATCCTTCCTCGTCCACATAACCCGCGTCGCCGGTGTGCAGCCAGCCATCGACCACGGTTTCGGCCGTTTTTTCCGGCTGTTGCCAGTAGCCCTGCATGCTGGTGCCTGACCGCACCAGCAGCTCTCCGGTTTCACCGGGGGCGACTTCTTCGCCCTGTTCGTTCACCACTTTCAGCTCGCAGCCGGGCAGCGGACGCCCGCAGCTACGCAGCAGTTGTTCTTCGCCCGCCAGAGCCCGTTGATGGTCGGCGGATTGCAGGCACAGCACCATGCAGCTCAGCTCGGTCATGCCGAAGCCCTGCACGAAGTCGCAGTCAAAAACGCGAATGGCGGCGCGCAGGGTGTCGAGAGAAATCGGTGAGGCGCCGTAGGTGATGCGTCGCAGCGGAGAAAAGTCGCGCTTATCGAGATCTGGAACAAAGGCGAGAATGGCCTGAATCATCGCCGGAACCAGAACAATATCGCAGCCCTGGCTGCGGCAGATACCGTCGACGACCGCCACCGGATTGAAGTCTGCCATCAACTCTACCGTGAGGCCGTTACACAGCCAGAACAGGCTGGCAGCGATACCGGCCACATGGAACAGTGGCAGCGGCATGATGCCGGTATCGGCGACCTGCAAGCGCGGGGGAATCTGGGCGGTCATGATATAGCCGTCACTGAGCTGACGGTGAGCAATCATCACGCCTTTGGGCAGCCCGGTTGTGCCGCTGGTGTAGAGCTGCAGCACGGTACTATCGCTGTCGCCGGAATAGCGGTTCAGCGTCGCGGCGTCGCCGAGCAGACTGTCGAAGGACTCCCAGCCCGATGCACTGTCTTCCAGGGTGAATCGCGCACTCAGTTCCGCTGCGCTGTCAGCGTTATCGGCAATCGCTCGCAGTTCCGCGTCGCCCACAATCAGCACCGTACTTTGGCTGTCGCGCAGAATGCCGCTCAGTTCGGCACTCGCCAAGCGGAAGTTCAGCGGTACCAGCACGCTGCCCAGTTTCATGCTGGCCAGCAGCAACAGGGGGTATTCAATACAATTTTTAGCCAGCAGAGCGATGCGCTGCCCCGGTGCGATGCCGCGCTGCTGAAGACCGGCAGCCAGGCGCTCGGCGCGATCATTGAGTTCGGCGTAGCTGAGTGTCTGATCGCCGCAGCGCAGGGCGGTCACGCCGGGATGGTTCAGCGCGTTGAACTCGATCATTTTGTGCATGTGCATGGTGGGTCGCTCTCTATTATCTTCAGTTTGAGCTGATTTTGCGGGGCTAGACGGTTGAGGGCTTGAGGTGTAGACGCCAAAGCTTGTTGGCAGACGCCATCGATGCGGCAGCGCGGTGGCGGGCAGGTGACGTGATTGGACAAGTGCTGGCGTCAACGCGCTATAGGCTTGTGGGGCAGCGCCGTAGAGTGAGTCATCGCATCGGGGAAGACCGGTGCACGCATGACAAGAGGCAACGCGAATGATCAAAACACGTATTACTGAACTGCTGGGTATCGAGCATCCCATTATCCAGGGCGGCATGATGGCCGTCGGGCTGGCTGAATTGGCCTCGGCCGTGTCCAATGCCGGTGGCCTGGGCATTATTACGGCGCTGACGCAGCCAACGCCAGAGGATTTGCGCCGCGAAATTCGCCGCTGCCGCGAGATGACCTCAAAACCCTTCGGCGTGAACCTGACGCTGTTGCCGACGATTAACCCCGTGCCCTACGACGAATACGTGCAGGTGATTATCGACGAGGGCGTCAAGATTGTAGAAACCGCAGGGCGCAGCCCCGAGGCGTTCATGCCTGCGTTTAATGAGGCTGGCGTCAAAGTGCTGCACAAGTGCACCTCGGTTCGTCACGCGCTCAAAGCCGAAGCCATCGGCTGCGCCGCCGCCAGTGTCGATGGCTTTGAATGCGCCGGGCACCCCGGTGAAGATGACGTGCCCAATATGGTCTTGCTGCCCTGCGCCGCGGCCAAACTCAGCATTCCGATGATTGCTTCCGGCGGTATCGGTAATGGTCAGGGGCTGGCTGCCGCGCTGGCGTTGGGCGCCGAAGCGGTCAATATGGGGACCCGCTTTGTGGCGACGAAGGAAGCCCCGGTTCACGAGAACGTGAAGCAGAAAATGGTGGAAAGCTCCGAGCTGGACACCGCACTGATCTTCCGCACCCTGAAAAACACCGCCCGAATTTACAAAAACGCCATTGCCCGCGAAGTGCTGGATATTGAAGGCCGTCCGGGCGATACGGACTTCTCCGATCTGCAGCCGCTGGTGGCCGGTAAGCGTGGCCGCGAGAACGTGCTGGAGAAAGGGGATACCGACGACGGCGTGTGGACTGCCGGTCTGGTAATGGGGCTGATTAATGATATTCCGAGCTGTGCCGAGCTGATTGAGCGCATGGTCAACGATGCCGAAGCGATTATCGGCCAACGTCTGGCCAATATGCTGGTCGACGATGACGCCGCCCAACAGCGCGCCTGAGGAGAGCCCGATGACAGAAGATCGTTCATTAGAGGCCTTCCGCGACGAAGTGCGGGCTTTTATCCGCGAGTCCGCGACCGAGGAGATTCGCGAAGCGGGCCGCAAAACCACCAGCGTCTTTGCGCCCTTCAAGCAGGCGATGGCCTGGCAGCGCATTCTCGCTGACAAGGGTTGGGTGGCGCCGAGCTGGCCGCAGGAATACGGCGGTACCGGCTGGAGTCTGGAGCAGCGTTATGTGTTCGCGCAGGAATGCAACCGCGCGCAGATGCCGCCCATTCTTCCCCAGAATCTGCAGATGGTCGGCCCCGCGATTCTCGGTTTTGGCAGCGACGCACAGAAGGAGGAATTACTGCCGCGCATGTTGTCGGGAGAGGATTTCTGGTGTCAGGGCTACTCCGAGCCCGGCGCGGGCAGTGACCTTGCGGCGCTGAAATGCCGCGCTGATCGCGACGGTGACGACTACATTCTCAACGGTTCGAAAATCTGGACCACCTACGCACAGCACGCCAACAAGATGTTTGCGCTGGTGCGCACCAGCAGCGAGGGCAAGCCCCAGCAGGGCATTACTTTCCTGCTGCTGGATATGGGCCTGCCGGGTATGGAAGTGCGCCCGATCCTCGGTTTGGACGGCGCGCCGGAGCAGTGCGAAGTCTTCTTCAGCGACGTGCGTGTGCCCTGCGCCAACCGCGTCGGTGAAGAGAACGAAGGCTGGACTGTCGCCAAGTACGTGCTGGAGTTTGAGCGCGGTGGCAGCACCATGGGTGCCTGGCTGGTGCCTGCGGTCGAGCGTCTGCGTGAACAGTGTGAGCAGGTTGATGAACTCGGGCAGCGCCGTCTCGACGATCCGGTACTGGCGCGTCGTCTTGAGGCGCTGGAAATTGAGGCGCTGGCCGTGGAGCACACCGAAAAGCGGGTGAATGCCGGCTTGAAGCACGGACAAAACCCCGGGCCGATGGCTTCCCTGCTGAAAATTCTCGGCACCGAAGTCATGCAGCGTTTCTCTGAACTGCAGCTTGAGGTTACGGGCCTGCGTTCACTCGTCTACGATCCGGGCGCGCTGGAAATTGGCGCGGCCCCCAGTGACTTCAGCGAAGACGAGCTGTTGGCAATGCCTTACTACATGAATACACGGGCCGCATCCATCTATGCCGGTTCCAACGAAGTGCAGCGCAGCCTGCTGGCCAAGGCCGTCATGGCAGGATAAGAGAGAGGAATTTCCATGCAGTATCAATACACCGCGGAACAGCAGGAATTCCGCGACAGCCTGCGCCGCTTTGTCAGCGATCACTACGACTATGAGCGACATCGCCAACGCCTCGCCAAAGGTGAGCATTTTGATGCGGGCCTATGGCAGCAGTGGGCGGAGCTCGGCGTGCTGGGGCTGGCGCTGGACGAGGAATACGGCGGCTTGGGCAGTGGTCTGGATGACATGATGGCCGTTGCCGAAGAGCTGGGGCGCGGTCTGGTGCCCGAGCCGGTGGTGCCAGTGGTCGCGGCTGCACGCCTGTTGGCGAGCATTGCGTCACCCGCGCAAGCCGAGGCGTTGCTGCCCTCGCTGGTCGGCGGTGAGCTGCGCCTGTCACTGGCGTGGGAAGAAAGTGCCAGCCGTGGTAATCCGCTGGTCGTACAGACGCGCGTAAAAGACGGCGCGCTTTACGGTAAAAAATGTGCGGTTCTGGGTGCGGGAGAGGCGCAGCAGTGGCTGGTCTCTGCCCGCAATGAGCAGGGCGAGCTGCTGTTGCTGCTGCTTGCCGCGCAACCCGCGGGTTTGCGTCGCTATGTGATGGCCGATGGCCGCGCCGCCGGAGACATCCAGTTTGACGGTGTGCCGGTCGATGACAGCGCGGTGCTGTGTCGCGGTGATGCGGCGGAGCGCGCGCTGCGGCAGTCGGTATCGGAAAGTCTGTTGCTGATGGCGGCAGAGTCGCTGGGCTGCATCGACAGCCTGCTCAGTGTCAGCGGCGAGTATCTGGTAACCCGCAAGCAGTTCGGTATGCCACTGGCGGCATTTCAGGCGCTGCAGCACCGCTTCGCCGATATGTTTATCGCTGGCGAGAAGCTGCGCTCATTGTTGTGGGCGGCTTTTCAGCAGCAGGGCCGCGAGGGCTTTCATCGCGCTGCTGCGCAGCTCAAGGTGCAGTTGGCGGAAAGTGGTCGCTACGTCGGTCAGCAGGCGGTGCAGTTGCACGGCGGTATCGGTATGACTGACGAGCTGAACGTGGGGGCCTACTTCAAGCGTCTCACCTTGATGGAGCTAATGGCGGGCCAGCGAGACGATCACCTGGCGGGATTGGCACTGGCATCCTGATCGGCAAACTCGCGCCGGCGTGCGGCTTCCGGCGTTTCGCCGAAGTACTCGGCAAAGGCGCGGGTAAAGTTGTTGCTGTGTCGATAACCCAGTTGCAGGGCAATGGCCTTGACCGGCATTTGGGTATTGCTCAAATACTGCTTGGCCAGCGCCATGCGCGCTTCCTGACAGACTTCCCGAAAGCTGTGGCCCTGATCGGCGAGATAGCGGCGCAGACTGCGCGGGTGCATATTCAACTGCGCGGCGGTGCCGGTGAGCGAGAATGCGCAGGACTGCGGATTTTCCACCAGCGCGCGGCGCACGCGGGCGGCAATGCCGCTGCCCCGGTAGCCGTCGCCAAGCAATTCACGCAGCTCGGTCGACAGGCTGCGAATCAGTGCGGTATTGCCTGAGGGAATGCGCTGATGGATCAGCGTCGATGGGGTAATCAATACATCGTGAGCGCGGTTGAAGTACACCGGACAACCAAACAGCTCCTCGTAGCGTGCGGCATAGTCGGGCGCCGGATGGCTGAAGTGGACTTCTGCGGGCGTGCTGGCCCGACCGCTGGGCACAATGGATTGGATACAGCGCCAAACCGCCAGCATACTCATTTCCATCAGCATTTCGCGGTGCGGGCGCGCCCGGCTGGTCACACTGAATACGCTGCTGGCGTACTGCTCCTTCACCACAATTTTATTGCGCAGCAGATAGTTTGAGCTGCTCAGTGCGTGGCTGGTCATTCGCGCGGCCTGCAGAACGGTCGGCGCGGTGAGCACTGCATAGCCGAGCAGCCCCGAGTCGGTAATCTGCGCGCGGTCGCCGAGCTGCAGGGCAATATCCGGCACGGCGCCGCGCCGCAGGGTATGCATCACCCGCAACACCGCCTGCATGCTGCCGTTCTCGTCGCGACTGGCCATCGACCAGTCCGACTTGACGCCACAGTCGACCGCGAGCTGGCCGGCATCGACCTGCGGGTAACGGTTCAGCAGAATATCCCGCAAGAGCCCGAGTCGGCGTCGACCGATATGTTCAACCTCAAAAAGCTGCATGATCGCGTACTGTTGTTGTGCAGGGCGTGGACCAAAATGATAGCCATTACTGGACCCAAATGATAGCAAATGCTCCTGCTGCTTCGCCTTATGCTGGTACGCTGCCTTCGCAGTGCAGGGAATCTTCCCATCAAAATAATAAGGAAAGTCGGTCGCCAGCCGGACTTTCAGGAGGAGAGAAGCATGAGAACCCCCACCGTTTGCAGCGAATACCTTGATAGCACACTCCACTATCTGGAAGGGCGTGGAATCACCCCTGAACAGCTTCGTGGTCTGTTGCGACTGGATGTGCGGGAGCACGTCAGCGACAGCGGGCGCTTCCCGCTGCGTCTGTTTGAAATCGTACTGGATGCCGGTGAGCAGTTGCTGAAAGACCGCTACTTCGGTGCCCGCGCCGGTGTGCATTGTTCGCGTCAGGCCTGGGGCATGGTGAATTACCTCGGCATGAGCGCGGCCAATATGAAAGAGGCCATCGATGCCGTTGTGGCGTTTTCGCGTTTGCTGATCGATCACGGCGATGTGAATTTTGAGAGCATTGATGAGGACCAGACGCGGTTGAGCTGGCGAGTGCCTCCCCGCCAGATGCCGTCTCGGCATGTCATCGAGTTTTTCTTCACCAGTTGGTATCGCGCCAATAAGCCGCTGCTCGATTGCTGGTGCAGCCACCGTGAAATCCACTTCCAGCACGCCGGTCCCGGCGATGCCACCGAAATTGCCCGTATCATTCAGGCGCCGGTGCACTACAACAGCCACAGCAATGCGGTGGAGTTCGACCGCACTTTTCTGGCGCGCCCCACGCAGTTCCCCCACCCGGAGATTCACGAATCGCTGTTGCAGATTGCCCGTGAGCAGCTCGCCAACCTGCAGTTGGAAGACCGGGTAATTCGCGAGGTGATGGACTGCATTATCCGCCAACTGCCGGAAGGGGTGCCCCGCCTGGAGGATGTGGCCGCCGAACTGGATATGGCGCCGCGCACCTTGCAGCGCAGGCTCAGCTACATCAACACCAACTTCAAATGCCTGGTGGACGATGCGCGCAAGGAGCAGTCCCGCAAGCTGATTGTCGACTCCAGTGTCGGCCTGCTGGATATCTCGGCGGAGCTGGGTTTCAGCGATCAGAGTGCTTTCCAGAAGGCGTTCAAACGCTGGTTTGGTAAAGCGCCCGGCCGCTACCGAGTATCCATGCAGGCCGTCGGCTAGCGTTTTCTTCTCTATGTTCCGGGGCGCCGACGGTGGCGCCCCGGGCCAAAAGTGGCGTGACGCAGAATAGCCGTCTTGTGTAATCCAGATACTATTCGTCCCTGTGATAACAAAAAAATAACGATTCCCTCACAAGGACGGTCCCTCATGAAACGCCTATCCGTGTTGCTGTCAGCCGTACTGCTGCTGTGTTTCTCATCGTGGCTTGTCGCCGCGCCGATGCTGGAAGAAGTTGTCGTCACCGCGCAGAAGCGTGAGCAGAGCGCGCAGGATGTTCCCATTGCCATTACCGCCATGTCGGCAGAAGCCATGCGCGCCGCCGGCGTGACCGACATTGCCGACCTCACCGATATCAACCCCAGCATCAGTTTCGATGTGGGGCAAAGCTCGCAGAACTCCAGCCTGAAGATTCGCGGCATCGGCACCGTCGGCAACGGCCGCACCTTTGAAGGAGCGGTGGGCGTATTCATTGATGGCGTGTACCGCTCGCGCTCCGGTATGGCGCTGCAGGATATGAATGACATCGGCTCGCTGGAATTGCTGCGCGGGCCGCAGGGCACACTGTTTGGTAAAAACACCGTAGCGGGGGCCCTGTCGCTGAACAGCACGCGCCCCAACTTTGATGGCGTCTCCGGCAATGCCGAAGTCTTGCTCGGCAATTACAACAAAGAGCTGATTTCACTGGCGCTCAACCTGCCACTGACCGACCGTCACGCCCTACGAGTGTCGGCCATTTCCAATCGGCAGGATGGCTTTCTGCGCAGCCGCCAGCAGGACGGCCGCACCTATAATCAAACCGACCGCCTGAGCGCCAAAGTGCAGTGGCTGTTTGATATCAGCGATTCGCTGGAGTCTCACCTGATTCTCGATTACTCCACCGCCGATGCCGGTTGCTGCTGGGGCAGTGTGCAGGTGCTGAGCGGGCCGCTGACCGACGATCTGATCTACTATGCGAATCTGCGCGGGCTGGATTTCTACACCGACCGCAACGCGGAAGATCAGCGTCTGACCAATAACAATTCCCGCTCCTCCGAACTGCGTGACGACATGGGCCTGAGCTGGACCCTGAACTGGGCGCTGGAGAATATGGACATCAAGTCGGTGACCGGCTTGCGGCGCTTTAAAGACGAGCAGGTTAACGGCGACGCGGACTTTGGCCCGGCGCATATTCTGCAGTTGAATGAGCCCACGCAGATCGACTTCTTCTCGCAGGAAATCAACCTCTCCACCAGCTTTGGCCCGGTGGATCTGATTGCCGGTCTGTACTTCTCCAAAGAGGAATACAGCAGCTACCGCAACTTTGTGGCGGATACCGACGCCAACAACTACGCCAGCTTCCGCACCACCATGGCCATTCCCGAGCTGCTCGGCCTGAGCGTAGATACCGCGCCGCTCTGTCGTCCGCCGGGGATGACCCTCGGTTGTACCACCTTGCTGAGCGGTTTGCTGGGGCCGTTGGGAATCGGCGCTTTCGACCTGTTTCCCGCCGGTGGCGAGAAAATCATTGAAGACAATTACTATCAGGATGCCACCAGTGCCGCTGCCTTTGTTCACGCGCAGGCAGATCTGGGGGCAGGCTGGACCGCCATTGCCGGTCTGCGCTACAGCCGCGATGAGAAAGAGGGCGGCTACGATCAGCTTTATTGGTACGACTCTCTGCTGTCGCGCCTGATCATCAACACCGGTTTGCTCGGCCCTGTACCGTCAGGTGATGCAAGTACACCACGAAACGCGCTGGACCTCTTCGGTATCTATAATTCGCCGAGCTTCTATGACGAGTACGAAAAGGGTGTCCTTACCAGCACCGCGTCGCTGCAGTACGCCTTCAATGACGATGTGATGACCTACCTCACCTACAGTCGCGGTTACAAATCCGGCGCCGTTAATCTGTTCCAGGAAGCCGCCAACTTCAACAACACCACCTATGCCCCCGAGTATGCGACCAGCTGGGAGCTGGGGCTGAAAAGCCGCTATTGGGATGGCCGCGCACAAACCAATATCGCCCTGTTCGACACGGTGTATGAGAACCTGCAAATCAACTTCTTCAATGGCTTCAATTTCTTCACCCGCAACACCGGGGAAGCGGTCTCACGCGGCATTGAACTGGAAAATACCGTGCAGCTCACCGACGCCCTGCGCGCCGAGCTGAGCGTCACCTGGCTGGAGGCCGAATTCTCCGATTTGGGTGACGCTCCCGATACCATTCAGCATCTCGATGGTCGGCAAACGCCGCGTGCGCCGGATCTTTCCGGGGTGATGGCACTGACCTACGAGCAGCCGCTCAGTCAGTCGCTGATGGCCTATGGCCGCGTGTCGGGTTCCTACAGCGGTGAACACTGGGCCAGCCCCGACACTGCAGATGAGCCGACGCAGGGTCCTTATACCCTGTGGGATTTGAGTTTGGGGATGCGTTTTATGGGGCGGTTTGATTACGACCTGAGTCTGTTCTGTAAAAACTGTACCGACGTGACCTATCGCACTATCTACTTCGCGATGCCGGTACAGGAAGGCTCCTTCAATGCCTACCTCAACGAGCCGCGCCAGATGGGTGTCAGTCTGAAAGCGAGTTTCTGATAAGGCGCCGCGCCGGGTGGCTCAGCGTCGCAGTAGCTGGCGGGGTTGCTTGACCCTCGCCAGCATCGTCGCCAACTCGCTGGCGCTCAGATCATCGCCCACGCCATGGCCCTGCACAAGGCTTGCGCCCATTGTCAGCGCCTCCTGAATATCTTGCTGGTTCTCAACGCCGGTCACGATGCAGCTCCACTGGTGGCGCTGAGCGGCTTCCACTGCCTGAGACAATTGCCGTTGCCGCACCTGTTTGTCGGTGAGACTGGTGCCCAGACGGGGCGGCAGGCGGACTTCACTGAGCATGTCGCAGCAGGTGTCTCCCAGGCTGTCGGGGTTCTGATAGAAATTGCTCACCGCCAGATGAAAACCGTTGTCTACCAGTTGGCTCAGCGGTCTGATGTGCTGATAAAAATCATCCAGCAGGCGCGAGGGGAGAATCAGGGTCAGCCCGTCGGGGTTGTCGCCACTGTCGCGAAATACCCGCATCAGCGCGTCGACCAGAGCCGGGTCCTGTAGATCGTGAAGGCGCAGCGATATTGCCAGCGGCAGTGAATAGCCCGCGTTGCAAAGCTGCTGGCGGGCACGCAGGCTGCGAATCAGGTAGAACAGCAGGAAGTTAAGGTGCTTGCCCCGTTCCTCCAGCGCAGGCAAAAACTGCTCACCGTGCTGAGAGCCGAATCTGCTGCTGTGCCACAACAGCTTGGTATCCAGGGCGTGAAGTTGACCGCTGGCGGCATTCACCTGCGGCCGGTAGCGAAGGAGAAATTCCCTGTTCTCTACGCCATAAATGATGTCGTTAATACTGAAAGCCGAAATCATGCACCATCGCTTTGGCTGTGCGGCAGTACTGTGCGAGGGGAATACCTGCACAGAGATCACGGCCACATGGCTAAGTCTCAAAAATTGCATTTATGCGACATAGAGGGTATCGCAATGCGGTACGCGGCCGCTACCCCGCGAAAGGGGGAGGGCGCAGTTTTTAACAAAATTCCTGCGGCAATATGTCATGGCTTGCAGATCAGGCCTGAGACACACTCTCTGCCCAATGTTATGACGGTGCACAAAGTCTGCGCCGCAACCACTGCATGGGAGAGAGCAATATGGAAGCCAAGGGCGTAGCAGCCATCGTAACCGGTGGAGCCTCCGGGCTGGGTGAGGGGGCCGCAAGAGCGCTGGCCGCTGCCGGGTGCAAGGTCGCGATTTTTGATCTTCAGGAAGCGCGTGGCCGTGAGGTGGCTGCCGAACTGGGTGGCCTGTTTGTGCGTTGCGATGTGTCCTCAGCCGAGAGCGCCGAAGCCGCTTTCGCCGCCGCGCGCGAGGCCCACGGTCCCTGCGGGATTGCCGTGAACTGCGCGGGGATCGCCCCCGGCTCGCGAATTCTTGGCAAGAACGGCCCCATGCCACTGGAAAACTTCGACAAGGTGATTCAGGTCAATCTGGTCGGCAGCTTTAACATTATGCGTCTGGCGGCCGCCGACATGGCGACCCGCGAGGCCAATGCCGACGGTGAGCGCGGGGTGATTGTCTCCACGGCCTCGGTGGCGGCGTTTGAAGGCCAGATCGGTCAGGTGGCGTACAGTGCTTCCAAAGGCGGCGTGGTCTCGATGACCCTGCAGGCGGCTCGTGAACTGGCGCGCGACGGCATTCGCGTGAATACCATTGCCCCCGGTCTGTTTATGACGCCGATGATGGCGGGCTTTACACAGGAAGTGCAGGACAGCCTCGCCGCCACACTGCCGTTCCCGCAGCGTTTGGGCAAGCCTTCTGAATACGGCCTGCTGGTCGAGCAGATTGTGAAGAACCCCATTCTTAACGGCGAAACCATTCGTCTGGACTGCGCGCTGCGCATGGCGCCCCGCTGATCAGGAGACAAGCCAATGACCGAGGTGAACCGAGAAGAACTGGAGATGTTCCGCGACATGCTGCTCAAAGTCATGGAGGCCGAAGTGGCCCCGCACTATGAGCAGTGGGACGAGCAGGGCATTATGCCCCGCGAACTGTGGAATACCCTGGGCGATGCTGGGCTGCTGTGTGTTGACGTTGACGAAGACAATGGCGGCTGCGGCGTGCCCTTTGAATACTCCACGCTGGTGGCGGGTGAAATTGCCCGTCTTGGCTACGGCGCGCTGGCAACCAATGTGATGGTGCACTCTGATATTGTGGCGCCGTATATCAGCCATCTCGCCAACGAGGAGCAAAAGCAATACTGGCTGCCGAAAATGGTCAGCGGTGAAGTCGTCGGCGCCATCGCCATGACCGAACCGGGCGCGGGCAGCGACCTGCAGGCCATGCGCACCAGCGCCAAAAAAGACGGCGACGACTATATTCTCAACGGCTCCAAAACCTTTATCACCAACGGTCAGCACGCCAATATGGTGATTGTGGCGGCGAAAACCGACCCCAGTGCCGGTGCTCGCGGCATCAGCCTGTTTCTGGTCGATACCTCGCTGCCGGGTTTCCAGCGCGGCCGCAATCTCGGCAAAATCGGTCAGCACTGTGGCGATACCTCGGAGCTGTTCTTCGAAGATGTGCGCCTGCCAGCCTCCGCTTTGCTGGGCAAGGAAGGCGAGGGCTTTGCCTACCTGATGCAGGAGCTGCCCCGCGAACGTCTGGTGATTGGCGTCATCGCCTGTGGCGCCGCGCGCGGCGTACTGGATTTGACCATCGACTACGCCAATGAGCGCGAGCTGTTCGGTCAGAAGCTCAAGCAATTGCAGAACACCCGCTTCCGCATCGCCGAAATGGAAACCGATGCGCAGGTGAATGCCGCCTTTGTTGAACAGTGCGTGCAGCGTTACAAGCGCGGCGAACTGGATGCGGCGACTGCCTCCATGGCTAAATTCAGTGCCACCGAAATGCAGTGCCGGGTGGCCGACGGCTGTCTGCAACTGTTCGGTGGCTATGGTTATACCACCGAGTATCCGGTTTCCCGTGCCTTCACCGATGCCCGAGTACAGCGCATTTACGGCGGCACCTCGGAAGTGATGAAAGAAGTTATTGCGCGTTCTCTGCTGGGCCGAGGCTGAGCGGGCAATCCAATACGGAAAGAAAAGGAGTCATTAACATGACCGAGAACGTCGTTATTCTGGGCGCCGCCCGCACCGCCATGGGCGGCCTGATGGGCAGCCTGAGCACCGTACCGTCGCCGCAACTGGGTGCGGCGAGCATCGCCGCCGCCGTGCAGCGCGCCGGGCTGAAACCCGAACAGGTACAGGAAGTGATTATGGGCTGCGTATTGCCCGCCGGCTTGGGGCAAGCACCTGCCAGACAGGCCTCGCGCGGCGCCGGTCTGCCCGACGCCACGCCCTGTACTACCGTCAACAAAATGTGCGGCTCGGGGATGCAGGCGGTGATTGCGGCCCACGATTCTATTAAAGCGGGCAGCAACGGCGTAATGGTGGCCGGTGGGATGGAGAACATGAGTCTGGCGCCCTACCTGTTGCCCAAAGCCCGCGCCGGTATGCGTATGGGCCATGGCGAAGTTCTCGATTCCATGTTGTTCGACGGCCTGCAGGATGCCTACGAAGGCGGACTGATGGGCGTCTTCGCCCAGCGCAGCGCCGACGACTACCAGATCAGCCGCGAGACCATGGACGACTTTGCCATCGCCTCGCTGAGCAAAGCCGTTAGCGCGATGGAAAGCGGTGCCTTCGACGAGGAAATCGTCCCGGTAACCGTGTCCGGTCGCGGTGGCGACACCGTTGTCAGCGCCGACGAACAGCCGCCCAAGGCCAAGCCGGAAAAAATTCCCAGCCTCAAACCCGCCTTCGCCAAAGACGGCAGCGTGACCGCCGCCAACTCCAGCTCCATCAGTGATGGTGCCTCGGCACTGGTATTGGCCTCAGAAAGCGCGGCCACGGCGGCGGGCGCCACGCCCATTGCGCGTATCGTTGCTCACGCCAGCCACGCCCAATTGCCCGCCGAGTTCACTCTGGCGCCCATTGGCGCGATCAACAAAGTGCTCGAGAAGGCGGGGTGGAGCAAAGACGACGTCGACCTCTTCGAAATCAACGAAGCCTTCGCCGTGGTGACCCTGCTGGCGATACAGGAACTGGGCCTGGACGCTGACAAAGTCAACGTCCACGGCGGCGCCTGCGCCCTCGGTCACCCCATCGGTTCCTCGGGTTCGCGGATACTCGTCACCCTCATCCATGCCCTCAAACAGCGCGGCCTGAAACGCGGCATCGCCTCGCTGTGCATTGGCGGCGGGGAAGGCACCGCGGTTGCGATAGAGCTGCTCTAAGCTCCATCTATACGGCGGCACGCCAACCGGTATCCCACACCCGAGAAGGCCTCTCATTGAGAGGCCTTTTTTTATGCGCGTATCCATCCCCGTCTGAATGGCGTAATGACAGCCGCTGAAAATCCACTATATTTTTATGACGACAGACTTTATGCTCATTTAACGCGATACACGGATCGCCGTATCGATTCAGCCGCAGTCAGTAACACCGCCACATAGGGAATTGAGGCAGAATGACAAAACGCCTACCTCAAAATTACAGCGCAAGGCCTCGTCTCGGGGCACGTGCTGCTGGTGTCTTCAATAATTTCCCAATGTATTTGGCCGCATTTTTCGAAGCAGCGCGGCGAGCTGCCAGAGTACGCCTCGCTTGTTTGCTGCCGAGAATTTATCGTGGACGTTTCACGGTTTTTCCAGAGTTGAATTTTTGGATGAGGGTCTGCTTGTTTTTCAAAAAGTTGCGATTCTTTTTGTGGTGGGATAGCAGGTTGTCGTGACTTCCCGATAATCATTAAGAGGATCGAGTCCCCATTAACAGGCTGTTATGAGTAAGGATGAGATATGCCGAAAGTGAAACTGCTTTCAAAAGAATTTACATCAGCAAATATTCTTGAAGTTGAAGCTGGCACAAACTGCCCGCAAGGGGGCGATAGTGGTCATGGTGGAAGAACATTACTTCGACTAACTGATCAAGCCAGCACAGATATCCGTGTAAAAGTAGATGGCAAGGAAATAGCTCTCTCAGATTCTGTAGAAATCATACTCGGGGGGGATTGTGAATTTGAAACATTTGTATCGTCGCTTGAATTTGCGGTTAAAGTTTACCGGCAACAATATGAGTTAAATCGTGCTCAAGGAACCAGTGAAGATATTGAGTAATACTTATAACAAGGTGTTGTCGCAGCGCGAAAAAAAAACCGCGCTACCGGGACGCCTCAGCTGGCGCTCCGGCGCCCCAAAAACAGCATTAAAAGGCAGTAGAGAGCAAACGGGTGGTCCCGATTATTCCAATCTTTCGCACCATTTACTCAGATTCTCTGAACTTGGCGGAGTTAATGAGTAACTTCGGGGCGGCAGGCCTTAACCTGCTTGTAGCGACAGGAGAAATCTTATGGCTACTAAAAAGTGCGGAGGGTGCAAAACGCCGCCCAAGGGCAAAAAGACTGTTTCAGTCAAGTCCTATAAGCGGCGCAAGCCCCGTAGTTGCTAGTCTTGAACTAGTGTAATACGGTAATCGGGGTCACCCCTTTGTTCTTTTCGGTCTGAATTATTTTGCCATTTAACAAGTTACCATTATCGCCACGCAAAGGCAGCGCGGCTGGGATGTTGTTTCTAGGGCTCCTCCGCCCCAAAGCAAGGTGTTAACAAGCAGAGAAAATAATGGAACAGTACCTAGGAATATCAGCTGCAATTCTGGGCTCACTTGGTGGCGCAGGTGTGATTGTTGTTGGGCTTTCCAGTTGGCTAGGAAAGGTTTGGGCCACCAGGCTGATGGACAATGAGCGCCACAAGCACGAGCGGGATTTAGAAGCTTTACGAGCTTCGTTAAAAGCTCAGAACGATAAGCAGATGACTGAAATTTCGAGTGATTTCGAGATATTCAAGCAGACCCATTTGCGTGAACACAACGATAAGCTCGCAATATATCGCGCTGCACTCGATACAATCGCTACTATTCTGGCAAAAGTCGAGCTTTTAGTTGTCGGGCAGAGGGGCGAGCTGTCTACTGAAGAAAAAGAGGCATTCGAAAACGACAGGCTGCGGATCTACGGATATCTTGCGATGCTGGCGCCGCAGTCTGTAATGGATGCAAACGATGCTTTCGTTGACCTCTTACTAGGCCTTATTCATGACGGTGATCAAACTAATTGGGAAACAGTCAGAAATTCTGCACTACGTTTGACCAATGCCATGAGGGCTGATATTGGTCTCAATAAAGAACCGGTAGCCTATAACGGTAGCCGCTGAATTTTTTAACCAAGTTAGGCACAGCCAAGTCTTTTCCGTTGCGGCTTCGCCTACACTACAAAGCCGCGCATGCTGGCTGGCGTTAGGACATAAGATGATCGAGAAGTCGCTGCCGTATCTTACTCAGATTGTGTGTATGCCAATTTATATTTATTTCCTGTTTTTCGTGTCATTCCCGATAGGCCCGAGGGGCAGGTGATCATTTATGGTCTAATCACGTTTTCAGCAATTCTGGCAGCTCTTTGTTTCTCCGCAGCGGGAACATATTCTGCTGAATCGAAGAGTAACGTGGCATATCGAGATGCAGGAGGCAGACTATTCGAAGCAACAGTTCTTGGCGCTATCGTATTAGCCGTTAATTATTGCCTATTAATGGAGGGCTCCGGTTTCCCGGATAAATGGCCAAAAATACTAGGTATCTTCGTTAATGGTGCAATAGGGTTGTTATACGGTGTCGGTGTGGCGCACCTTCATATTGGTATTTGGCTCGCGCAGCGACAGCTTGCCAAAATGTCCTAACTAATAGCTGTTTTCGGAGGGTTTTCCGTTGTTTCCCTCCTCTAAAAGTCGCAGAAAATCCATAGCGTTATGATTAAAGGAAAAATGGATTACTCCGTTTACGAAAAGTGGGTAACTAAGAGTTTTCGCTGGATTAGAGAAGAAAGGGACTCTCATATACCTCACCATATTCAAATGCTTGGGATTGTGGACGCTGAGTTAAGAGGGGTTAGAGCCGAAGATATATTCGACTCTTCCGGGAATCCCAAAGAAGATACCGATGGAATCCTTGTTCTCGAAAGGCATCAAATAAAAGCTCATCTTTGGGTGCTAGGAGCATATGAGGTTGTACGTATGATTTCTCAGCGGCTCCGAGAGAATGAGAACCTGGCTCAGCCGCAAAGTATCGAAAAAGTTGCGGAAGTAAAAAAGCTCTTTGAGAGGGTAAGGATTCCCATGGCCAAATTAGAACCAAGCAAGCGTCATGTGAAAACAGATTTTGAAGTAGCATATGCTGGTATGGGGCCGAAAGGCTTGGGCTGGAAAGTCGCACCTGACACGGTTGTATATCAAGAAGAACTATCAGAAAAGTTATATGAACTTTTTACCCTCTTGTGGCCTAGAATGACATGACAAGTTGCTATCGTCGTCGCTACGAGGTCGGGAGGAATCTCTCCCCCAGTATTAGACGCCTATCTCAAATTAGTGGACCTCCCGAGTCATTTATTTCCCACGAGTACCCCCTTATGTTACCCAGCTTCCACTACACCACCGAGCTGCATATCAACGCCGATGCCGAGGCGGTCTATGCCGCGATTGCGGATTTCAACAGTTACTCCCAATGGAATCCCTGGTTGATTAAGGCCAGCGGTGTGTGTGCTGAGGGAGAGCTGGTTGATGTAACCGTACGCCTTGGACGACGGGTGATGTCGGTGCAGCACAAGGTACTGGAGGCTGTGCCGGGCAGACTTCTGCGCTGGTGTGATCTGGGCTGGTTTACCAAGGCCGCTTACGGCGAGCGCTGTCGGACGATTGAGCCACTGGCAACGGGCGGTGTGTGCTACCGAAATGAGCTGCCGGTGACCGGGCCTCTGGCATGGCTGGCGCACTTGTTTACGGGTCGAGCATTGCAGCAGGGTATGCAGGCAGAAAACGAGGCGCTGAGGCGTTTTGTGGAGTCGGGTGGGTCGACTCCAGAGGCTTAGCTTGAGGTTTTATCACTCGGGGCCTGTTCGGTTCTGCTAGGATCATCTGCTGTTGGTGTGGCTTTGAGTGACGTCCCTTAACTATGTTGGATTTTGAGATTTACGCGCCGATCTCGGTGCCGGTGAGCTGGCAGTCGGAGCGGGTGGTGGATAACGATCAACGTTATCGCTTGTTGAAAAAGCGGCTGGCGGAGTTTGCCTCGGTGACGGTCAGCGAGAACCCCTGGCCGATGGGCTATGGCTCGCTTGAACACGATAATTTCCCCCTGATTTATCAGCCTTCGGCGGTGGTGACGATTGCCGGACTGTCGGCTGAGCCGGATGTGCGCGAGGCGTGTTTGTATGTTTACGACAATTGTCTGGCGGTATTGCATGTGCGCCTGTCGGTGGTGGCGGATCTGGCCGAGATTGACGATCTGGAGATTACCCAGCGCATAGAGGCGCTGTCGCAGCAGCATGTGTCTCCCTTGTTGCGGGCCCTGTATCGCGCCAAGCCCGAGGCACCCTTGATTGATCCGCGTGCCTACCGGTTTTTTGACAGCGACGAGGACGCGCTGTGTCACGGCAAGCCGCACTGGGTTGCCAGAATGCTGAGCTGTGCCGATGCCCTTTCGCCCGAGCATTACCTGCCCTGGCTGCAGAGTGTGGACGAGCAAAGCGAATACCTGTTGTTAGGTTCGGGCAACTCCCTGTTGACCGACGCGGCGTATTTTTCGGATGTGCATCGCATTATGGTGGTGGCGCAGTTTCATGCGGCGCTGATGGGGCGTATTGAAGAGATGCTGAAAGAAAACCTGCGCCGCTATAACAGCAACTATTACGAGGAAGGCGAGCACACGCCGTTGAGTGCCTTCTTTGCTAATCAGCAGTACCGCAACGATCACATTGAATACATCAATATTCAGGTGTCGGCGGCGATGGCGGGCGTACAGGGACGGCGGCGCGAGCTGCTGCAACAGTTCAGCGCGGCCTGGGGTTTCGACGCGCAGCGGGAGCGGCTCAGCCAATTGACGACGCTGGCGCAGGCGCGCCTCGACCGTCTGCTGCAAAACAAGCTCCGTCAGCAAAATCGCAGTATTCAAACTCTGCTGGCCTTTCTGGGTTCCCTCGGACTGGTCAGTCTGATCGTGGATTTGATTGCGGTGGGCGGCGAGGTCAGTCATGACGAAACGGTGGGTCTGCTGGATCTGATCCAGGCGGTGTCGGCGGAACACCTGCTGGGCTTTACTGTTATAGTGGTGCTGTTTCTCACTCTGTATTTCTATCGTAATCATGAGTAAGCGCATTCGATTCACCGTGATTTTTTCTGCTCCGGCCTTTCCCTACAAGGCGGTGCTGGATTGGCTTGGCCCCAAATTAGGCGAGGCGTTTTCCGGCGCCTGTTGCGAAGCCATCGACGGCTTTTGGTCGGCAGACGGCGAGGAGGACAAGGCGCAGTTTCTGCCGGGGCAACATGAGGCGGGAATGCGGGTGCTGGTGTCGGTGACCCCCGAGCGGCGCGAGGCCGCGCTGTTTGAGTTACAGACCCTGTTGCAGGCGATGAAAGACGCGCTGGACCTGCCGCTGCAGTGGATTCATGTTGAAGAGGAAGAGGTGATCGCCCGGCATTTCAGGCTGGCGTGAGTCCGAAGCCCCAAGCCGCCATCATCCGCAGGCGACCTGTCAGGGCCGCCCGCGCCATGGCCGTGATGGGGCTTATAGCGGCGAGCGTATCTGCCCTCGCGTCATCGGCAACACATCCAACAGAAAATCCCGGTGTGCTTTCACCGCCCGCGAAAGTTGCTCAGCGGGAATACGGTCGGCAGTGTCTTCCTCGGTGTGGTAGTGCGGCGTTGCCATCGTCAGGTTCACGCTGGGCACCCCGAGTTCACCCATTGCACCTTCCAAATCACCATTCGCGGTCACCGAGGGAACGGTTGGTAACACCACGGTCAGCGGCGTGAATTTAAGAATATGCGGCATAAATTTGCGGATCAGCGCCGGATGCGCGGTGGTGAATAGCGCGCGTTCCTCGTCGCCGGGACGTTCCAGTACCAGCCCGAGCATGTCGATAATGCCGGTGGTGCTGAGGTGCTCTTCACCTTTGGCGGCCAGGTGGTCGAGATTCATAAACAATTCCAGCTCATCGACCCGGTGCTGGTTTTTCTCCAGCCAGTGATTGACGCCGCCGTAGGGATAGCCTGCGTCGTGGCCGGTCACCCCGAGAAACAGCATATCCCGTGGCCGTTCGGCTTGCGGCAGTGCAGCAAAGTATTCCGCCAGTCCGATCAGCCCGGCCACGCCAGTGGCATTGTCCAGGGCACCGGCGAACCAGGCATCGTAGTGGGCGGTGACGAGAATGGTGCCGCTCAACTCTCCCGAGCCGGGCAGGCGACCGATCACATCATGGGTCGTGCCGTTAACGTGTCGGGCGTCGAGCTGCCAGGAAATCGAGCCGCCGTCTCGCGCTGCCCGGCGAAGCCGCGCCAGATCCTGCGCTCCGAGCTGGAAGGCGGGAATGGCGTTGTCGTCCAGCAAGTTGCTGCCGGAACTGGTGGGGCGGATCAGGTTGTCGGGGGCGTCTGAGCTGACAAACATGGCTACCGCGCCCAGCTCGGCGGCCCGGTGATAGGTATTGGGGTAGGTGGCAAAGACGTTGAGCAAGGCCCGCCCGGTGACGACCACGGCTTTACCGCTGATATCGCGAGCCATCAGTTCCAGCTCGGTGCCCAATCCCACATCAACCAGTTCGGCGGTGCCGGTGCCACCACGGGTTGACCACATGGGAAAGCTGTCGATCTCCACGGGAACGCCGTCTTCGATGAGCTGCACCTGCCAGTCATCCAGCTGCCACTTTCGGAAACTGTAGGGATCGATTTCCGTCTCCAGCCCGGCGTCCTCGAGCGCTTTCGCCAGCCACTCGGTGGCCAGACGCTCTTCGGGATAGCCCGCCCAGCGGGGTTCGTAGCTGGTCAGTTCCTGTACCCAGTTGTGCAGGCGTACGGGGTGCATCGGCTCGGTGGGCAGCAGTACATCGCTGCCGCCGCCGTCGTTACCGCCATCGGCAGATTGAGACTGGCTGTCGCCGCCGCAGCCTGCGAGCAGGCTCAGCAGCAGTGACAGCGCGAAAATACGGGGGAGGGTGAGTATGGTGTTCATCAGTAAAATCTCTCGAGAATCCAATCGGCGATGGAGCCAGCGGCCATATCTGCGGTGGGCGAATGGGCGGCGGGCCAGCGGTAGTAATCGATGTCGTAGCCGTTGTCGCGGTAGGTCGCTACCAGTTGTTCGGCATAGGGCAGGTGGGCAACCAGATCGAAAATGCCGACATCAATGCGGATGGGAACATCAAAACGCATGGGTAAATGGCGTACATCGTCGGCCGCCAGTGCGCGGCGTATTTCGGCGGCGGCTTCGTCGCCACGGGGGCCTTTGAGCTCGGTAGGGGGCAGGCCGCCCCAGGATTCCGGTCGCGACAAATCGCCGAGGCACAGGCGCTCCAGATCGGGCCAGAGCGCCAGCGCCCGTTCTGACAGGCCACCTTCTTCCAGCAGTAGACGTTTGAAATCGGGGTCGACAGTGGCAATGCCGTGGGCGACCAGCGCGGCCAGGGCGACGGCTTCGTTAATCCCCAGACCGGTGATGGGCAGTGCTTCGGCGATCAATACCAGATTTTCCAGTTGGGTGACCGGGGTGACCGAGACTACACCCGCCAGCGTCAGATCGCGGGCTTCGGGGTGCAGGCGGCTGCCACTGTTGAGGGCGGCTACCCCGCCTTCCGAGTGTCCCGCGGCCACCCAGTAATCGCCCACTTCATCCCAGTGGCCCGCCACCGCCGACGCCATGTCGCGCATGGCCTGCGCCAGTGAGTCGCCGCGAAGATAGGGGTGCGGGCCTGACTCGCCAAGCCCTTCATAATCGGGGCGGGCAACAACCACGCCCCTGCTCAGCAGCTTGCGGGCGATTTCGTCGCCCTGCTGCATTTTCTGCAACTCCGTCGAGTCGGCAGAGGCGTGGGAGGGGGCGCAGGCATCGGCGGCGCCGGTCGTCATGTGCCCGTAGATCACCAGCGGCCATTCACCCTCGGCGAATTGCGGCTGCTCGGGGAGCATCACCAGGCCTGATGCCAACGCGGGATTACCCAATACATCCACGGTGGTGTAGCGCACGAACAGCGTACGCGCCGCGCCGTCGAGGTGGAGGAAATCGTCGGCTTCGTGGGTTTCGACGAGGGTGCCGGGCTCATAAAATTGCCAGCCTTTGGCCGACACCGGCGGCACTTCCGCCTGGGGAGTATCGGGAATCAATGGCGGCGGGCCTTCCCGGTCGGGCTCCGATGGTGAGGGGGTCGTATCGTTGCCTGCGGCTCCGCCACCGCCGCCACCGCAGGCGGCCAGCAGCAGAAACAGGCTGATAATAAGCTGCTTGTTCATGGTCTCTCCTGTCACACAATCGCCCGCTGCAAGGTTTTACAGGCGAGCGCCACCCGCGACGCATAGCGCCGATGTGCGATGTCGGGTGTATCAAGGGGGCGCGTTAGCGCGGTCTTATTGCTGTGGCATGTTGCCGCTTATGGCGCGACGGATAATCTTTGCCACACCGCCGCGTGAGCGGCTGAAAAGACGGGGATGAATGGATTCTCTCTCATCATTTTTTATGGTCTCGGGCATCTTTTTATAATGTTGCCTACGGTACCGCCTCAACGTAGTATCCCGCTTGTATGAAATGACGGTCTTTGTATAAAGCTGGCGTCGATGGCTTCATCCCAAAACAATAATAACGACAAGATTGCGCACCCCGCGGAAGCGGGCGTTACGATCTATTACTGGTCGTGCAGCCTGGTGTTGCTCGCGCCGTCGCTGTTGCTGGACCGTCCCGCCAGCCCGCTCTGCGCCACCCTCAGAATTGCCTGTAACAAGCCCTATACGATTGAAGTGGAGGGTAAAACTCTTCAAACCCGCGCCTCGCTGGTCGCCCCCCGTGCCGGGCGTAAACGCGTCACGGCGGTGAACAGTGATATCGCGCTGTTTTATATTCCCATCGATATGCCCGAGTACGCCGCGCTGAAGAAAAAGCTCGGTAAACAGAAGATTATTGATTTGCCCTTTGAAGATGTAGCGGCGTTTGTGCCCACCATCAGAAAAGCCATGGTAGAGACGCTGTCACCGGAAGCCATCAAAGGGCTACTTAATGATGTGGTTAGGGCGATTACCGGCGAGACCGGTGAGGTCAGCGTGCCCCTGGATAATCGCATTGTTCGGGCCAGAGAAATTCTCGACAACACGCCGCTGAATGAAGTCCGGCTGGAGTCACTGGCCGAGCAGGTGCATCTGTCGCCGTCGCGGCTGCGAGAGCTGTTCAAAAAGCAGACGGGATTCACCATTGGTCAATACGCTCGCTGGCGCGCGGTGTGGCGGGCCTCGTTACTTTGGCAGCGCGGTTTGAAATTTACCGACCTCGCGCTGGAGGCCGGTTTTCACGATCTGGCGCATGTCGACCGGGCATTCACAGAAATCTTCGGGATGAATCCCTCGAAGGTAATTGATGCGGCGTTTGTGCGGCTGGTGAACTGTGAAACCGACGACGATACACCGCGAGAACATACGGCTTCCTGAGTCGCCGCGACAATGTAGCAAGCCCTCGTATTGCAAGGCACTGTTATTGGCGTAAAAATCTTAGCTTCTTCTCAGGGTGATACCGTCAATGGAAAAGCCTTTTTCTCTCGCAGAGAGAGTGCGCAGTTTCCGCTATGCCTTCAGCGGTCTTGCTGAGCTGCTGCGCAGTCAGCACAACGCCCGTGTTCATCTCTTTGCGTCCCTGCTGGTGGTCATCGTCGGCCTGAGCCTTGGCGTGACGCGTATGGAGTGGAGCGCGCTGCTGTTGGCGATGATGCTGGTCTGGATTGCCGAGGCGTTGAATACCGCGCTGGAATTTCTCTGCGACCTTGTCTCTACTGAGTTTCACCCTCTGATCAAAAAATCCAAAGATGTGGCCGCGGCGGCGGTGTTAATCAGCGCGATGGGCGCAGTGATGATCGCGGCGCTGATTTTTGTCCCTTATCTGCGGGCATACGTATTGACTTAGCACGTTGAATTAGCACAAGCAGCCAGACTTTCCTTGCACTCTCAGCCGCAGCCGGTAGGGTGGTGGCGCACGGAGTGGAAAAGGGAGGCGGTTGTGCTGGAGAGACTGCAACGCCAATTGGGGCTGCAGACGATACCGGGGGTGTTTTTTACCTCGGCGGGAATTGCGGTGTTGTTTGCCAGCGTGGCGGTGGTTTACGGCAATGAACTTGCCGGGTACTTTGGTCTGCTTTCCGGCTGGGTGGCGCAAAACCTCGGCTGGTTTTATATCTTTTCGGTCAGCGCGCTGCTGGTTTTTTTACTTGGACTGGCGGTGAGCCGTTATGGAAATATCCGTCTGGGCGCGGATGACAGTCGCCCCGATTACTCGAACCTGACCTGGTTCACTATGTTGTTTGCCGCCGGGATCGGCACCATCCTGATGTTCTGGGGGGTGGCAGAACCGGTTTCCCATTTTGCGCACCCGCCCTTTGACGGTGTCGCGCCGCGCTCCGGAGAGGCGGCGGGCGATGCCATGACCATTGCCCTTTATCACTTTGGTTTGCATACCTGGACGATCTTTGCCATGCCGGGATTGGCGATTGGCTATTTTGCCTATCGGCATAATCTGCCGATGCGGGTCAGCAGCCTTTTTTATCCTATTCTCGGCGAGCGCACCTTCGGGCCGGCGGGCTGGGCGATTGATGTGATCGCGGTACTTGGCACCCTGTTTGGGGTGGCAACGTCGCTGGGGCTGGGCACCTTGCAGCTGAACAGCGGCCTGCGCTATCTGTTCGGCGTGCCTGTCGACGGGCGGGTGCAGGTCATACTTATTGTGGTGATTACCAGCATAGCGGCCACTTCGGTGGCGCTTGGGTTGGAGAAAGGCGTGCGGAGGCTATCGCAGCTCAATGTGCTGTTGGCGATTGCCCTGCTGGGTTTTGTGCTTGCGGTTGGCCCCTCGGTCTTTATTGCCGAGGGCATGGTGCAAAGTGTGGGCGACTACCTTAACGCCTTGCCGTGGCTGTCGTTCTGGACCGAGACTTTCAACGATTCCGATTGGCAGCGGCGCTGGACATTGTTCTACTGGGCCTGGACGATTTCCTGGGCGCCGTATGTGGGTATTTTTATTGCGCGAATTTCCAGAGGGCGCACCATCCGCGAGTTTGTTGCCGGTGTGCTGTTTGCACCTACTGCTTTCACCTTGATTTGGTTTGGCATATTTGGACTGTCGGCGATCCATGTGGAAATGGATGGGCAAATCGCCTTGGCCGCTCAGGTGGAACAGGACCCGTCTGTTGCCATTTTTGCTTTTCTTGAGACATTTCCGCTGGCGACGTTTTCCTCGGCGCTGAGCGTGGTCATCGTTGTTATTTTCTTTACTACATCCTCGGACTCTGCCTCGCTGGTCATCGACATGTTAACCCGCCGCGACGACCAGCCTTCACTGGTGCGCCAGCGCATTTTCTGGGCCGCGGCCCAGGGTGTGATTGCCGCAACGCTGCTGTTGGCCGGGGGGCTAGACGCTTTGCAGAATGTGATTACCGCACTGGGACTGCCATTCTGTATTTTGTTGGTCTTCATGGCGGTAGCGCTATTCAGGGCGCTGCGTGCTGATTACCGTGGCTATAGCATGGAGGAGCTGGTCAGGGGCCGTGCTTTTCCAGAAGTGGTGGCCGAGACTGAACCCAAACAGGAGAACGACTATGTATCGGAAACTGTTGATCGCCATTGATCCGGAGGACGACGGCGAGGCAAAACGGGCGCTGGAGGCCGCAATGACGCTGCTCGAAGAAGACGGGGAATTACACCTAGCCAGCGCTTACAGCCCCGGGGGTGGCGGGTTTTTCCCCCATGTCACCGAGGAGGCGCCAGAGGAGAAAGAAGCCGAAGTGCGAAGCACCCTGGATTTACTGGTGCGTAAATACCTGCCCTTAAATCGTAGTGCCAGCCTGCACGTGCTGGCGGGCAGTGCTGGTGAAAAACTGGTTTATCTTGCCGGGCAGCTCGGTGCAGACCTGATCATGCTGGTTTCTCGCGGCACCAGTGCACACTGGCCGCTGCGCAAAGCGACCGTGGAATACGTTTCTGTTAATGCGCCCTGTGCGGTTATTGTGCTGCCTTCTGTTCAGAAAGCAGAGCCGCCAGCTGCCGACGATGCGGCAGAGTGATCCTGCTCTGTTACGTGTCTTCAAATCCCGCGCATAGGGCACGATTTTTGACAGAATTTTGACCTGACTCGGCATATTCTGACGTTATGCGACGCTACTGGCGCCGCTGTAGCCGATTGCCGAGCAGGGGAGTGTTATGAGGGGCTTATCACCGGGATTGCAGCGTCTTGCCGTGTTCACGGCGGGCGTGATGGCTGTGTCGGCCGCCTATTATCTCTATGCCTATTTTCACTACGCTCCGGTGAAAGAGAACGAGACCTTCCTCGAGGAAATGGGCGAGGCTTATGGTGAGCTGGGCCTGTGGTTGCTTTGCGTTATCTATCTTCGTACAGCAGCAAAGCTGGTGCTGGGTAAAGGCGCTATCGCCCGGCGACTACTGCCCGACTACTCCCTCCCGGTGAGCTTAAGTCCGCTGGACCGGGTCATCCGTCTATTGGATCGTACACATGTCTACGTGGGTATTATCGCCGTGGCGGTGATTCTGCTACACATTGCGCTAATGGGTGTACCCATGGAAATACTGTTTTTCCCCGCGGTGCTGGCGCTGGTGGTGTGGCAGGGTTTATTTGGGTGGTTTATCACTTGGCGATACACTCCCGCGCAAATCAGAAAATTCTCCTACCTTGTTCATGCCCAACTATTCACCGGCATCATGATCGGCATTTTCGCCTACCTGGGACATCTGTTGATCGATTAGACGGCTTGGTGAATATGCCGAGTAGCCGTTGACTGCAGGCGAATTCAAACCGGCGCCCCCCCCATCTTTGATATTTATTAATTCATTGATTTTAATCTATTTATTCTAATTTTTCTGATGATGATATGGCGCCCGCCGGAGAGGGCAGTCATTGCTCAACGGCAGGGAGAAATGTTGCCACCTATTTACAACCATGTGGTTATATAGTTAATATCCACATGGTTATTAATTTCGGGGTGGCAGAGAAGCGATGTCTTCAAACGATAACGTGCGGCAGCAGGTGGTCGGCAGACCGAAGAAAGTCAGTCGGCAGCAAATTGTCTCGGCGGCGCTGGCAGTGATGGAAAAGGACGGCTTTGCGTCGTTGAGCCTGCGCGCATTGGCCCGGGAGCTGGGGATTAATCACGCGACCCTATACAACTACATCGAAAACATTGAAGAGGTTGAACGCGAAGCGCTCGATGCGTTGAGGATGCGTATTCCCATGCCGGACCGGACGCGGCCGGAGCCGGTTCGCCAGCAGCTGATTGAGCACTTGCTGGCAGTGCATAAAACCCAAGTTCTGTACCCCAAGTTCTGTTTTGCTCCGCCGGGAACGCCAACCTGGCGGATTCATATGACCGCGCTGGCCAGTGTTCTCGATAGTTGCAGTGAGTCTGAGGAGCAGATTGAGGACATCACCATTGCCTACAACACGCTTATCTCGCTGGTGGCGCGGAACGCGGAACGCTCGCGGGTAACCGGCAATGAGGCGCCAGTGGCGACCGATCTCAAAATTCTCGAAACACTGCCGGACAACGAATTCCAGATGATGATTCGTCCTCACTTGCGGCCGGGCGGGGCGTCTAAAAAGCTAACGTCTTTCGTCTTCCGTCTGGACTATCTGATCAGCAATTTGATGCCCGGTGTTGCGGCCGTCGATACCAGCATTCTTCAAGCCCTTGAGCAGGAGTTCGGCCGGTAAACAGCACTTCTGCTCAGTAATTTCTAAAAATAATAAGTTAGTAAAGGTGTGTCATGAATTTTCGTGCGTCTGTAATTTTTATAATTGCGGTGGGCCGGGCTGGCCTCGGATTTGCTGAGAGCGATCTGCTTGAGCCTTCCACCTCCAATGCGTCCCCTTCATCCAAAATGAGCGTGCTGGAAGAGGTTTTTGTCACCGCGACAAAGCGCGACAAATCTCTGCGCGATTTGCCTGCATCGGTATCTGCCTTTGACGGCGGCGACCTGGAAGAAAAGGCAATACTCAGCATTAATGAGGTGCTGGAGCAAACCCCGGGAGTGACGGCAAACGCCGCCCGCCCGGGGGATCAGCGAATCGTGATGAGGGGGATATCAACCGGTTCTTCATTCTCCAGTGTGGTGCCCCAACCGGTAGGAATTTTTATCGGGGATACTGCGCTGAACGAGCCATATGCGGCCAGTGTTACGCCTGATCTGTCGGCATTTGATCTAGCCTCGGTGGAAATCCTGAAAGGCCCCCAGGGGACCTTGTTCGGCGGGGCGGCGTTGTCAGGTGTGCTGAGATACAAGCTGAATGCCCCTTCGCCGGATCAGTGGGAGCTGCGTTATTTTGCCCAGAATGTGCGTCCTGATGACGGCTCCGATGCGCTGACCCAGGGCCTGGTGGTCAATGTCCCGATCCTCGGTGAGGGCGGTGATCTCGGATTGCGCGTAGGTATGATCCGCCGCGAATACCCCGGCATTATTGATAATGTACGTAGCGGGCAAGAGCAAAAAAATGTCAACGAGGGGGAGGGCGACCAGGTTCGGGCGGCCCTGCTGTGGCAGCCCAGCGATGCACTGCAAATGAAATTGTCCTATTTGGAACAGGACTATGATGCCGATAATTCGCTGTTTATCTCCGATAACAGAGGCGGCCCACGGCAAACCAAGGGATCGCTGTTGCCCTGGCCGAGCCAGCATCGTTTTGGTCTGTACAATTTTGAAGTGCAGTACGACTGGGAAGACATGAGCTTGGTGTCGTCCAGTTCGCGAACAGAAAAGGAGCGGATGAGTATTATCGACTCCTACGGTGCACTGCTTGGTATGCCGCCTGACTCGGCACCGGATGCCCTTGCGATTCCTTACAAAACAGATCAGGAGTCGACGTCGTTTCAGCAGGAAATACGTTTGCAGTCGCTCAATAATGCCGATTTCGAATGGTTGGTGGGCGTGTATTACCTGCGCTCGCCGATACGCTACGACCTGAAGTTGAATCTGCAGGCGCTGAATCTTTCATCGTGGGTATTGAACAATACTCTTCAGAACCTGTTCGACGCATTGGGTGACTCGAGTATCACTGCGTTGCTGGATCAGTTACTTGACCCACTGTTTCCGGCCAATAACAACGTGGACTGTGAGCTGGCAGTGCTGTGTGCTGAAACCAAGGCGCTGGCCAAGGAAAAGGCGGTTTTCTTCGATACGACCTGGTACTTGGGTAGCCGTTTGGAGCTTTCTGCGGGAGCGAGGATTTATGAAACGTCGGTGGATGGTGGCTTTGTCGGCGAAGGTCTAGTGGTCCGTCTGATTAACAATGGCGTCTCGCCAGCAGACTTCAGAGCGGATATTACGGAGGACGGTATTAATCCCAAGGTGTCGGCGACTTACCGATTCAACGACGATATTTCGTTTTACGTATTGGCAAACAAAGGTTTCCGCTTTGGCGGGATACAAAATATTCCCGCTGATGAGCTGCAAAATGTACCGGGTACCTACAAGTCGGACTATATCTGGAATTACGAATTTGGCATGCGTACGAGTTGGCTGGATAACCGCCTGGAACTGGACGTAACCGCGTTTCATATCGACTACAACGACGCGCTGGTAACCTTAAAAAATGCGTACAGCATCAATTACTACGACAACGTCGGCAGTGCGGAAAGTGATGGTGTTGAAGCCAATATGCGCTGGCTGACGCCAATCCCGGGTGTGGTGATGACGTTGAATTGGGGGACTGCCAATGCACACACGAAAGAAGATTTTATGGCAGGGCAGGATTTGGTGGCTAGCGGCACCCCGCTGCCGGGCTCCGCAGACTACCAGTACAGTGCCAATCTGGCCTTTTTTGGCTCACCTGACTGGCTGGTCAATGTGTCTGCTTACGTGGGATATAACTATGTGGGCAAGACCTACAGCGATATGAAAAGCAATGAAACCATTAACGATTACGGCACCTATAACCTTGGGATGAATATGTCGATTCCCTCTGTATCCGGTAGGCCGAGCCTGGCACTGAGTGTCACGAATCTGACCGATGAAACCGCCGAGGTCGGTTTGATACCTGGTGCATCGGGCAATGATTTCTATGTGCTAAATTCCCCAAGAACCCTAACTGCCCGATTAAGCTTGGAGTTTGACTGATGAGAATAATGGCTCTTTTACTGCTTGCTGTTATTTCATCGCTGGCTGATGCCCGGGTGGTTGAGATCCGTTCCGGCAAGATAGAGGGAACAACCAACAACGGTGTAGAGCGCTACATGGGCGTGCCCTACGCCGCCCCGCCGGTGGGTGAGCGACGCTGGCGCGCGCCGGTTCCGACCGAGCACTGGTCTGGGGTGAGGCCCGCACAGCAGGCGGCCAATGCCTGTGCGCAAATCGGGAATTTCTATGCCAGTGCAGACGAAACCACGTTTGAAAACGTCTACGGTTCGGAAGACTGTTTATACCTGAACGTGTGGGCGCCTGAGCCTGACGGTCAACGTCGTCCGGTATTGCTGTTTTTCCATGGGGGGTCTGGCATCTTCGGTAACTCGGCGTATCTCGCCTACGATGGCGAGCGTTTGGCCCGCGAACTCGACGCGGTGGTAGTGACCGCAAACTATCGGCTGGGCGTGTTGGGCTCACTGCAAAGCCCGGCCTTGCAGACCGGCGACCCGGCGGAAGACTCCGGCAGTTTTTATCTTCTGGATATGATCCGAGCGATCGAATGGCTGCACGAAAACTGTAAAGCATTCGCCTGCGATGAAAGCCGTCTGACTATTGCCGGGCAGTCCGCTGGGGCAGTAGCCGTGCTGGCGCTGCTGCGGTCGCCGCTGGCAGAGGGCAAGTTTCAGGGGGCGATCAGTTTTTCCGGCATACCCTTTTCCTCCTCATCCGATAAAGCCCGAAAGCGAACAGAAGGTTTTTTATCACAGCTACTCATCGATAACGGCGATGCTGAAAACCATCGCGCGGCCGCGAAACAGCTCAAGGGGATGTCACCTCAGGCGCTACGGCAATACCTCTATAGCCAGCCCAAGGAGGCGCTGCTGCAGGCTTCCGGCTATGGGCTGTCGCCTCTCGCGGTTGCCGATGGTCATGTGCTGATGAGTAAGGATAAGCCCAATAGAATCACCGCGGACACAGTGAGTCATGTGCCCCTGATGATCGGCAAGGTCCACAATGAAATGAGTACCCTGACCAGAATAAGGGGCAAAGGGCGCAGTCCGGATAAGCTGTGGCCGCTGTTTAATGGTGAGCCCAGGGATGAAACCGTGAATCAGGCGTTAGGATTGTGGCACGGACCAATGCGCAATATTCGCATAGCCATTGCAGAAAACATGGTGCGCAAGACCCTTCGTCGTATTGAGGACGGCTACGCCGAAACCCTCCCTGCCGTCTATGTATACCGCTTCGTATGGGAAAACTATCCGAATCCCTGGAAAGTCGATTTCGGTGCGTTTCACAGTCTGGATATCCCGTTCATCTTCGGGAATTTCATTAATGACCGAGAGATGTATATGCGATTTGCCTGGACGCCGGAGAACCGGCGGGAGCGAGAAGCCTTGCATAAGGTCATGGCAACTAGGCTCAAGGCATTTGTGCATACCGGTGACCCGAATCGCGCTGATTCCAACTTGCCGTACTGGCAAGCGAGGGGCAGCGGTGACTACACCGAATGTTGGGGCTGTGGGGAGTAAATCTGCGGGGGGCGACGAGGCGGTGCTGGCCGCTCAATGGTCCTGCTTGCGGTAACTCAGCGGGCTGAGTCCGGTCCAGTTTTTAAAGGCGCGGGAGAAGGCCCCCGGCTCGGCAAAGCCCAGTCGGGTGGAGATATCGGCGACGCTGAGGTTTTGTTTGGTGAGCATGACAATGGCCTGATCGCGGCGCAGATTGTCTTTGATCTTCTGGTAGGAGTTCCCTTCTGACTTGAGCTTGCGGCACAGGGTGTAAGACGTCATGTGCATATGCTCGGCGACCCAGGCGAGAGTGGGCAGCCGGGCTTCGTCCTGAGCTTCCAGCAATTGCCGAATCTGTGTGCTGAGGCTGTTGTCCTCGTCGGTCCAGATCAGCAGGTCGCGGGGCGAGTTGAGCACGAACTCATTGATCTCTGCGGCGCTGCGAGTCACCGGCATGCTCATGTAGTTCTTGCTGAAGAACAGGCTGTTACGCTCCCGGTCGAAGTGGCATTCGCAGGGAAATACAAAGCGGTATTCATCGAAATGTGAGGGCAGGCTGTGCTGGAAGGTCGCCTGGCTGAGTACGATTTTGCGACCGATCATCCAGCCGATCAGTCGGTGCCAGACCATCAGCAGCCACTCCACGAGAAAGCTGTCGGGATCGAGTTCGGGGTGTCGGTGTTCCAGACTCAGCTCTACCTCGTCGTCGTGGTAGCGCAGGGAGAAACGCAGGTCGTCAGAAAACAGGCCGTAGGCGCGAATGCTCTGGCGCAGCACCTCGCTCATATTGGGCGCGTGGACGACCAGTGCGCCCATCAAATGAAAGTGGCCGACGCGGCAGGGGTGGCTGCTGCGGCCCATAAATTCGTCGTCGAGGACTTTCCAGCAGAGCCGGAACAGACGAATAAACTGGTCGGTGGGAATCCGCGCTTTGGGCTGATGCAGCAATTGCGGGTCGATACCGCGCTCCCGCAACAGGCTGTCGCAGTCGAGGCCGCGCTGTGCCATGCCCCAGACAACGGCGCGAGCGTAGTGCGATGAGAAGGTGAGATGCTTCATGAACCCGGCCGGCGCAAAACTTGTCAAATTATCTGCTGCAACTTGTCATTCTGTTGCCCGGGAGCATTGCTTACCCTGACGCTTTCTCTCCCGCGGCAACATTCTCGCGCTGCGGCAACAATAGTTATAACGACCCCGACTAGATACAGGCAGAACTATGAAAGCGACCAGCTACCAGGATTTCGCAGACGGCTTTTCTGTGGATCAGATCATACAGAATTTCGTGGGCAATTTTAACGACGGTATTAATGCCTGTGTGGAGTTATGCGACCGATGGGCGGATGACAAGGCCCGCATTGCGCTGCGTTACGAGCGTATTGACGGCAGCAGGGGAGAGCTGAGTTTTGCTGAGCTTCAGCGTCGTTCGGCGCAGTTTGCCAACTATTTGACCAGCCTGGGCATTGGTCGGGGTGACCGGGTAGCGGGCTTGTTGCCGCGTACCCCAGAGCTGCTGATTTGTGTCATGGGCGCGCTGCGTGCCGGGGCGGTATACCAGCCGCTGTTTACCGCATTCGGTGCCGGGGCTATTGAGTATCGACTGCAAAAAGCCGGTACCAAGCTGGTGGTGACCAACACCGAGCAGTGGCCGAAACTCAGTGAGGTGACCGAACTGCCCAATACGCTGCTGCTGGCGGAGGCCGACGCAGCGGAGGCGGCGCAGGCCGGTGCGCTATTTTACCCGTCACTGGATGCCCAATCCGAGGTGTTTGAGCCGGTGCTGCTGGGCGAGGATGATCCCTTCCTGCAAATGTTTACTTCCGGCACAACGGGCAAGGCCAAAGGGGTCGCCGTACCGCTGAAGGCGCTGATGGCCTTCTACATGTACATGCATTATGCCGTGGGCTTGCGCCAGAGTGACCGCTTCTGGAATGTGGCGGATCCCGGCTGGGCCTACGGGCTTTACTACGGCATTGTCGGGCCGCTGCTGCTGGGCTGTACCACTCACTTTAACGAGGCCGGATTTACCGCCGAGAATACGCTGGAGTTTCTGCGTCGCAATCAGATCAACAACCTGGCGGCGGCCCCCACCGCTTACCGGTTGCTGATGGCGAATGAAGAGCTGATCGCCCAGTATCCGGAGATTTCTCTGGATCGGGCCAGCAGTGCCGGAGAACCGCTGAACCCGGAAGTGGTGAACTGGATGCGTCGGCTGTTCGATTGTCAGGTGTACGACCAGTACGGCCAGACTGAAACCGGCATGACGTCCGGCAATTTCCACGAGCTGGAGCACCCCTTTCGCGACGCGAGCATGGGTTACGCGATTCCCGGCTACCGCCTGGTGGCGCTGGACAGTGACTTCAATGAGGTGGGCGCGGGAGAGACCGGGGAGCTGGCGGTGGATATGGAACAGTCACCGCTGTTCTTCTTTCCGGGCTATCTGGGTGGTGAGAAAAAACCGTATCACGGCAAATACTATTTAACTGGCGATCTGGTGGTCAGCAACGGCGACGGTTCGCACTCATACACCGGGCGCGACGACGACATTATCGCGTCGGCGGGCTACCGCATCGGGCCTGCCGAGGTGGAAAGCAGTCTGCTGGAGCACGAAGCGGTAATCGAGAGCGGTGTGGTCGGCAAACCCCACCCCAAGCGTGGCACCATTGTGAAGGCCTATGTGGTATTGGGCGACGCCCATGAGCCCACACCAGAAATGATTGAGCGCCTGCAACACCATGTGCGCCAGCGCCTGTCCACGCACTCCTACCCCCGTGAGATCGCGTTTGTCGAGGAACTGCCGAAGACCTCCAGCGGCAAGATCCAGCGCTTTGTCCTGCGTCAGCGTGCGGAAGAGGAAGCCCGCAACGGCGATTAAGTGCACCGTTGCGGCAGCGTATCAGTCAGCGATTTGTCCGGGCGTGAGCAGGTAGTGACCCACAAACCACTCCTTGCCGCCGTCATAGGCAAACAGCTCGGCGCAGGCAAGCAGGAACATGCGCCAGCGATTGAGCTGCACCCGAGGGTTGGGCGCATCGGCCAAGACCTTCAGGGCCTCGCTGCGCTGACCGTCCAGCTTCTCCAGCCAGGCTTCCAGCGTTTTGGCGTAGTGCACACCATTGACCCGCCAGCTATCGACGATGCGCATATGCTCGGAGAAATGCATCAGGGTGTCGAAGGCGGGCATCTGGCCGCCGGCAAAGAAGTTGTCGGTCATCCAGCCGCCGTCGAAGGGGTAGTGCAGATGTGCATGACAGAAAATATGCACAAACATCAGGCCCTCGGGCTCCAGCCACTGCGATACGTTCTTCAGCAGCTCCCGGTAGTTGCGCACATGCTCAAGCATCTCAATGCTGACAATGCGGTCGAAGCGCTTGCTTAGTTGCAGTTCCGCCACGTTGCAGGTGATCACTTCCAGATTCTTCAGGCCGCGTTCCAGGGCCTTGGCTTCGATAAACTCCCGTTGGCCATGAGAGTTGGAAACCGCGGTAATTTCGGCGTTGGGGAACTGCTCAGCTGCCCAAAGACAGAAGCTGCCCCAGCCGCAGCCCAACTCCAGAATCCGCTGTCCGTCCTGCAATTGGGCGCGCTGCACATACATCGCCAGCATGGCGTCTTCTGACTGGTCCAGTGAGTTGCAGTTGTCGTCCCACCAGCAACTGGAGTATTTCAGACGGCGGCCCAGCATCAGCTCAAACAGTCCGGCGGGCACTTCGTAGTGCTGGCTGTTGGCGTCGTCGGTATTGACGGCGATTTCAGATTGGCGCAAGGCCTGCCGGAATTCACGGCGGCGGCGCTCGCTGGCATTGAGGTCGTCGCGACCCTCCTGTTCCAAGCGTTCCTGCAGTTGTCGGCGAATGCCACGACGGATCAGGGTGTCTGGAATCAGACCTTTTTCGGCAAGGGTAATCGGGTCGAGCATGGTGATCTCCGGCGTTGTCGATGTGGTGACAATAATTAAGTCTACGTACAATCGGAGGCAGTGGATGAACACGGCATGATTAACTGCGCTGCGTTCTGTGAAATGAAGGATGGTGCTGCCACCGCTGAGGGGCCATCATTGGAAGGATGAAATGCCGCCCCGTGTCGGGCGCTTGTTGAGGAGACATCGAATGAGCCTGGAGCTAACCGGTCCCAGTTCACACATCTACATTTCCCAGCGTTTGCGACTGCATTATGTCGATTGGGGCAACCCCGGCGCACCGCCGTTGATTTTGATTCACGGCAACCAGGACCACTGCCGCAACTGGGACTGGATCGCACAGGAACTGCGCCACGACTGGCACATTATTGCGCCGGATCTGCGTGGGCATGGCGACAGCGCCTGGTCGCCCGATGGCCAGTACAGCTTTGAAGCCTATGTCTGTGATATTGCCCAGTTGATCAATCAGAAGAAGCTGGGGCCAGCCACTATCGTTGGTCACTCCATGGGCGGGAATATTTCTGCCCGCTACGCCTCTGTCTACCCCGAGAACGTCAAAAAACTGGTGTGTATTGAGGGGATTTTTCCGAATATTGCCGATGCGCTGGCCTGCGAGAACATGAGCTACCGGCAGACCATGCGTGAATGGGTCGGGGTGCGCCAGAGCATGTCGGCGCGACAACCCCGCCGTTACGCCACGATCAACGATGCCTTTCAGCGGATGCGCGATGAAAACCCGCATCTCACTGAAGCACAGGCGCGGCACCTGACCTATCACGGTGCCAGCCAGAACGAAGACGGCACCTACAGTTGGAAATTCGACAACTACACCCGCAAGCACAACCGCCTCGAAAGCGGTGAGACCGAAGTGCGCGAAATCTACTCCAACATCGAGTGCCCGACCTTTCTCGCCTGGGGTACCGAAACCTTTGTGGAAGATCCGGAAGAGAGTGGCCGCATGAGCTATTTTCAGGATGCGTTTATCAAGCGCTATCCGGGCGCCAGCCACTGGGTCCACCACGATAAACTCGACGATTTCCTGCGCGACCTGAAGGACTTTATTGACTAAGCGCATGACGCAAGACCTGCCGATTGTCGAGCTGCTTCCCGCGCTGCGGGCGCAGCTCGACACCCACGATGAACTGGTTCTGGAAGCGCCGCCCGGCGCCGGTAAAACCACGCAGGTGCCGCTGGCGCTGCTTGATGCTCCGTGGTTGCGTGGTCAGAAAGTGCTGATGTTGGAACCCCGCCGCCTGGCCGCGAGAGGGGCGGCGGAGCGCATGGCCGCACTGTTGGGCGAGCCCGTGGGCCAGACGGTGGGCTATCGCGTTCGCCTCGAAAGCAAGGTGTCGGCGCAGACGCGCATTGAGGTGATAACCGAGGGGATTCTCACTCGGTTGTTGCAGGACGACCCGAGTCTGGAGGGGGTGGGCCTGCTGATTTTTGACGAATTCCACGAGCGCAGTCTCGACGCCGACCTCGGCCTGGCATTGGCGCTGGAAGGACGGCGCCTGTTCGGCGAGCTTCGCGACACGCCACTGAAAATCCTGCTGATGTCCGCCACCCTCAACGGTGAAGCACTGTGCGCGTTTCTGGATGACGCGCCGCTGCTCAGCAGCGAGGGGCGACAGTACCCGGTAACGCTGCACTATCAGCGGCAGCCCGCCCGAGGGCGACAGGGCGCCAAGGATATCGTCACAGAGGTTTGTGCGGCGGTGCAGGCGGCCTGCAATGTGCACGCCGGCAGCTTGTTGGTGTTTCTGCCCGGACAGGGCGAGATTCGACGCTGCGCAGCGCAGCTAGAGGGCCAGCTCGATGCCTCCACCGACATTGCCCCGCTGTACGGCAATCTGAGTCTCGACGCCCAGCGCCTCGCGATTGCCGCCTCGCCGGAGGGGCGAAGAAAAGTGGTGCTGGCCACCAATATCGCCGAGAGCAGCCTGACCATTGACGGTATTGAGGTGGTGATTGACAGCGGTTTGGAGCGCCGCATGAGTTTTGATCCCCGCAGCGCGACCAGTCGCCTGACCACCCAGCGTATCTCCGCCGCGTCGGCGGCCCAGCGCGCGGGCCGCGCCGGGCGCCTGGGGCCGGGACATTGCTATCGACTGTGGACCGAGAGCGAGCAGAGTGAGTTACCTGAGCAGGGGCGTCCGGAAATTCTCGACAGCGATCTGGGGGCGCTGTGTCTGCAGTGCCTGCAATGGGGCAGTGAGCCCGAGGGGCTGCGCTGGCTGGATCCGCCGCCAGCGGCGCATTGCCGTCAGGCGATGGACCTGCTCACGACGCTCGGCGCGATAGAAAACAGCGCGCAGCTCAGTGCACGCGGCCGGGCCATGGCGGCACTGCCTCTACCGCCCCGGCTGGCCGCGTTGCTGCTGAGCAGCGAGCAACTGGGTTGTGCCGAGGACGCCGCCGCGCTGACCGCACTGCTGGGTGAACGCGACCCGGAAATGGACCGTGGCGCCGATATTCATCCGCGCTTGCTGGCCATTGCGCGCGGCGACAAGCGCTATGGGCGTATCGCCCAGCAGGCCAGGCAGTATCGTCGTTTGTTACCTCGTGTAAGCCGTGAGGAAGTTGATGAAACGGCCCTGATGGTTGCCGCGGCGCTGGCTTTTCCCGACCGTATTGCCCGCGCCCAGAGTGATGGCGGCACCGATTATCAGCTCAGTAATGGTCGCCGAGCGGTGTTGGCCGAGCACGACAGTCTGCGGGGCAGCCCCTATTTGCTGGTGCTGGACCTGGGAGGACACAGTGGTCAGCGCAGCGACCGCATTCATCTGGCCTGCCGCCTGGATTCAGCGCTATTCAGCTCGGCGCTGGATGCCTTGGTGAGCGAGCAGTTGGTGGCGGACTGGGATGAAAAACTCGGGCGATTTGTCGCCGAACGCCAGCGCTGGATCGGCAAGCTGATACTGGATCGCCAGCCTCAACCCCAGCTCAATGCGGCGCAGCGGACGAGCGCCTTGCTGGGGCTGTTGCGTCGGCGGGGGCTGAGCCTGCTGAATTGGAGTGAGTCCGCCGAACAGTTGCGGGGGCGGGTCGCGCTGATGCGCCGCTACGACTGTGCCCCCGGCGGCTGGCCTGTGCTGGATGATGAGGCCTTGCTGGACCGTATTGAGGACTGGCTGCTGCCGTATCTGACCGGGGTTAAAAATTTGCGAGACCTTCAGGCATTGGATATGCACAACATTCTGATGGCGACGTTGGATTGGCCTCAGCAGCAGGCGCTGCAAAAACAGGTGCCGGAGCGTTTGGCCGTGCCTTCCGGGTCGCAGATTCGGCTGGATTACCGGGAGTCGCCGCCGGTACTGGCGGTAAAGCTGCAGGAGATGTTTGGCTGTGAAGCTTCACCGCAGGTGGCGGAGGGGCAGCAGACCGTGCTGGTGCACCTGCTGTCGCCCGCGCAGCGCCCGCTGGCGGTGACTGCCGATCTGGCGGGTTTCTGGCGCAATGCCTATCACGACGTGAAAAAAGAGATGAAGGGGCGCTATCCCAAGCACCCCTGGCCCGACGATCCGCTGTCGGCAACGGCTACGGCCTATACCAAGGCACGCCAGCAGCGGCAGGGGACATAGACCGGATTAGCCTGCGGGCTTCTCCGTTGCCGTTGTGAGGGTGGCGGTTTCCGGTTTGGGCAACAGCGGCTTTTTCACGACCGGCCACAGCAGTTCCTCGGCCCAGTGCAGGCGCGGGGAAATGGGGAGTCCGAATTTTTCCTGCCGGCTGTTGGGGATTTTGGCGGTGCTAAACAGCACATCGAACAGAAAGATGGTCACGGCGTAATTGCCGTTGGGGTGGGCATTTTTGCTGCCGTAGGCATGGTGGGCGTGATGGGTGTCGGGCAGTGTGATGATGCGCTCCAGCACTTTCCATACAGGCTCTGAAGCGGGCAGCTTCTCTCGCAGCCATAGATCCCAGCGGTAGCTGCTGTGCGTGCCGAGATTCACAATGTACGTGGTCAGCACCGCCGCGAGGAAGGGCGCGGTCAGGCCGTAGTACACGGCAATGGCGCCCATCCAGGTTTGTGGCAGCATGAAGACCCAAAAGAAGTTGTAGCGGTAGACCACCGAGACGTTCAGATGCTGGGCGCTGTGGTGCGTACGATGAACTTTCCACAGCCAGCGCCACTCGTGGGCGGCCCGGTGCAAGCAGTAGTGGGCGAATTCCTCAGTGACAAAAATAAGGGGAAACGCCAGCCAGAACGCCGTGCCTGCCAGACTGCCTGCGTGTGCCGGCAGCCAATGGGTGAGCGCCCAGCCAATCGCACTGCCTATCAGTGCACCCGCGAGCAAGACATTCGAGCCGAATCCAAACAGCATAAACAGCACATCCCGCCAGGGGCGCGGTGAGCGTTTCAGTCGACCACCGAACAGCTCGGTGGCAAAGGCAAACAGAAACAAGCCAAGAATGAACAGGGTGACGTTGGGCATCGGGTCCACGATTATTATCCTCTTGTTATGCGGATTCAGTGCGGTGCGGGGCCATCAGACCGGCCAGTGAATAATTAATAAGATCCTGTATGCGCCATTCCAGCTCCTGCTCATTCATCTTCACCGAGCCGCTGTGTTGCAGTTCATCCCAGTAGGCGACGCTGTGAATAATATGCCGGCCCATGAGGGCCTGCCGGGAGTGGCGAATGGCCTCGGGCATATCTGCCGGCAGCTGAGCGCTCAGCAAGGCTGAAATACGCAACAGCGCTTGTGAACGGGCGCGGTTTTCGAAGAACAGCCTCTGCCAGCGAGGGCGGCTGAGTAGCTGCCCCAGCAGGTTCAGGTAGCGGCTGTTGCCATCGCCGCGCAGCAGTTCTTCGGCCAGGGGGCGAATCATGGCGTCGAGCAGGGCTCGGGGTGAGGCCGCTCCGCCGTGTACGTTAATCGCCGCCAACAGGCTCTCGCGCTGCGCATTAATGTTTCCGGCGCGCTCGTCAATAATCGCGTTCACCAGACCGTCGAAGGAGCCAAAGTGGTAATTCACCGCAGAGTGGTTCTTCTGTCCGGCTTCACGCGCCAGCTCACGGCTGGATACGCCGTCTATGCCTTTTTCGGCAATCAGGCGCTCAGCGACCCGCAACATCTTTTGCGCGGCCGGGCTTCGGTTTGTCTTGCTTGTTTCAGTTTTCATAGGGCTAGCCTATGCCCTGCCAGACGTTTGAGTCAACTGTCTTAAAATTAAATTTATGTTGGTTTTCGGCGGGCATAAAAAAGCCGGCATGGTGCCGGCAAGCGGGTGATTACCTGGGTGTTGCGTTCGTGCTAGCGAATAAAGCGGGCGGCGAATGTCGCCATCTGATCGGTTTTCTGGTCGACGCTGCTCTGATCGACGCCATCGGTGTAGGGATTGCGGAAGGCAATATGGCATTCGTCCACGCCCAGGTCGCGCAGTGCGTCCAGCCCCTTGGCACTGAATGCATCGGCGCTGCTGACCTGAATGCGGAAGGGCAGGTGGTCGCGCTCAAATGCTTTGCGATAGCTGTTGAGCTTGTCGATCAGTATCCGGTAGTCCTCAAGGCTGCCGCCCGCGCCGATCCAGCCGTCACCGGCACGCGCCGCGCGTTTCAGAGCCGCATCGGAGTGACCGCCGATCAAAATGGGTTGAGGGCTTCCGGCCGGGCAGAGCTGCATGCTGGCGAGCTGAATCTGTTTGCCGTCGTGTGCAAAAAACTCGCCCGTTAACAGGCCGCGAATAATGGCGATCTGATCATCCAGTCGTGCGCCGCGTTTCTCCCAAGGAATTTGGCAACCTTCAAAATCCTCGGGCCAGGGGCTGATGCCCACGCCGAAATCGAGCCGGTCTCCGCAGAGTGCCGACAGGGTGGAAAGCTGTTTGGCGACGACCAGCGGCTGGCGAACAGCGAGTTTATAGACTGCCGTAATAAACCGCAGGCGTTTTGTTTGTCCGGCCAGGTAGGGAATGGCGACTAACGGCTCGACAAAGGGCTGGTCTTTGAGAAACTCGCGAGAGCCGTCGCCGTTGTACGGATAGTTGGCTGAGGCGTGCTCGGGATAACAGAGGCTGTCTGGCAGCGCCATGCTATTGAAGCCCAGCTCCTCGGCGGCATTTGCCAGAGGCAGGTATTGATCAGGTGGACACATGCTGGGGCTGTAGCTGAATTTCATCGCGACTCCATAGTGCAGACTGTCGACCGTTGGGTCGATTCAGGAATTCGCGACCATGCTAGCGGCCTGTCGCCGCTTTGCTCAGGACATTTCCCATCAACTTTGCCAACAAAAACAACCAGCCCGATAGCGAAGGCAAGGGCAGTCGGAAATGTGCATAAAAATAGTTGTTTTTGTCGTCGGGTTTACCACGGCGGCTCGCTACCATCACTTCACAATAATCAGGAGGAACTATGACTGAGCGTTATCTGGAAGGAAAAACGGCACTGGTAAGTGGCGCAGGGCAAGGCGTCGGGCAGGGGATTGCACTGGCGCTCGCCGAGCGCGGCGCCGCCGTGGCTTTGCTCGGCCGCAGTCTCGATAAGCTGGAAACAACGCGTGACCTGATCGAGGCGGCGGGTGGAAAAGCACTGGCCGTTGCCGCCAACGTAAAGAGCGCCGACGAGCTGGCTGCCGCTGTTGAGGCAAGCGTCTCGCATTTTGGTGGCCTGAATATTCTGGTGAATAACGCGCAGGAAGTCCCGCTGGGTAATTTGCTGGATCTGAAGGAAGACGCGATTGAGGCGGGCTGGCAGTCAGGTCCGGTGGCGACATTCCGTCTGATGCGCCTGTGTTATCCGCACCTGAAGGGCGATGGTGTGATCGTGAACCTGGCGTCGTCGGCGGCCATGCGTTGGGACATGTCTGGCTACGGTGCCTACGCAGCGGTAAAGGAAGCGATTCGTTCTCTGAGCAGGGCAGCGGCTTGTGAGTGGGCGCCTGAGGGCATTCGAACCAATGTGATTCTGCCGCATGCCATGTCGCCGTCGCTGAAGTGGTGGACGGAAACGCGTCCGGACGAAGCGGCAGAGTTTGTGGCGTCGATCCCCATGCGTCGTATTGGCGAGTGTAAAGAAGATATCGGTGAGTTTGTGGCCACCTTGTGCAGCGAGTCCTGCCGTTATGTTAACGGCCAGAGCATTGCGCTGGATGGCGGTCAGGCCAGTCTGGGCTGAGAGAAATAAGGAGAACATGATGGGCAGTTATATCGTTACGGGAGCGGCATCAGGTATTGGTGCGGCCGTGGTTGCGCGCCTTCAAGCTGATGGCGAGAAGGTGATTGGGCTGGATCGCCAGGATGCCGACATCATTGCCGATCTGTCGACAGTATCCGGTCGGCAAGGGGCCGTTGAGCAGTGTCTGAATGCCTGCCCGGAGGGGGTGGATGGTTTGGTGTGTTGCGCCGGCGTGGGGGGAACGCATCCGCTGACGTCGCTGATTCCTGAAGTGAATTTTTTCGGCTCGACCGCATTGCTTGAGGGCTTGGCAGACAGTCTGGCCTCGCGTCGTGGCAGCGCTGTGTTTGTGTCCTCGAACTCCGCGCCGCATCCCAGTGACGAACAGTATATGCAGGCGTTGATTGACGGTAACCGGGAACTGCTTGCTGAGCGACTGCCCGAACTCAGCGGTCATCAGGCTTATAGTGGCTCGAAACAGGCAATCGCCCGCTGGATGCGGCATCAGGCGCCAGATTATGCGCGCAAAGGTGTGCGCCTGAACGCCGTGGCGCCGGGCTACACGCGCACAGCGATGACGGCCGAGACAGAAAATCACCCGGACTATGCCGCGGCAATAAAAGAATTTTTGGAGAGCATCCCCTTGGGTCGTGCGGGTGAGGCAAGCGATATCGCCAATGCGATTGGCTTTCTGCTCAGCCGCGAGGCCGCTTTTGTTTGCGGTTCCCTGCTGTACGTGGATGGCGGTCACGATGCCATGTTTCGGCCGGATGTCATTTAAGGAGCGCGTGTATGGCAAAGGCAGAAGACTATGGCTTGGGGCCCAATACCTTTCCCAGAGGCTGGTTTCTGATTGCGGAATCCTGCGAGTTGGAAGATCGTCCCGTTCCACTGCGTTATTTTGCGAGAGACTTCGCGCTGTACCGCAGTGAAGAGGGGTGGCCGGTGCTGCTGGACGCCTATTGTCCGCATATGCAGTGCCATATTGCGGCCAGCGATTCGGCGGTGATTGCCCGCGAGGGGGCGCAGATCGAAGGTTCGTCTATTCGCTGCCCCTATCACGGCTGGCGTTTCGGTCCCGACGGCGTCTGTGATGATATTCCCTATCATGACGGCCCCAAACCCCGCTCGGCAAAGCTCACCAGTTATCCGGTGGTGGAGCAGTTGGGGGGCATCTGGATGTGGTTTGATCCCGATGGTGGCGAACCCGCCTACCCCGCGCCGGATCTGGCGCAGTGGCACCAGCCGCAATGGATTCACTGGCGCATGGATCACCTGGGTGAGTTGCCGGTCAATCCCCAGGAAGTGATCGACAATATGGCCGATGCGCGCCATCTCGGTCCCACCCACGGCGCGCCCTGTGAGTACTTTGAGAATGAGTGGCGCGACCATATTTATATCCAGCGTCAGGGCGGCTTCCATCAGGAATACCAGGCCATGCTGAAAACGGTGACCTGGTATACCGGGCCCGGTGTGTTGCTATCGCACCAGTTGTTTGGCGACGTGGAAAGTATTGAGCTGATCGCCAATACACCCGTGGAAGACGGTGTTTGTCGACTCTGGCACGGCTTGCTGGTGAACAGCCAGGTCGACAAGCCCGGAGACGATGAGCGGGAGCAGGCGGCGGCGTTACAAGCCGGAGCGCTGGACTCACTGGCCTCGGATTTTGCCGTCTGGAAACACAAGGGCTCGGCAATTCGTGTACTGCAATTGAAGTCTGACGGCCCTTTCGGGCGCGGACGTCAGTGGTACAAGCAGTTCTTTCAAGACGATGAAAGCGCGGTCGCTACCCGGCAGGCGGTGAACGGCATTGCCCATATCGACGATCTGGAGCGGCCCGATGAAGACAGTCGCCGCATAGAGTCTGAACTGAATCTGCAGCCGTGAACGCCTTGGCTACTTAAAGATTCAAGATGAACGTTTCCGCGCATTTTTATGGCTGTTTTTGTCGTCGTTTTTTATCCGCTGGGGCGTAAGATTTTCGCTAAGACGAGTGAGGGGCTGTTGCGCCATTGCTGCCGATACCTCCTCTCTCCGCCTACCAAAATACTGATAACGACATGAATGGGCACAGGCAATGAAAGACGATAACGACATCATTCCGTAGCGAAGCGTCCGGGGTTTTCCGCCGGAGATACCTTCCCACTTTTTGACTCAAGCGGCCTGCCATCGGGCGAGCCGTTGACGGTTTGCTGTTGCCTGCATTCTCAGCTTTCCGTCAGCCAGATAACTAATGCTAACGGTTGAGAGACCGCCATTCTTAACCTCAATAATGAAAACGGAGTTATGGCATGAAGAATTATCCATTCACTGCAGGTGCACGGCTGAAGGTATTGCCCTTGGCGATATCACTGCTTTCGCTGCCTACCCTGGTGTCAAACGCGTCGGCGCAGGCCCTTGAAGAGGTTCTGGTTACCGCAGAGCGCCGTGTCGAATCGCTGCAGGACACGCCCATATCAATTACCGCGCTGAACAGTGAGGGGATCGATAAGCGCGGCATTACCAACACCGACGATATGTTCGCGTCGATGCCGGGTATGGGCGGCTATTCCGCGCCCGGTTCGCGCGGTGCAACCAGTCTGAGTATTCGCGGTATTTCCGGTGGCGTGGGCTCAAATATTTCACTGGACCCGGCTGTCGGGATGTATGTGGATGGTGTCTATGTCGGCAAAATGCTCGGCACAGCCATGGATGTTGCGCAGATCGAGCGCATTGAAATTCTCCGTGGTCCGCAGGGCACCCTTTATGGCCGGAACTCAACGGCCGGTGCGATTAACGTGATTTCGCGTAAACCACTGGGCGAGTTTGCCGCCGATCTGACCGCGGGACTCGGCAACTACGGACTGCGCACCTTGAAGGGCAGCGTGGACTTTGATGCGATCGGTGAGGTCGGCGAAGGGGCCGGCAAACTCAGTGCGGCATTGAATTTCCTGAGCAAAGACCGCGACGGCTTCTACGAGAATTACTCCGGTGGCGAGGACTTCGACAATCTGGATCGACTGGCCTGGCGCGCTGCGCTGCGCTGGGAGCCCCGCGAAAATATCACAGTGGACTACATCTACGATCACAGTGAGTTGGATGAGGTGGGGACGCTCCAGAAAGCCGTGGGCTTTACTGCCCTGAATACTCAGGGCACCAGCCGACTGGATTTTCTGAAGAACACCGTATTGCCGAGTGCTCAGGGTCTGGCGATGGCGCCGGGTGCCGATGGCCGTATCGCCAGCCGCTGGATTCCCTCTATTCAGAAAACTATCGATGCCTACGAGCAGGTATTGGCCAGAGGCGAAGGGCGGCCTAAAGGCGGCTGGGCGGATAATCCCCCGGTCAGCGAGAACGAGTCTGACGGTCACGCCATCACTGCTGAGTGGTTCCTGGGTGAGCGCGGTGTACTGGGTGAAGTCACGCTGAAGTCGATTACGGCTTACCGCGAAATTGAAACCTATGTCTTTGGCGATCTCGAGGATATTGACAGCAGCCTGGATGCCAACGGCATCGGTGCCTACAACGACAATCTCCACCTGGCATTGCTGCAGATCTATGGTCAATTTGGTGGTGCTGGCGCCGACGGCGTGTGGAATGCGATCGACACCTTGGGGGCGGGACACAGCCTGCAGGACACCAGCTCTGCCTATGAGCAGTTTTCTCAGGAGTTCCAGCTCACGGGGGCAACCGCGCAACTGGATTACACCCTGGGTTTGTTCTGGTTCGAGGACGAGTCCAACTACGACCGCAAGGCCGCTTTTGCCTTGCCGCTGGCCGGCCGTCAGGCTGAAAAATATACGCTGAATACGGATGCCTTGGCGCTGTACGGTCAGGGGACCTATCGCTTTGCGCAGCTCGAGGACCGGCTGGCACTGACCATCGGTATGCGCTACACCGAAGAGAAAAAAGCGGTGGCCTATAACTTCGGTAGGGTGGTCAGCCCCTTCGGTGTGACGCCGGCGCGATCTACAGACCTGGATAACAACTTCTACAACTTCAGCTACAACGCGACCGTGGCCTACGATGTGGCTGACAATATCAATGCCTTCCTGCGCTACGCCACCGGCTATCGTTCAGGTGGTTTCAACGGCGAAATCTTTGCCAATGGCTTCGATGAGGAGACCATTGAGCAGGTGGAAGTGGGGGTGAAGTCGGATTGGCTGGATAAGCGACTGCGCGTCAATGCCGGTGTGTATGCCTACAAATACGATGACCTGCAAACCAGTGTGATTGACACCACCTCGGGGACAGCGGCGTCGGCGATCATCAATGCCGGTGTGGCCGAGCGCTGGGGCAGCGAGCTCGAAATCTCGGTAGCGCCTGTTGAAGCGATGGTCGTCAGTCTGGCGTATTCCTACATCCACGGTGACTTTGCCGAGTATCCGAGCACCTGCTTTAACGGCGAATGTATCAAGGGCTACAAGGAGTCAAAACGCGGTAATTCACCGAGCAACAAAGTGAATCTGAGCCTTGACTACACCTTTGCCAGCACCGCCATCGGTGACTTCAACCTGTTTGTTGATGCGAACTGGCAGGATACCTGGGAGCAGGTCAGTCTGGCCCCGGCGGTTATCTCTGATGGTATGGGTGGCCAAGGCGTCTATTCCTTCCCCGTGCGGTCCATGGATGAGCGCACCGTGGTGAACGCGCGTATCAGTCTGAGCAATATCCCGGTGGAAAAAGGTGAGCTGATGGTGTCGCTGTGGGGGAACAACCTGACCGACGACGACTACCCGGCGTACGGTATTAACTTCCAGGGTCTGGGGCTCGAAACTGAACAATACGGTGCGCCGCGGACCTACGGTCTGGAGCTGCGTTACCGCTACTGATTCGCTTGGGCTCTCCCCCCAGCATTCCGGCGGGCTCAGGCCCGCCTTTTTTGTGCCTGTTTCTCCGGTTTCGCCAGGGTTCAGTCGTCGAAAAATTCCGAGCGGTACTGCTTGGGGGTAAGCCCGGTCCAGTTGCGGAAAGAGCGGATAAAGGAGCTCGACTCAAGAAAGCCCAACAGTTCACCAATCTCATGAATTTTCAGCGTGTTTTCACGGAGGTGGCGCATGGCGATATCGCGTCGATAGTGGTCCTTCAGCTCCTGATAGCTGGTGCCCTCGCTCTGCAGGCGGCGGCGCAAGCTCGATGGTGACATGTGCAGGTTTTCCGCCATGTCTTCGAAACTGGGGAGGCTGCCGGCGCCGCTTTTGGCGAGCAGTGAGCGAATGGCGGCGCCGGTACTGGCGGGACGGGAGTCCTGAGCGATCAGCGCGTAAACTGCATTTCGCAGGAAGGCCTCCAGCGACTCCGAGGTATGTACGGTGCGATAGCGCAGACAGTCAGCGTGAAAGCGCATGGCCGTGTAGTCGGCGTCGTAGCTGGGTGTGGCGCCCATCACTGTGTTGACGCTGTTGGTATAGGCGGTAGAAAACTCCGGTGCGGAGATCTGTACGTCAATCAGATCGATATCTCGGCCGACCAGCCACCCCATGAAGGCATGCCAGACCCGGAGTCCTGAGGCCTTGGCCACGGTGTCTGAAAATTCTACGCGATCCCAACTGTCCGGCATGAATTGCGGTTTGATGGTGTTGTTATCGAAGTGATAGCGCAGTTCGGCAGTGTCCCCGTCGACGCTCAGAATGATGTGGTAGCCGGTCATTGGATACACCATGCGCTGATAGCGCTCGGCGCGGCGCAGGGCCTCCTCCAATGTCTGGCAGTTGATAATGCTGTAGCACATGAAGTGAAAAATATCGCTGCCGATTCCGGCGCCCCAGGGAACCGCCACATTCAGTTTCTGCATTTCTTCGGCGGCCAGCTCATACAGGCTGGAATAGCGGTAGCCCGGCAGCAGCGTATCCGGGTCTTCCTGTATCAGGCGATTCATATCGAGGCCGCCGCGCTTGGCAATCGGGGCCGGTTCTATACCGACTTTCTCCAGATAATCCAGCAGCCGCAAAAATTTTCGGACGGGGATTTCATGCTGGATATCGGGCTTGGCTGTAGTCATGGCGATGCGTTCTATTGAGTGATTGCCTGATGCTAAATGTCGGCAATTCTGAAAGTTTATGTGCTTTAGCGATTTATTGTGGTGACTAATATGTGAGTTCAAATAATTAAAAGCAATGACGCAATTGGAGTAGTGATGAACGTGAATAGCCGTGGGTATATCGCTAAGGAGGCTCTGGGTAGTGGAGTCGTTAATGGACTGATCAATGGCGCCTTTGCCTGGTATCTGAGTCGCGATAAAGAGCAGCTACTGGTCTGGGGGGAGAAGGGAATGGTCGTCGACTTTCTGTTCACCGCACTGATTCTTGTTTTCCTGTTGAGTTTGATTGTTCTGCCGCTGCAGCGCCGAAAATTCGCCAAAGCCTCCACCGTTGTTCAGCCTCCCTTCGCATTCATCCGTTATCTGGGTTGGGCCGCCGGGTATCGCGACAGCGTGAAGTCGCTGTTGCTGGCACTGACGGCGGTCGTGGCGTCTCTGCCGTTGTTGTGGTTGGTGTTCTCGCTGATGGGCGCGCAGAGCTATTCGCCCTATGAATTTACCGTGTTGAAAAGTGTTTACACCGGATTGCTGTCGGTGGCAGTGGTACCTGTGGTGATTCTGTTTGCCATGCATCCGGTGCGCCGAATTAAAGAGAAAAAAGAAGGAGAGCTTGTGTGAGCGGAGAACTGCATAACAAGGTGGCGCTGGTCACCGGTGGCGCGACGGGTATCGGGCGTGCGATTACCGAAGAGCTGGTTCGCCAGGGGGCGAAGGTGGCGGTACTGGATATCAATGATGACGCCGGACAGTCGCTGGTCAGCGAGCTCAATGCCAGCGGCGCCGATACGTTTTATCTGCACTGTGATGTCAGCAAGGAAGACGTCGTCAAAGCGGCAGTAAATGCGGTGACTGCGCATTTTGGGCGCTTGGATATTGCCTGCAATAACGCGGCGGTGAGTCGCGGTAACGGGCCTATCCACGAGTTCAGTCGCGAGGTATTCGATCAGACGCTGGAACTGTGCCTGACCAACACCTGGTTGTGCATGAAGTATGAGATTGCCGCGATGTTGGCGCAGGGCGGTGGTGCCATCGTTAACATTTCGTCGAATGCTTCGCTCCGCGGTCAGGCGTTCAACACCGCCTATGCCACGGCGAAAGGCGGGGTGAACATTCTCACCAAGAGTGCGTCGACCGAGTATGCCGCTAAAGGCATTCGTATCAACGCCGTCTCTCCCGGTGTGATCCGGACACCGGGTCTGGAAAAGTATTTTGAAGAGCAGCCCAAAATGGCGGAGAAGTTGCGCAAGGTGGCGCCCATGCAGCGTTTGGGTGAACCCGCGGAGATCGCCAATGCGGTGGCGTTTCTCCTGTCAGAGAAAGCCTCGTTCATTACCGGCCAGCTGCTGTCGGTAGACGGTGGCGGTGCGGTAAGAGGATAAGTCGTATGTCGATCATTGCATCTACCCGAAAACCCCGTGTTGACCTGCCTATGCCCTACGGCTGGTTTCAGGTTTTGTATTCTCACGAACTGGCCGCAGGTCAGTCGCTGCCGCTGGAATATTTCGGTCAGGAACTGGTGATTTTCCGCACCGAGCAGGGCGAGGCCAAAGTGCTGGATGCTTACTGTCCGCACATGGGCGCGCACCTCGGCTACGGAATTCGCGATCAGGCCGGTGGTGGCTCGCGAGTGGTGGGTGACAGCATTGTCTGCCCGTTTCACGGCTGGCAGTTCAATGGTGACGGGCAGTGTACCGGGATTCCCTACGCACAGCGCAATCCCCCGAAAGTTGAGCGCTGTGAGCAGGTCATTCCGTCCTGGGAAGTGCGCGAACAGAACCAGTGTATTTACGTGTGGTATCACCCGGAAAATATCGAGCCCTTGTTCGAACCGCCGGTGATTGACGAAGCGGTGCCGGGCAATGGCGACTGGGGCGAGCTGAAAGTTTACCAGTGGGACATCGCTACTCATCCTCAGGAAATTGGGGAAAATGCGGTCGATGCTGCCCACTTCCAGTTTGTGCACGGAACCCCTCAAGTCCCCGAGCCCACGGTGATGCGGTTTGAAGAGCACTGCCGCTTTGGCCTGCTGGAATCGCCGATGGACACACCCAAAGGGCGGGTAGAGGGCCGTATTGAAAACAGCAGTGTCGGGCCGGGGATTGCCACGGTGCGCTTCAGCGGTATCTGCGACACGGTACTGATGGCCAATCTGACGCCTATCGATGAACACAATACCCGCGCCATGTACGCGTTTATTCAGCGGGATGCGAATGGCAAGTCGGTGGGGCGTGTGGCGCAGGCGATTATTGATGACATTCGCCAGCAGATGGAAGAAGACCGCATTATCTGGGCGCGCAAACGCTACCTGGAAAAGCCCATGCTCTGTGATGGCGATGGTCCCTTTGCGAAATTTCGTCGCTGGTACGGCCAGTTTCTGATTGAGGGACAGGTTGATGATCGCCGTTAAAGAAGTGCGAGACTGCCGTCACCCCGCCCTGATGTCGCCGGGGCGAATCGGCAATCTGACCCTGCGTAATCGCACGCTGCTGGCGGCGATGGGCACCGAGTATGTCGAAGAGGATGGCAGTATCGGCGATCGCGCGATCGCCTACTACGAAGCGCGTGCTGCCGGAGGTGCGGGCATGATCGTGCTGGAAACCAGTTCCATCGCCTGGCCCTTCGGGATGTCGATGCCAAGAATGCTGGGGCTTTCTTCCGACGATTATATTCCGGGACTGAAGCGACTGGCTGAGCGGGTGCAGCAGCACGGCTGCCGTATTGCCGCGCAGTTGAATCACAGCGGCAAGGTGTCTGCCCATGATGTTGCCGAGGGCCGGACATTGTTGGTGCCGTCGCTGCCCAAGCGTGCTGCCAATGATATGGGCGATGGCCTGACCATGGCCGAAATGGCAAATTTCGTGCGCTCAGCGGGTCCGGACGGCAAAGGGCCGCGCTTCAAGGAAATGGAACAGAGCGACATCGACTGGGTGGTGGATTGCTTTGCGTCAGCCGCCCGGCGGGTGATGGAGGCGGGCTTCGATGCCATTGAACTGCACGCTGGACACGGCTATCTGTTGTCCTCCTTCCTGTCGCCGTATGCGAACCGTCGCGACGATGACTACGGCGGTAATCTTGAGAACCGTGCACGGCTGCTTCTCAATGTCGTGGCGGCGATCAAGCGGGAAATCGGCGACGACTTTCCGATTGTCGTTCGCCTCGATGCCCATGAATATCGCACTGAGGGCGGCATTACCCTCGATGACGCGGTGCGGGTGGCGGCGCTCTTGGAGCAAGCCGGGTGTCACGCCATTGACGTGAGCGCCTATTCCAACAACAGCGCTATTGGTTTTACCGAGGGGCCGCTGGTACATCAGCCCGGTGGCTATATCGATTTTGCCAAGGCGATCAAGGCCGCTGTGTCGATCCCTGTCATTGCGGTGGGGCGCATCGAACCGGACGTGGCCGAGCGTCATATTGCGCATGGCGATTTCGACTTTCTGGCCATGGGCCGCAAGCTGCTGGCTGATCCGGATTTACCGAATAAGTTGAAGGACGGGCGCGCGGAGACGATCCGGCCCTGTATCTATTGCTATGTCTGTGTCAGCCAGATTTTTATCAATAAATCACTGCGCTGCGCGGTGAATCCCGAGACAGGCTACGAGCAGGATCAGCGTCACCTACCGATGGCGGAAAATCCCAAGCGGATTCTGGTTGTCGGCGGTGGTCCGGCGGGGATGGAAGCGGCACGAGTCCTGGCCGAGCGAGGGCACTGCGTTCAATTGTGGGAGCGAGAGCCCCAGTTAGGCGGTACGCTGCGGGTTGCGGCTCTGGCTTACGAGCCCAATGGGCGTTTGATTTCCTACCTTGAGCAGGGGCTTTACGCTTCCGGTGTCGAGGTATGCCTGGAGCGCGAAGCCACCGTTGAGGCGCTGGTGAATGCGGGGTGCGATGACGTCGTACTGGCACTGGGCGCTGATCGCCGTGCCCCGGCGCTGCCCGGTAAAGAGTTGCCTCATGTGCTGGATGGCGAAGAACTGCGCGACATGCTGTTCAAGGGCGATGCACGAGGAAAGCTGGGCGTTGTTCAGCGTGTACTGCTGAAACTGATGAATGGCTTGGGCATAAATCGCAATATTGATCGCATGCGGATGCTCAGCAAACTGTATATGCCATTGGGCAAGCGCATCGTGATTATCGGTGGCGGTCTGGTGGGGCTTGAGGTGGCCGAGCTTCTCGCTGAGCGTGGGCGGGAGGTCAGCGTGCTGGAACCGGGACGCGATTTTGGTGCCGAGCTGAGTGTTGTTCGCCGCTGGCGGGTGCTGCATGGTTTGCGCTCGCATTCTGTTGCCTTGATTAACAAGGCGACGGTGAGCCGTATCGATGCCCAAGGGGTTCACTACGAACATGCGGAGACCTCGCAGCGGGTGCACGCGGACAATGTGATCATTGCCCAGGGCGCCGTTCCCAGTACATCGCTCCAGCGGCAGTTGGAGGAAAAAGGGCTGAGCGTCCATAACATTGGTGACAGCGCCGAGATTGCTTACATCGAAGGGGCAATACACAGTGCGCGGGCACTGGCAGCGACGCTCTGAATAACAATAACGACGGGAGGGCGGAATGCGCCTGATTTTCAAAAGTGTTGCTGTGCTGGTGGTCCTGGCACTTTTGCTAGCAGGAGGGCTGTGGTTCTCGCTGTATGAGTTTCGGCCAGCCCTGCCGACGCAGCAGTTGTTCGTCAACGGTCGAATTCTGACGATGGATAGCGACAACCGCGTGGTGAATGCGCTGTTGTTGGAGGGTGAGCAGATTGCCGCTGTGGGTGATGGGGATCGCCTGCGAGCACTGGCGGACGAGAATGCGGTAGTGATCGACCTTGAGGGGAAGACACTCTTGCCTGGGTTTATTGACGCTCACGGTCATTTTCCCGGCACCGGCCTCGCCGCAAGAGGTGTGGATCTGAGCAGCCCGCCGATTGGCTCAGTACGACGTATCGCCGATTTGCAGGCGCAGTTACGTCAGGCGGAATCAGCGCTTGACGAGGGGGCGTGGCTGTTCGGCTTTGGCTACGATGACTCTCTGCTGGCTGAACAGCGGCACCCCACACGCGAAGAACTCGATGCGGTCTCGGCAACGCGGCCGATTTATTTGATGCACAGCTCTGGTCATCTGGGTATGAGCAATACGGCTGGCTTGAACGCGGCGGGGATTACGCTCGATACGCCAGACCCGGAGGGCGGCGAGATCGTACGTGATGCTGACGGCATGGCGACCGGGCTGCTGCTTGAGCATGCCACGGATCTGGTTGCGCCGCTGGCGATGGACTTTTCCTTCTTCGATTTTATTGCAATGAGTGATCTCGCTGCGCAGCAGTATCTGGCGGCCGGGGTGACGACGGCGCAGAGCGGTGGCGTGGATACGCGTTTTTTGCGCGGACTCAAACTGCTGTCTGATTTGGGACGCATTCCTCAGCGATTGATTGTCTGGCCGTTGGCGGACAAGTCGGCAGAAGATTTGGACAGCGGTCTGCTCAATGCCGAATCCCTGCACACGGCGCGCTTTGATATGAAGGCGGTGAAACTGATTGCCGATGGTTCTATTCAGGGATACACCGCGCATCTGCATCAGCCGTATTACCGGCATCCCGACCCGAGCTTTCGCGGCTTTCCGCGGCTTTCTGATCAGTCGCTGACTGAGCAACTGGTGAAATACCACTGCGAGGCTTATCAGCTTGCCATTCACGGGAACGGTGACGAGGCGATAGAAAGCATTCTGAACGCCTTTGCCGAGGCGCAGCAGCGCTGTCCCCGCGATGACCCAAGGGCGATTGTCGTCCACGCACAAACGGCAACGCCAGCCCAGTTGCAGCGTATGAAGGCTCTGGGGATGACGCCCAGCTTCTTTGTGGCTCATACCTTTTTCTGGGGGGATCGTCATCGCGACCGATTCCTCGGACCGGCGCGCGCCTCGCGTATAAGCCCTTTGCAGGACGCGCTGGATGAAGACCTGCGTTTTACTGTGCATCTGGACTCGCCGGTGGTGCCGATGGATATCGGGCGATTGCTGTGGTCGGCGACCACCCGTCAGACGCGCAGTGGCGCCGTTTTGGGTGAAGAGCAACGGGTGGATATTTGGCAGGCGCTGAGGTCGGTCACCATTGATGCGGCCTGGCAAAGTTTTGAGGAGCAGCGACTGGGCTCGCTGGAAGTGGGTAAGCAAGCCGACCTTGTGCAACTGGATCGCGACCCCACCGAGGGGGCCGAGGCACTGCTGGCATTCAAGGTGGAGCGAACCTGGATAGGCGGTCGCTGCGTGTACCAGCGCGGGCGTGACGACTGCGAACTGACGGAATAAATCAGGAGAGACAATGAACAAACGCTTGGATGGGAAAGTGGCCATTGTGACGGGTGGCGGACAGGGGATTGGCGCGGCAACAGCCATGCGCTTTGCCGAAGAAGGGGCGAAGGTGGTGATTTGCAGCCGCCGCATGGAGCCGCTGGAGGGTGTTGCGCAGGCGATACGGGCGCAGGGGGGGGAATGTCTGCCCCTGTCTGTCGACGTCAGCGATGAAGAGGCCGTTAAAGCGCTGGTGGCCGAGACGCTGGCTGCATACGGCCGTCTCGATATTGTCGTGAACAACGCTGTGCTTATGGTGCCGGGTATGCTGTCGAGTCACAGCACGAAAGCTTGGCGTCAAAATTTCTCGGTGTCTCTCGATGGTGCGATGTTTCTGATGCGAGAGGCCTATCCAGAATTGAAGAAAAATCGCGGCGCGGTGGTGAATGTCTCCTCCGTCTGTGCACTGGCCGGGGCCGTGGCCACGGCCGCTTACAGTGCCTCCAAGGCAGCTGTGATCGCATTGAGCAAAAGTGCGGCAATTGAATGGGCGCCGAATATTCGGGTGAATACGGTATTGCCGGGGGCCTTTCTGACGCCCGCGCTGGAAAGCGTCAATCCGGATAAAGAGGCACAGGATGCCACCGGTAAGACCATTCCGCTGGGTCGAATCGGCGACCCGCGCGAGTGCGCCAATGCGATTCTGTTTTTGGCGAGCGATGAGGCTTCCTACATTACCGGCACAGAGCTGAATGTGGATGGCGGACGCATGGCCGAGTTGAACACCGGCAGTGCACGCTGGGAGGACAAGGCGTGAGCGAGATACTGGAAGCCCGAATTGACCGCCTCGAGTCACTGGATGAGATTCGTCAGCTCGTCGCCAAGTATGCGCTGTCGCTGGACATGCGTGATCTCGATGCTCATGTGAACCTCTTTGCTGCGGATATCAAAGTCAGTCGCGAACAGAGTGGGCGTGCCCACCTGAAAGCCTGGCTTGACGATACGCTGCGTCTGCAATTTACCGGTACGTCTCACCATCTTGGTAATCACATTATTGAGTTTGAGGATGTCGATCACGCGGTGGGCGTGGTGTATTCCAAAAATGAACACGAGTGCGGCGGTGAATGGGTGATCATGCAGATGCTGTACTGGGACGATTACGAGCGCATTGATGGCCGCTGGTATTTCCGCCGTCGCCTGCCGTGTTATTGGTATGCCACCGATCTGAACAAGCCCCCAATCGGCGACATGAAGATGCGGTGGCCCGGACGGGAACCGTATCACGGTGCCTTCCACGACCTCTTTCCAAGCTGGCAGGAGTTCTGGCAACAGCGCCCCGAGGGCTTGCCGGAAGTAGCAGCGCCTGCGCCGGTAGATGAGTTTTTAAAATGTATGCGCCGGGGTACCCCCGCGCCACGAATTCGGGTGCGCTGATGACGTTATTTGAACCGGTCACACTGGGGCGCCTGGTGTTGGACAATCGTATTGTTATGGCGCCGATGACGCGCTCGCGGGCGGAGTCGGGCAATGATATGCCCAATGCCCTGATGCGCGAGTACTACACTCAGCGGGCGTCGGCTGGGCTGATTATTACCGAAGGCACGCATCCGAATGCGGAAGGCAAAGGTTATTGCCGAACGCCGGGCCTGTACACCGATGCGCAGCAGGCGGCCTGGGCCGATATCTGTGATTCCGTTCATCAGCGTGGCGGCAAGATCGTCTTACAGTTGATGCACTGTGGGCGCGTTGCTCACCCCGACAACAAGGCGGAGGGAGCGAGAACTGTTGCGCCGTCGGCTATTGCGGCCAAGGGCAAGATATACACGGAAGGCGGCATGCAGGGGTTTGCAGAGCCTGAAGCCATGACCGAGGCCGATATTCAGCAAACCATCGCCGACTATGCCGACGCGACACGCCGCGCTTATGCCGCGGGTTTCGATGGTGTTGAGCTGCACTGCACCAGCGGCTATCTGCCTGCCCAGTTTCTGTCGACAGGCACCAACCAGCGTGACGACCGTTACGGCGGGAGTCTTGAGAATCGCCTGCGTTTTGTACTGGAACTGCTGGCGGCAATGGCGGCTGTCGATGGCGCGGATCGGGTCGGAATGCGTATCTGTCCGGGTAATCCCTTCAACGATCTGCATGATGACGATCCGGCAGAAACGTTTGGGGCCTTACTGGAGGCTGTCAGCCCTATGGGGCTGGCGTATCTCCATGTTATTCGCATGCCGGCCTTGCAGGACAATATTGCGCTGGCCAAAGCGCATTTTGATGGGCCGCTGATGGTGAATGACAGTTATTCACTCGACGAGGCCGAGCAGGCGATTGATGGCGCTGCGATCGCGGCCGTATCTTTTGGGCGAGCGTTTATTGCTAACCCGGATTTGCCAAAGCGCTTCAAACAGGGGCTGCCGCTGACAGAGATCAATCTCAGCACCTTGTATACGCCCGGCCCAGAGGGGTACACCGACTATCCCGCTGTGGATTGACGGGTGGCAGACAATAAAAAAGGGCCGCTATAGCGGCCCTTTTGCGTTTTACGCCATATTTCTTGGCAAGTGCTTAGAAGCGTACAGCGGCACCCAGCAGGATGCCGTCAGCTTCGATGTCACCGCCTTGGTCGAAGTAGTTTGCGGCCAGTTCGACTTCAGGCATGGGGAAGTAGCTAACGCCAATCGACACAGTATTGCTGTCGACATCACCAACATCCATCATATCAGCAGCCAGGCTGATGCCCAGGTTGTTGTCGATGTAGTAAGTCGCACCGGCGTTCAGGCTGTAGCCGTCATCTTCATCGGCGTCGAGGTAAGCGATACCCAGATCGTAGGCCAGGCTGGCGGTACCTTGCAGCTTCATAACGCTGTGCAGATCCAGATTCAGGGCGTCCAAGTCGTCACCGTCATCATCTACGGTTGAGTAGGTAGCCACGATATCTGTGGTGTCGTTCAGGTAGGTACCCACGCCGATAGCGAAGGTATCAGCATCGTCGCTGCCATCGTCCAGTTGGCTGTAGGCCGCTTCGATGATCAGGTTGGTGTCAGTAACAACGCGCACGTCGACACCCATGCTATCGATATCGTCTGCACCGCTGACATCGGGCTCAAGGGTGCTGTAGCTGAAGCCGACAGAAGAGCTCTTGTCCAGGAAGGCAGCTTCTGCGTGAGGGCCTTTGCTGGTGTCGACCATTTCAAAGTTGTAACGGCCAGCGAAGCCGACAGTGTCATAGTCAATGGCGCCTGCAACTTCACCTTGGCCGTATACAACACCCACTTCACCTTGGTAGTCGGCTGTCGCGGCGGCGCTGGCAGCAGCAACGGCGATGGCGAGAATCGTTTTCTTCATAGCTTTTCCCCGAAATTTCCATAGTGCCCGCTCTGGGCAAACTGTTTAAAAGATCCTTGTTGTTATAACGGCTTCGCCGTTAACGCATTATTACAGTGCGGCTGTTGCACGCAATTAGTGCGTTGCACCAGAGATTACCATTGTTTTCGTGACGGACAATAGCGGCAGTCGACATAATGCGTGGCTAATAGTTACGTTTTTCAGGGTCGAGCCGGTCTTTAGTCTTTGAGGCGCTGGCCGTAATGGGAGAAGGCCTGATAGACGTCGTCCATTTCTTGCGGGGTGAGCAAAACCGGTTCGCCACTCTGGAGGCTGGCGAGGTAACAGGCCGCCAGTGACTCCACTTCTCTGGCGAGGGCGAGGGCGGTTGCCGGGGAGTCGCCGATGCAGATCTGGCCGTGGTTGGCCATGAGGCAGGCGCGTCGTTGTTGCAGGGTCTTGCAGACAATCTGACTGAGTTCCTCGCTGCCGAATAAGGCGTAGTCGGCGCAGGGAATATCGTCGCCGCCGGCAATAGAAACCATATAGTGAAAGGGCGGGATACGGCGTCGCTGACAGGCAAGCGCGGTGGCGTGAAGGGAGTGGCAGTGAACCACGGCCATGGCCTCTGGGTGGCTGCTGTACAGGGCCTGGTGCATACGCCACTCACTGGATGGGCGGGGTTGATCGTCAGGCCAGTGTTCGAGAGAGCGGCAGTGGGTGGGGACAAAGGCAAGGTCGTCGTTGCTGGCAGTGGCGGCCACCGCGCCGCTGGCACTGATCAGCATGCCGCCCTCGACACGCACAGAGATGTTGCCGGAGGCACCAGGGCTGAGCTGCGCCGCCCCCATATCGTGGAGGGTGCGCAGCAGATCGGTCGCGGCAGCCTGTCGGCTCATTGGCCTTCGCGCAGCGCCTGGATGCGTTTCTCCAGCGGCGGGTGCGAGCTGAACAGCGCGGCGAAGTCGCGCTTCTGTCCGGTGCGAATACCGAAGGCGGTCAATTCGTCTGGCATGTCATTGGGAAGTCCCTGCTGGGCTTGCAGACGCTGCAGGGCGGCAATCATATCGCCCTTGCTGGTCAGGCTGGCACCGGCCGCATCCGCGCGGAATTCCCGGAAGCGGGAGAACCACATAACGATCATTGACGCCAGCAGGCCCAGCACCATTTCAGCGATAAACGTGGTGATATAGAAGCCGATGCCGTGTCCGCGCTCGGTTTTGAATACGACGCGATCAACGGTGTGGCCGATGATTCGGGCGAAGAACATCACGAAGGTGTTGACCACCCCTTGAACGAGGCTGAGGGTAATCATATCGCCGTTGGCAACGTGACCGATTTCGTGACCGAGCACCGCTTTTACTTCATTGGGACGCATTTGTTGCAGCAAGCCCTCAGACACGGCGACCAGCGCGGCATTTTTGTTCCAGCCGGTGGCGAAGGCGTTGGCGGCTGGCGACGGGAAGATGCCGACTTCCGGCATTTTGATGCCAGCCTTCTGGGAAAGCTCCGCGACGGTTTCCATCAGCCAGCGCTCGTGCTGATTGCGGGGCTGCGTAATGATTTGTGTACGGGTGGCACGCTTGGCCATCCACTTGGACAGCAGCAGTGAAATCAGTGAACCGCTCATGCCGAAAACGGCACAGAAAATCAGTAGGGCGCGCAGGTCAAGATCAACGCCGTTGCTGGCCATGTAACTGCTGACGCCCAGCAGGCTCAGGGTGACACTGGCTACGGCCAGAACCGCCAAGTTCGTTGCCAGGAAAAGCAGAATGCGCATCATGTTCAGGGTGTCCCGAGTAATTGAATCGTTGTATTAGATGGGGCTTTTGTCGCCAGGTTTCAAGCGCCGGGGGAATTCTCCTCGTGGCTTTCTGGCGTGTCAGCAACGCTGTCCTCCGCCTCCTTGAGCAGGGGTGGCCCTGCCTCGACCTGCGGCTGAGCATTGTCGTCCAGTTCGCACTCCAGCACGCTGGCGCGCAGCTCGATATCCTTGCTGCTCTGCTCAAATACGTGATTGACCGCTTCATCTCGATGAGGTGTGCGATAGAGCAGCCGACGGTCGCGGCCATCTACCCAGTCCTTCTGCTTACCGAAGAAGTGTCCGTGCTGATTCTGAATAACAAATACCTGACTCATGGGGCCTCTCTACTGTGGCAATGTCGGCATTTTAGCCTGCTCTCGGGGACGGGCAAGAGGCTCAGGCGTGGTTTTTCAGCAGCAGTTCTTTGGCGGCATTGAGCTGGCTGGCCAGGTAGTCGTTGCCGCCGCGATCCGGGTGGAGTTTCTGCATCAGACTACGGTGGGCGCGGACAATATCGTCGGCGCTTGCTCCGGCTTTCAGACCGAGTATTGCCAGGGCCTGAGATTCGTTCATATCAACCGCCGGAGTTTCTTTGCGGGGCGCTTCCTGCTGCTCATTCCCATTCGAGGCGCTCAGTTTTTTGTAGACATGATTCATTACATACTGGCGGACGAAGGGCATGGCGCCGCCGATAAGGCCCGCCAGCCAGTGCACGCGGCCGGTCACAGACAGCAGTACCAAACCGGCGGCAGCAAGGCCAATCAGCAGTGTGATGTAATAGGAACGGCGTTCGTTTTCGGGTTTGCTCTGCACGTATTTTACGAAACGGAACAAACCATAGAGAACGGCGGCGGCAATTATCAGGCGGATGATCATGATGGCTTCCGGCAGTCGTACACACGTTTCCAGCGAGCGTACGGTGAGTCAAATAAGCTGTGCTAGAGTATAGGGCTTTCCCGTCGCCAACCCCACCTAAACTGTCATCTGGCACGGACAATATCCGATTTTTGGAGACCTATGGCTGCCGACTCCTCCGCCCAGCGCTTTGTGCTTTTCCAGTCCTTGTATGACGCCAGCCAGGCTGAGGGCAGCAACTGGGAACAACTGATTGGCTTGCTCAGCAAGGGAGAGCTGGCCGCGCAGCGGGCGCAACTGGATGCGCTGGCGAATCAGTTCGCTGACGGTCAACAGCTGTTGTTTGACGAGCTGCGCGATGGTGGACTGTTTCGCGAGTGGGAATTGCGTTTCATGCGGCTGGGCCTGGCGGTCGGCAAGCTTGGTAATGTGTACCTGCGGTTGGCTGAACACTATCGCCTGCAGACGGAGTTTCAACAGCGACTGCGTCGGGCTGCCCGCTTACCGCTGATCCTGGTGGTCGGTTTTGCCCTGCTAGTGCCACTGGTGCTGTTTCTTACCGGATTTCTGCCGGCGGTGGCTGCCTTGACGTCTGCGGTGCTGGCGATGCTGCCGCTATTACTGGGGGCGGTGGTGCTGGCCGCGATTAACCGCTGGAATGCCGGACGGGAGAAAGCCCTAAATATGTTGTACGCCGTACCGGGAATCGGGGGGGCGTTGGAGCGCTATCAGCACTATCACTACGTCAATCATTTGGGCGAGTGTCTTGCAGCCGGGTTCTCTCTGCCTCAGGCGTTGAAACAGTCTGCCCGGCGTATGCCGGAATCACCGATCAAACCTCGCTACGACAAATTGTCGAGGGCTGTGGATGGGGGAGAGAGTTTCTCGTCAGCGCTGCTGAAGAGCGGGATTTTGGCGGGGGTGGCGTTGTCGGTGCCGGAGAGCGGTCTTGAGCCTCGGCAGGTGCCGGCCAGTTTGAGTCTGGCCCTGCACCGTGCCTGCGAGGATCAGTTGCAGTTTTGGGCATCGATATTGCCCTATACGCTGCTGGGACTGATCCCCTATCTGGTATTGCTTAATGCATGGTTTCTTTCACGCTGAGCGTTTGCAGCTCTTCGAGGTAGTGGCGGCGCCCTGACAGCTCCTGTTCAATGGCGAAGCGCTCGCTGGCTGTCTGCCACTCGGCGTTTTTCAGTAGTTCCCACAGCTTGCGGCTGCACAGATTTTTTACGTTAATTTCAGTCTGTTGATTGTTCATCTTTTTCTCCTTCGTGCCCGCTGGCACGTTACATCTCCTGATGTTTTCTCTTTTGTCTGTATCCTCTTGCCCGTTAATAGTGGCGTTACTGCATTGCAGGCTTGTGACAGCCGCGCAAATTACTGCGCATTGCGCTAGACTGCGCGTTTTTTCGCCCCGGCCACTATAGAGGCGACGACATGTCACAAGATTTGCTGTCCAGTGCTGCCTGGCAGCGTATACACCAGTTTTCGGCGGATAAGCCCACGCCTTGCCTGATCTTTGATCTGCCAACCCTGCGCGAGAAGTATGCGGAGCTGGAGCGGGCCTTTCCGTTCGCCGATATTTACTACGCCGTAAAGGCGAACCCCGATGAGGCGGTGATTCGCTGTCTGGCGTCGTTGGGAGCCAATTTCGACATTGCTTCCATCTTCGAGCTGCAAAAGCTGCAAACCCTGGGGATACCCGCGGAGCGGATGAGCTACGGCAATACCATTAAGAAAGCCTCGGATATTGCCTTTGCCTACGAGCAGGGACTGCGGCTGTTTGCCAGTGACTGTGAGTCAGACATCAGAAAGCTTGCAAAGTTCGCGCCAGGCAGCAAGGTGTACATCCGGGTACTGACAGAAGGCTCGGAAACCGCCGACTGGCCGCTGTCGCGAAAATTTGGCTGTCAGCGCGATATGGCCGTGGAGCTGATACTGCTGGCACGGGAGCTGGGACTGGAACCCTACGGCATTTCCTTTCATGTCGGCTCGCAGCAGCGGGATATCAGTAGCTGGGACGCAGCGATTGGCAAGGTCCGTTTTATTTTTGACCAGTTGGCTGATGCGGGTATCCAGCTGCAGATGATGAATATGGGCGGAGGGATGCCTGCGCATTACAAGCAGCGACAACAGGATATCGACGCCTACGGCAGCGCGATTAGACGCTTCCTTGAGGAGGACTTTGGTGACACGCCGCCGCGGGTGATTATCGAACCGGGTCGGTCGCTTGTTGCCGAGGCCGGGGTGCTGGTGAGCGAGGTGGTGCAGATTTCCACCAAGTCACAGGATTCCCTGGATCGCTGGGTGTATCTCGACGTGGGCTTGTTCGGTGGCCTGATAGAGGCTATTGGCGAAGCAATACAGTATCCGCTGCGTTGGGATCGCGAGGGCGGTGAGGATGAAGAAGTGATTATCGCCGGGCCGACCTGCGATAGCATGGATATTCTCTACGAGGATCATCGCTACCGCCTGCCCTTGAACCTGCAGGAGGGGGATCGCCTGTACTGGCTGTCGACGGGCGCGTATACCACCAGCTACAGCTCGGTGGAGTTCAATGGCATTCCGCCGCTTCGCAGCTACATGCTGGACACCGAGGAATAAAAAAAGCCGCCAACTGCGGAGCAGGGCGGCTCGAAAACAATGCCTTGCCCCATTCGGGGCGCGGCGATTTAAAAGGTCATGCGCAGACGCCAGTAGAAGTCGGCTTCCAGGCGCTCGATGAAGTCTTCATCGGCAACATCGTCGTAGACGGGAGCCGCGGCAACCACTTCAGAGTACAGCCATTTGCCGTATTCAAATTTCACGCGAAGACCCGCATCAGCCAGTGACTGCATGTCGCCCAGCTCGCCGCTGGCGTCTTGATAACGGCTGGCACCCATTTCGGCAAATACCGACGGCGTAATACGGATACCGGCCAGTTCGCCGATGGCCTTATCCAGTGCCATGCTCAGGTGGTAACCCTCGTCACCAATCAATACGCCGGGCAGGTAAGCGCTCAGGGTATCCATGCCACCCAATACAAATTGCTGCTGCTGAGGCAGCTGTGAGTCGCTGAGCTGGCCTCGGGCGTTGGCCTTGAAGGTCAAACCATCGGCAATGCGTTGTTCGTAGCTGGCCGAGGGCAACAGCGCGATGAATTCAGCAGTACGTGCACTGCCATTTCGGCCCAATGTTCCGCTATCGTCACCAAGGCCACCTCGCAGGCGCAGATTGGTAGCAAAGCGGGAGGCATTGGTGTCTGCGCTTTGGTAGCGGTTTTGGCTGTAACGCGCACCCAATTCCAGTACCTGATAATTCTCATCCAGAATCATCTCGCCGGTATCTTTACGCTCGATGGTGGAATCCACAAACTCAACGCGTTGGGTCAGGCTGAACTGTTTCCAGGGGGTACTGTAAAGTACCTGCTCGCCACGGAGGGTGGCCTGAATGATTTCTGCATCAAGCTCGACACCAACAAGGCTAGTAGTGCTTGGTGTGCACTGACCAAATAAGGCGAATAATGGGTCAGAAAGGAATGAAAGTGGAGTGCCGCCCAGAGGGCAGCTGGCGGGGCTTGTTGCAGAGATAGTCGGTTCGCGCAGGTAGTCCACATAGTTCAGGTCGATACCATACAGGCCCTGTGCAAAGGGGTGGTCAACGCTGACGCTGACTTGATTCAGCTCTTCACCGTCGCGGGATTCACCCAGATCGGTGAATGCGGTCTGGTATGACGCGCTGATTTGCGTACCGGATTCCGTTTTGTGCTTCACGCCAGCCAGGCCGAAGTAGCGGCCCAGAAAGCGGCTGCCTTTGTTGTTGGCTTCAACAATAAACTCGGTGGCCTTGTGATTTTCTACGGCTGTGCGGGTGAGGACCATATCTACCGCGTTCAGCCCCTGCTCGGTGTAGCTGATTTCGTAGTTGTAGCCAGCGCGGCGGCTGCGCAGATCTGCCAGAACTTTGGCGCGATGAAATTCACTCATCTTCAGATCGCTGTCGCCTTCCAGGCCTTTGAAATAGCTTGAAAGTTCCTCTGCACCAACTACCTGGTTCAGGGATTTCTGGTGGACGATGATGGCGATGCTGTCGAGCAGGCGGGCATAGTTCACGCTGACCAGCAGGTGGCCGTCTTCGTAGTAACGCTTGGCCAGTTTAATGACCGCTTCCGCCGGTGTGGCGGCGCTTTCCAGTACCGCAACCAGATCGCTGTCGCTGAGGTATTGGTTGCCATACACCTTGACGGCTACGCCATCGATGGTGGCCTGAACACCGCTTTCATTGCGGCGGGCTTCTATCACAGCATCCGCGCTGGCTGCAGCGGGCGGGATTACCGGTGGCAGATCAATTGCCATGTTTTGTCTCCTGAATAAGTGTCCAATTCGTTAGAAGAATGTGCTGATGCTGTTGAATCAGTCCAATACCTTGAGTTCGACGCGACGGTTCATGGCGCGTCCTTCGTCACTGCTATTGTCATGCGTGGGCTGGCCTTCGCCATAGCCGCGAGCTTCCAGTCGAGCGGCGTCGATACCGTGCTCAACGAAGTAGGCTTTTACGGCTTCTGCGCGGCGTTGAGAGAGCTCCTGGTTGTATTCGTCGCTGCCTTTCGAGTCGGTATGGCCAGCGATTTCCAGGCGCTCAGCAGCAGAGGCATTGATGACTTCGACGGCCTTATCCAGCGTCGTCACTGACTCCGCTGTCAGTGTCGCTTTGTCGAACTCGAAGAAGACGCCGTCGAGGCGCAGTGGATTGATGCCGTCCAGGTGACAGCCGTTCGGCAGTACGAGGGCGCCAGCAGGGGTGTCTGCGCAACGGTCCTGATCATCGCACACGCCGTCGGCATCGGCATCACTACATGCGCCGTCCAGCTCTGTGGCGGCAAGCAGGCCGACCAGTGCGGGGTTGTTGTTGTCGTCCAGGCCGCCATCGAGATCGCTGCCGCCATTGCCGCTACCGCCGCCGAGCAGGTCGTTAACCAGACCGTTGCCATCGTCGAGGTTATCGTCGTTGTTGGTCAGGGCATCTTCCAGGCTGCCACCAGTCACGTCGCTCAGCACGCCGTCAATCGGGTCAGTGACGGGCTCAATCAGGCTGGTCACCGGGTCTAGAACGGGGTCGAGTGCGGCGAGCAGAGGTTCGCCAATATTCTCGTCAATCACGTCGGTCAGTGGGTCGAGCGTGGTGTCGAGTGCATCCAGCAGGTCGCCAGCAGCGTCGCCCAATTCGCCGGTCAGCGGCAGAATGGTGGTTTCCCCATCTTCGGTGCCGCTATCGGGGTTCTGGTCACCGCCCAGCAAGTCGTTGACCAAGCCATTGCCGTCATCGACATTGGTATCGATACGCGACAGCGCATCTTCGAGGCTGCCACCGGTAAGGTCTTGAACCAGGCCGTCGACCGGGTCGGTGACGGGGGACAATGTGCTTAGCAGCGGATCGGTAACGGGCGTCAGTACGAGCAGCAGCGGATCAAAAACAAACGAGTCGAGTGCATCCGTCACGGGATCCAATGTCGAATCCAGTGCATCAATGAGCGGGGTCAGGCCCTGCCCGAGGGGCGATGTTGCAAGAGGAAGAGGAGACGCTTCGCCAGCCTCGGTGCCACTGTCGGGGTCCTGCTCGCCACCGAGCAGGTCGTTGACCAGACCATTGCCATCATCAACATTGTCGTCGATGCGTGACAGGGCGTCTTCCAGGCTGCCGCCCGTCAGGTCCGATACCAGGCCGTCGACCGGATCGGTAACCGGCTCAAGTGCGCTGAGCAAGGGGTCGGTAACAGGCGTCAGTGCCATCAGCAAGGGATCGAGGACGAAGGAGTCCAGCGCATCCGTAAGGGGATCCAGTGTGGTATCCAGCGCATCGATCAGCGGCGTCAGTGAATCACCCAGCGGTCCTGTAACCAGCGGTAACGGCGACGCTTCGCCAGCTTCTGTGCCGCTGTTGGGGTCGGTCGGGCCACCGAGAAGGTCATTCACTGTGCCATCGCCGTCGGCAGGATTAAACTGGTCGTCAACGGTTAAGGCGTCGCGCAATGAGCCGCCAGTCAGATCGAATACCACGCCATCAACGGGCATCAGTACCGGGTCCAGTGCGTCCAACAGCGGGCTGGTCAGTGGGTCCAGTCCACCCAGCAGCGGCGACAGCAACTGCTGGTCGATGGGGTCGGTAAGCGGGTCTAGGGTGGTGTTCAGCGTATCGATGAGTGGCGTCAGCGACTCGCCGAGCGGTTGTGTGATCGGGCCGAGCAGCGACGGCAGATCGATAAGCTGCGCCTGATCGTCGGTGGTGGCACCGATCCCCAGAAGGCCAAGCAGTTGGGCATTGGCACTCTGAACGCCGCCAAAAGTGATTGCCAGGCTGGTGGCAACTGCGGGCAGAATTGAAGATGTCGGACGTTGCATATCCTTTGCCTCTATAAATTTACGCATGATTGATACGTGTCGTTGCTGGGAAACTTTGCCGTCTCGGGGAGTGGCTGAAAGACGCGATATTCCGGTCAAGGCGTCTGTCTGGCTTCGTGCGTTGATTGCGCACGTTCGGTGCCCGAGGGTTTGCTAATCGTTTTGCGGGTGTGGGCGCTCACTGAGCGACGCGCCTGCTGCACCGCGAATATTACTGAGCGTTATAAGTACATCCCGCAAGAAAAGGAAGCCTTGCTGTGAAAAATACCTACTTGCGTGTTACTTAATGTGACATAGTGATTTTGCACAGATCGAGAACCCTCGAACTGTGATCATGCTCACATAGGCAGTTTGTTAGTTCGGGTAGGCGGTGTTGCTGAAGGGAGGCGCCCCGGATGTCTCCGGGGCTGATAGGAGCTAGTCAATGACGGCGTCAACGAAATACTCGTCGCGGCCGTCGACGTTTTCTTTCACCAGACCGTGACAGTCTGTTTCAAAGCCGGGGAAGCGTTCGTTGAAGTCCCTGACAAATTGCAGGTAGCGCACGATGGTGGCGTTGAATCGCTCACCGGGAATCAGCAGTGGAATACCGGGCGGATAGGGCGTAACCAGCATTGCGGTGGTGCGGCCTTCCAGTTCATCAATGGGCACCCGCTCGATTTTTCGGTGTGCCATTTTTGCCCAGGCATCGGCGGGAATCATCGCAGGCTCGATGTCTGAGAGATACATCTCGGTGGTGATGCGCGCCAGATCGTACTCTTTATAAACGCTGTGGATGCCATTGCACAGATCGCGCAGCCCAACTTTGTCATATTGCGGGTGCTTGCGGGCAAACTCCGGCATGACCCGCCACAGGGGCAGGTTGTTGTCGTAGTCATCTTTGAACTGCTGCAGCTCGGTCACCATGGAGTTCCAGCGGCCTTTGGTAATGCCGATGGTAAACATGATGAAGAAGGAGTAGAGCCCTGTCTTCTCAATGATGATGCCGTGCTCGGCGAGGTACTTGCTGACGATGGATGCGGGGATACCGGCTTCGTCGAAATTGCCGTCGACATCCAGTCCGGGGGTAATAATCGTCGCCTTGATCGGGTCGAGCATATTGAAGCCCGAGTCAATATCGCCAAAGCCGTGCCAGCGGTCATCGGAGTGAATCACCCAGTCATCGCGTTCGCCCATACCTTCTTCGGCGAGCTCTTCCGGTCCCCATACCTTGAACCACCAATCGTCGCCATGGTCGGCATCGACCTTGCGCATGGCACGGCGGAAGTCGATCGCTTCCATGATGGATTCTTCGACCAGTGCTGCGCCGCCCGGAGGCTCCATCATCGCCGCCGCGACGTCACAGGAAGCAATGATGGCGTACTGCGGGCTGGTCGACGAGTGCATCAGGTAGGACTCGTTAAAGCGGTGCGTGTCCAGCTCGCGGTTGTTGGCGTTCTGCACCAGAATCTGTGAGGCCTGAGACAGTCCGGCCAGCAGCTTGTGGGTGGACTGTGTGGCAAATACCAGTGTGTCATCGGCGCGAGGGCGGTCGCTGGCGATGGCGTGCATGTTTTTGTAGAAGGGGTGGAAGGCCGCGTGGGGCAGCCAGGCTTCGTCAAAATGCAGGGTGTCGATACTGGCGTTGAGGATGCTCTTGATTTCCTCGACGTTGTACACAATGCCGTCGTAGGTACTCTGGGTGATGGTCAGAATACGCGGCTTCTTCTCTTCGGCATGCCGGGCAAAGGGGTGGTTCTCGATTTTTCGGCGGATTGACTCGGGATCGAATTCGCTTTTGGGAATCGGTCCGATAATGCCGTAGTGGTTGCGCGTAGGTGTCAGGAAGACCGGAATCGCGCCGGTCATGATGATGCTGTGCAATATCGACTTATGGCAGTTGCGGTCGACCACCACGATATCGCCCGGCGCGACCACGGAGTGCCACACGACCTTGTTTGAGGTGGAGGTGCCGTTGGTGACAAAGAACAGGTGGTCGCAGCCAAAGATGCGTGCGGCATTGTGCTCACTGGCGCTGACCGGGCCGGTGTGGTCCAGCAGTTGGCCCAGTTCCTCGACGGCGTTGCAGACGTCGGCGCGCAACATGTTCTCGCCAAAAAACTGGTGGAACATTTGCCCCACCGGGCTTTTCAGAAACGCGACACCGCCGGAATGGCCGGGGCAGTGCCAGCTGTAGGAGCTGTCGCTGGCGTAGTTCATCAGGGCGTCGAAAAACGGCGGTGCGAGCGATTCCAGGTATTTGTTGGCTTCGCGGATGATATGGCGCGCCACAAACTCCGGCGTGTCCTCGAACATGTGAATGAAGCCGTGCAGCTCCCGCAGAATTTCGTTGGGGATATGGCGCGAGGTGCGGGTTTCGCCGTACAGGAAGACCGGAATATCGGTGTTGCGTTGCCTTACGGCTTGCAGAAAATCCTGAATGGCTTCCAGGGATTGACTGGCGCCATCATCACTGCCGTCGCCAAATTCTTCGTCATCGATGGAAACGATAAAACAGGAGGCCCGGCTTGCCTGCTGCGCGAAGGCAGTCAGGTCGCCGTAGCTGGTAAAGCCGACAACTTCCATGCCCTCGCGACCAATGGCGTCGGCCAGATCGCGAATGCCTGAGCCGGAGATGTTTTCGGAGCGGAAGTCTTCATCGATAACCACAACGGGAAAACGAAATTTCATGGCGAAATGCTCACTCGAAATAAAATAAGGATGCCCTAGGTGACGTGGTCCTAGCCTAGCGTAAACAGATGAAAAATGTGAGTTCAGGCGTGCCGGCTTGGGCACGCCTTCGCAGATTGCGCAGAGCTGTGTTCAGGGAGGCTTACTCGCTCAGCGTATCGAGGATGTACTGGGGAAGAGCAAAGCTGCCGCTGTGCAATGCGGGGGTGTAGTAGCGGGTTTTGATGCCGCTGTCTTTGACCCGCTGCGCAATGGTCTCTGCGGGAACGCTGCGCAGCGCGGCATTGTCGCTGGCCCAGGCAAAGGTCATGATGCCGCCGACGTAGGTGGGCACTGCCGCTGCATAGAAGTGGCAGTCGTCAAACAGTGGCGACAGGCGCTTGTGCGTCGTGCTGACTTCGTCTGGCTGCATGAAGGCGACGCCATTTTGTGCAGCGAAGACGCCACCGGGCTTCAGGCAGCGCTTGATGCCTTCATAGAACGGTGAGGTGAACAAGACTTCGCCGGGACCGATGGGGTCGGTGCTGTCCGACAGAATCACATCGAACTGACGATCGCAGTTGCGCACGTAGTCGATGCCATCGCCGATGACGATTTCCGCTTTGGGGTTCTCGTAGGCGCCATTGGAATGGCGGGGCAGATACTCGACGCACATGTCGATAACCGCCTGATCGATTTCCACTTGAACCGCGCGCTCTACTTCGGGGTGGTGCAGCACTTCGCGCAGCAGGCCGCCATCGCCGCCACCGATAATCAGCACGTCTTTGGCGGCGCCGTGGGCAAACAGCGGCACGTGGGCGAGCATTTCGTGGTAGACGAACTCATCGCGTTCAGTGGTTTGAATCACACCGTCCAGCGCCATGACTCGGCCGAAGTCGACAGACTCAAAAATGACCAGGTGCTGGTGTTCGGTTTTGCTTTCAAACAGGACTTCCTTCACGCGGAAGCCCTGGTGATAACCACTGTGGAGGGTTTCGTCAAACCACTCAGACATCGTCCATTCTCCCGCGCAGATTTTCGCCAACTTCGATGCGCGAGGGGTTGAAGGCCTTTTGCAGGATGCCGACCGCCAATTCAGGCTTGGCATCGCCGCACATGAAAACGTCGAAAGCGGCGTAATCACGTTCGGGCCAGGTGTGGACACTGATATGGGACTCAGCCAGAACCGCGACACCGGAGACGCCGCCATTGGGGGTGAAGTGGTGCATGTGAATATGCAGCAGGGTAGCGCCACATTCTTTCACGCAGTCCAGAAAGGCTTTTTCCATGCGGGGGATATCGTCGAGGTGAGAAGCACCCCAGAGGTCGATGATCAGATGCGTGCCAGCGTAGGCGACGCCGTCGCGCACGATGAAATGATCGAGATTTTCGTCCGAAGAAGTGATCGGATTAGTTTTGGCAGCGCCAGCCTCCAGAGAGGGCATAAGATCCAAGCTTTTCATCTAGCATAAATCCTCCGCGAGGGTTAAAAGAGGCGGCGATTTAAACGTGTTTGTCGGCAAATAGCAATAAAAAATCCCAGTGATTTTTTATGCTGCGAAATCGCCGCGAATACCGCGCCGCGTATAGCTTTGCGGCACTGGCACCTGAGCGGTGAATCAGGGCATAGTAGCAGTTGTCTCGCCAACCACAACAGGAGCGCCGCCATGAACCTCTTTGACCGCCTTCGTAAGCCTGCCGTTATTCCCAGCGCAGAACAGGCTTTGCCCGGACGAGATGCGACCATGACGGTGCCGGAGACGCATACGGTGCTGGGCACGCCATTGCTCGGCCCCTGGCCGGAAGACTGTGAGCAGCTCATTGTGGGCTTGGGCTGCTTTTGGGGAGCCGAACGCAAATTCTGGCAGTTGCCGGGCGTCTACACCACGGCAGTTGGCTACAGTGCCGGACACACGCCCAACCCGCTATATGAGGAAGTTTGTTCGGGGATGACCGGACACAACGAAGTGGTGCTGGTGGTATATCGGCCTGCGGACATCGAACTCGATGCGCTGCTGCGCTGTTTCTGGGAGAGTCACGATCCGACACAGGGGATGCGCCAGGGCAACGATGTCGGTACCCAGTATCGCTCTGGCATTTATACCTTTTCCGCCGCTCAGCAGGCGCAGGCCGAGCAGAGCCGCGACCAGTATCAGGCGGCGCTGAGTAAGGCTGGCTTGGGAACAATTACCACCGAGATTCAGCCCGCCGGGCCGTTCTATTATGCCGAGCCTTATCATCAGCAGTATCTGGATAAGAATCCCGGCGGCTACTGTGGGCTGGGAGGAACCGGGGTTCTGTGCTCGGGGAGTTAAGTGGATAGGGGAGTTAAGTGGATATCTGCGCGTATAAAAAAGGGGCCATAACGGCCCCTTTTGTTTTCCTGTCAGTGTCGGGCTTATTTTTTCACGATCACTGATGAGCCGTGGCCGAACAGGCCCTGGTTGGCGGTAATGCCGACCTTGGCGCCGTCTACCTGACGCTCGCCAGCCTGGCCGCGCAGCTGCCAGGTCAGTTCGCAAACCTGGGCCAGTGCTTGGGCCGGAACCGCTTCACCGAAACAGGCGAGACCGCCGGAGGGATTCACTGGCAGGCGGCCACCGAGTTTGGTGTCGCCATTGCGGACCAACTGCGCGGCTTCACCGCGGGCGCAGAACTGCAGGTCTTCGTACCAGTCCATTTCCAGCGCCGATGACAGGTCGTACACCTCGGCCACGCTGACGTCTTCGGGGCCGATGCCCGCCTGCTCATAGGCTTTGGCGGGCAGGGCGGCGCGGAAGCGATGTGCTTCAACACCGGCGGCGGCCGCAGAATCGGTGGCAATGTCGGGCATTTCCACCACGGCACTGGCAAAGGTCGGGGTCACGGTAGAGACCGCGGCGACACGCACCGCATCCCCTTTGCCGATGCGCTTGGCGTAATCCATGCTCGATACGATCATCGCCGCGCCGCCATCGGAGGTCGCGCAGATATTCAACAGGCGCAGTGGGTCGGCCACCATGGCGGAGTTTTTAACGTCTTCCATGGTGAATTTCTTTTTATAGCGTGCATTCGGGTTGGTGAACCCGTGCTCGCTGTTCTTGATTTTGACCAGGCCGAAGTCTTCCTCGGTATCGCCGTACAAGTCGATGCGGCGACGGGCATACAGTGCGAAATAGGTCGGGTTGGTGATACCGAGGTAAAAGCGTACCCAGTCCGGGTCGTCGGGGCGGTAGCCGCCAGCAGGGGCGAGGAAACCCTTGGGGGTGGTGTCGGCGCCGACGACCAGTGCGACTTCACACTCGCCTGCCAGAATCTTGGCTTGGGCCGCTGCCAGTGCTTGTGAGCCGGAGGCGCAGGCGGCATAAGATGTATTCACTTGTGCGCCCTGCCAGCCGAGGGCCTGGGCAAAGGTCGCCCCGGCGACATAGCCGGGATAGCCGCAGCGCATGGTGGCGGCACCGGACACGTACTGCACGTCCTGCCAGGGAATGCCGGCATCTTTAAGTGCGGCGCGGGCGGCGTGTACGCCGTATTCAGTAAAGTTTCGGCCCCACTTACCCCAGGGGTGCATGCCGACGCCGAGGATCGCGATATCGTTACTCATTGCTTTCTCCAATTCTTGCGCGGCGGTCTCAGCCCTGCGGCTTCCACTTCCAGGTAATTTTTACCGACTCGTCATCTTCGAACAGGGGCTCGAGAACCAGCTCGACCTCCTGACCGACTTTCAGCGACTCAGTACCCACGCCTTTAACAACCTGGCCGAGAATAATCATCTGCTCTTTTTCCAGCTCTACCGCAGCAATCGCGTAAGGCTCGAACGGCTCTTCTGCCACGAAGGGCGCCGGGGGTTTGTAGCAGGCGTTAGTGTAGGACCAGATCTTGCCGCTGCGGCTCAGTTCCACTTCGGTGAAACTCTCCCCGTCGCAATTCGGGTTGCGGCAGAAGCTGAGCTTCTTGGGGAAATAATAGGTGCCACAGGCATCGCATTGGGCGCCGATCAGGTGAGGGGTGTCGGTGTCGAGGGTATACCAGCCCTCAATCGCCGCCTGTACAGCTTTGTCACTCATGCCGAGTCTCCGCTTGAGGATGCCTGAGGGCACCACTGAGTGAGAGAAAAAACAGCCGCCAATGATCTCAGGGCGCCTGTGGCACAGCTATCGTCTGAATGGTGGAGCTGCGTTGCCGCTCGCGTATCGGCTCAGTGACCAGTGATGACCGCATATGTCATCGCAATGAGAACTTTTGCAATTGCTGGTGCACCGGGGGAATTTATGATGACGACATGTCAAAAACGGGCACTATCGATGGTGCCCAACCACGCAACCGCTTGCGATCACGAGGACGACAATAATGAAAGTTGAGTTTAGCGCCGAGCAGAACGCGCTGCGCAAGGAACTTCGCGCCTACTTCGAGGCGTTGATGACGCCAGAGCTCAAGGCTGAGTGCGATGAAAATATGGGCGAGGGCGGCGGTCCCCTGTGGCGCGAGGCGCTCAAGCAGATGGGGCGCGATGGTTGGATTGGTGTGGGTTGGCCCAAGGAATTGGGTGGCCGTGGACTGAGCCCGATTGAGCAGTTCATCTTTGTGGAAGAAGTTATGCGTGCGGGCTATCCCTTCCCCTTCCTGACTACCGAATCTGTCGGCCCGATGCTGGCCGAGCATGGCAACGAGTGGCAGAAGCGCGAAATCGTGCCGAAGATTCTGGCGGGCGAGTGCCTGATTGCTATCGGCTATTCAGAGCCGGGGTCGGGCACCGATCTGGCGAGCCTGAAGACGACGGCCGTTCGAGAGGGTGATGGCTGGCTGATTAACGGCCAGAAAATGTGGACCAGTCTGGCGCATTTCTGCGACTACGTGTGGCTGGCCTGTCGCACTGACCCCGATGCCCCCAAGCCCCACAAAGGCATTTCCATGTTCATGGTGCCGACCAGTGATCCCGGCTGGTCCTGCAGCCCGGTGATTACGCTTGGCGGTGTGCGGACCAATGCCACCTTCTACGACAACATCCGGGTCGGTGACGATGCACTGGTCGGTGAGTTGAATGGCGGCTGGAAGCTGATTACCAGCCAGCTTAATCGCGAGCGCCTGAGTCTGGTGAACTTCGGCCCTACCGCAGAACTGTTTAATAACGTCGTGCGCTGGGCCAGCAAGACTGATGCGCCGACAGGCGGCAAACTGGTTGATCAACCCTGGATTCAAATGAATCTGGCCAAAGTCCGTGCGGGTATCGAGGCGTTGAAGCTGGTTTGCTACAAGCAGGCCTGGGCGATGTCTGAGGGGCAGCTGGAAATGGCCGATGCTTCTGCCGCCAAGGTTTACGGTTCTGAATTCTTTATTGAAGTGTATCGACTGCTGGGGGAGATCATTGGCCAGGCGTCCATGATCAACCGTCGTACGCCGGGGGCAGATCCCCATGCGGCGCGCATCGAGCGGCTTTATCGTACGGCGTCCATCATCACCTTTGGTGGCGGTACCAACGAAATTCAACGCGACATTATTTCGGCTGCTGGTCTGTGGATGCCACGTGCATCGCGCTGAGCGCAACAGACCCCGTAAACGACTTTGAGAGAGAACAGCTATGGACTTCGGATTTTCAGAACAGCAGCGCGATGTACAGAACCTGGCACGGGAAATTCTCGGCGAGCAGGTGACCCCGGAAAAACTCGCGCAATATGACCGCTACCAGGCCCCGCGTTTTGATCGCGAACTCTGGGCGCAGATTGCCCAGGCTGGCTTGCTGGGAGTGGCGATTGACGAACAGTATGGCGGGATGGGTTTTGGCTTTTTTGAGGCAGGCCTGATCGCGGAAGAAGTGGGGCGCAATATCGCACCGCTGCCCTATATTTCCCACTGCATATCAGCGGCACTGCCCATTCAGCAATTCGGCAGCGATGAGCAGAAGGCGCGACTGCTGCCCGGCGCGGTCAGTGGAGACGTTCTGCTGACGGCAGCTCTGATGGAAGCGAATAATGAAGACCCGACTCAGCCGCTGTTGTGCCGTGCACAGGCGTCGGCAGAGGGGGTACAAATCAGCGGTGAAAAGCTCTGCGTACCGTTTGCTGAACAGGCCGACCACATTCTGTTGGCCGCGGCGGGCGAAGCGGGACCCGTGGTGGTATTGCTGCAAGCCGGGATGCCGGGGTTGAGCCTCGAGGCGATGGAAGTCAGCACCTACGAGCCTCAATATCGTCTGACCTTAAACGACGTGAGCGTGAGTAGCGACAATGTGCTGGCAAGCGGTGATCAGGCCGCAGCCTTGCTCAAGCAGCTCAGCGAAACGACGACGGCAGCACTGTGTGCTCATCAGCTCGGTGCGGCGGACAAGGCCATGCGCATGACGGCTTCCTACACGGCGGAGCGTCAGCAGTTCGGTGTGCCGATCGCCACGTTTCAGGCGGTGGGTCACCGCGCGGCAAACTGTTTTATCGATGTGGAATGTCTGCGTCTGAACTGCTATCAGGCGATCAGCCGTCTTGACGACGGTGTGGAGTCGTCTGTGGAAGTGCAGATCGCCAAAGTCTGGGCCGGTGACGTGGGCCACCGTGTCAGCTATGCGGCGCAGCACCTCCATGGCGGCACCGGTATTGATCGTGATTACCCACTGTGGCGTTACTGCACCTGGCTGCGTCACAACGAGATGATGCTGGGCGGTTCCGCTCGCAACCTGGCTGCGCTGGGCGAAAAAATAGCGGCTGGCGAGGCCTTCTGCGCCTGAGTCGCTGTGCTTTCGCGGCATCACCTGGCTGCTATTGTGGCGGTCAGGTGGTAGCATGCATCGCAGTAAACACAGGTAAAGGATACGCCCATGTCTCTACGACGTTCTTCCCTGCTGTCTGTTGCAGCAGCCGTTCTGCTTAGCGCCTGTGCGCAGCAGCCCCAAGCACCCGCGCCCAAGCCGCTGTATGTGATGGAAAGTGGCGTCATCGAGAGCCGTGAAGGTTTTGTCGATAGCGTGTCCGGTGCACGTGTTGAGTCGGTGGAGCCGCATGGCAACGGGGAATACCGTGTGCTGGTATCACTGCCAGCCGATGGCGATACCCCGGCGCGGGAAATTGAGGAAGTCCTCGTAACGGCGCCGCGAGTCGAGCCGGATGCCCCGGTTGTGAAACCGCGCTACGAGTTTGTTAAAGACTACGCCAACGACCGCTACGGTTTTTATATCTATCTGGGTAACCAGAAAAGCTTGCCGTTCCGTTTGTACTTCAAAGATGTACCCGCGGGCAGTGTTCAGGAGAGTCGGCCCTGATTGCTGATGCGCTGATCGCGATAGCCAATAAAAAACGCCCCGGAAGGGGCGTTTTTTATTGGGCGCTTGATTTCTCGTACACTATTTTTCGAACACCGTGGCGACCTGCCGGCTGAACATTGCGGCTTCGCCGTTGGGCGCATAGATGGTGGCGTAGTTGCTGAAGTAACCCTTGCTGCCCGCCTGGCAGCGATAATCCAGATACCACAAACCTTCGCTGTGCTGCGCATCGGCAGACAGCTCCGGAAACTCCAGATACCAGCTTAATGAACTGCCCACACCGAGTCCTTTGACCTGATTCAGTCCGGGCATTGGCGGAGCATCGGCGAGGCCGATCATGGCGTTTTCATCCATGACTGTGGCGTCCTTGTAGGCGAGCCACATGGCAAAGTCTGCCGAGTCAGCGCCGCTGAAGGGCAGTGAGCCGCTGGCGAGACGCATATCAAAATGCTGGGTAAATGCTGGGGTAATGCCTTCGATATACGGCATCGACTCGCTGTCTTCCGGCGATGTGATATTTGCCGGGCGAGGGGCTGAGGGGGTGACGATGGCCGAGGCGCGATCCTTGCCGTAGGCGGCCGTTACCATCGTGGCGACCTCGCCGTCGCATTGCAGTTCGCCTTGAATATGCGTTACGGAACCGCCTTCGCGCAGCGGTCTCAGCAATACCTGATGGTCACCGGCCGGCGCCGGGCCGACGAAGCTGACAGACAATGCGCGCAAGCGGCGTTCTGAGGCGACCTGCTGGCGCATGGCCGCCGTGACCAGTGCGGTGCTAAGCCCTCCGAAGGCGGTTCTTCCCTGTAGCCAGCTGTCGGTGATCGACGCCTTGAATTGTCCCTCACCCTCGGCGGTTACCGTTTGCATCAGCGCGGAGAATGCACTCATCGTCTGTCCTCGTAGTCGATTCAATTTTTGCAGTATAGGTTAATGTGTTCGCTGCTAACAACGCCCGTCTTGGAATGTCGTCATCGCAATCTTGATGCGCGGGGAGGAAGCGCTTATTGTCGATGACACGCCCGGCGTCTTGTGGGCAACAATAATAATCACACGGGAGTATTACTGTGCTGCATCCTCACCACCATGCCCAATCGACCCCCGACAAAGCCGCTTGTATCCTCGCTGACAGTGGTGAATCGCTCACCTATGCACAGCTGGATGCGGCGTCAAACCAGTTGGCGAGACACTTTTATCAATGTGGCCTGAGCGCTGGCGACCACATTGCCTTCCAGTTGGAAAACTGTCTACGGTTTATTGAAATTGCCTGGGCGGCGCAACGTTGTGGCTTGGTGTTTACACCCTTGCACAGTCATCTGCTTGCAGATGAGGTGGCCTATATTCTGGAGAACTCCGGGGCGAAGTTGTTTATCAGTTCGCCGCGTTACCTTCATATTGCCCGTCAGTTGGATCGCCAGGCGCTGCCTGTTGAACATTGGTATGTCAGCGAGGGGCAGACCGATGACTTTGAAAGTCTCGACGCTGCTATGGCGGCTCAACCCGGCACGCCGATGGCGCGGCAGCTAGCCGGTATCCCCATGCTCTATTCCTCCGGGACTACCGGCAAACCTAAAGGCATCAAGCCCAACCGCCCGGAGCTGGCCTTTGACGAACTGTCGCCACTGCTTATGGGCATAGCCGCGTTTCTGGGTATCGAGGCGGATTCTGTCTACCTCACTCCGGCACCGCTGTACCACGCCGCGCCCATGCACAGTGCCATGGCAGCGATGGCGCTGGGGGGCACGGTGGTGATTATGGATGGCTTTGACCCCGAGCGTTCGCTGGCGGCTATTGAGCGCTACCGAGTGACCTGCAGCCAGTGGGTGCCGATCATGTTTGTTCGCCTGCTGAAGCTGCCTCAGAATGTCCGAGAGGCGTATGACCTGGGCAGCCTGAAAGTGGCAACGCATGCGGCGGCACCCTGTCCCACGTCGGTTAAGCGCGAGATGATTGCCTGGTGGGGACCGATCATCAATGAGTACTACGCCGCCAGCGAAGGTATTGGGATGACGGCCATTAACAGCACCCAGTGGTTATCGCATCCGGGATCGGTGGGACTGCCGTTAATGGGAGACCTGCACATCGTCGATGATGACGGCGAGGAGTTACCTCAGGGCGAAACCGGCATGATCTACTTTTCCGGCTTCGCAGGCTTCGAGTACCACAACGAACCGGAGAAAACGGCCGGGGCTCATCACCCTGCAGGCTGGGCCACAGTGGGCGATATGGGGTATGTCGATGATGAGGGCTTTCTCTATCTCGCTGATCGCAAGGATTTCATGGTGATTTCCGGTGGCGTAAATATCTACCCGCAGGAAATAGAAAGCCTGTTGATAGCCCATCCTGAACTTGCGGATGTGGCGGTCTTCGGTCTGCCCGATGAGGAATTCGGGCAGCGCGTGGTGGCAGTGGTTCAGCCCGCATCAGACAGTGTGGATGAGGGCGATCTCTGTGAGCGTCTCAATCGCTGGTGCCACGAACGTATGTCGTCGGTGAAATGCCCCAAAGCGTTCTATGTAGAAAAACGTCTGCCGAGAAAGGACAACGGCAAGATGTATAAAAAGCCGCTGCAGGAAAAGTATCGCCAGCGCTACGCTTGAAGGCCAGGGGGCGGTTGGCTTAATGAACCGCGGCGGGCGGCTCGCTGTCCGCCACCCGAACGGGTGGTGCTGCCGGGGCAGTCGTCGGATAGTCTTTCTTCCATCTCTTACACCGCAGAAAAATAACAGGAAAGTCAGATGTTGCTGAAAGATAAAGTGGTCATTGTATCGGGAATCGGTCCTGGACTGGGGCAGGAACTCGCTCTGGAAGCGGCTCGTCAGGGAGCCAAAGTTGCCATGTGCGCGCGCACGCCAGCGAAGCTCGATGATGCAGAAAAGCTGATTCGGGAGGCCGGGCTGAGCAATGAGTTGCTGAAGGTGCCGACAGATATCAGCAGCCGCGAGCAGTGTGCTGCACTGGTTGCTGCCACCGTCGAGCGTTTCGGTCGTATCGATGTACTGTTCAACAGCGCCTATGTTCCCGGCGCGTTTACGCCCATTGCCGAGGCTGATCTGGGCAGCTGGCGGGAAGCGATGGATGTCAATTTCTTTGGCACCATGGGGCTGACACTGGAAGCCGTGCCCCATATGAGAAAGCAGGGCGGTGGTGCGGTTGTCATGATCAACACCATGGTCACCCGCAAACCGATGCCCAGCCAGGCGGGTTATGGCGCGTCGAAAGCGGCATTGGCCAATGCGACTTCGCACCTGGCTCTGGAGCTGGGGCCCGACAATATTCGCGTTAACTCCGCGTTTATGGGGTGGATGTGGGGGCCGTCTGTCGAGGGCTACTTCAAAATGGCCGAAGAGGCGGGCGGCCCGACGGTAGAACAACAAAAGGCGGCGGTGGCGGCCAATATCCCGCTGCGCCGGATTCCCGACGATGCTGACTGTGCCAAAGCGGCCATTTTTCTTGGCTCCGACTATGCTCATGCCGTTACCGGCGCGGCACTGGATGTGAACGGTGGTGAATATCTGCCGCATTAAGTCGCGGCAGACGAATTAGCAGTGCAGAGGTGAATTCACGCTACTCAGCCATTAGAATCGGGGCTGGTGCTTCACAACGGTCCCGGTTTGCTATGTCGACAGATATGTCAGTTCCACCGCGTATGGATGCGCTGCTCTACGCGCTGTATGGCGGTACGCTGGAGACGCCGCCATGGCAGCGTTTTCTCGATCAGCTGCGCGATCTGCTGGGCGGCAATTACGCGACCTTGCTGCTGAGACCCCCCAATGAGCACGACCCCGGTGTGATCCTCAATGCGCTGGTTGTGTCGCCTGAAATCTACCACGCCTACAACGAAACCTATTTTGCGCTAGACCCCTTTGTGAACCTGCCGGATGGGGAAGTTGTGACCGTGGCGGAGTATGTATCGTCGGCCGAATTTGAGGCCAGCGAGTACTACCGCAACTACATTCAACCTGCCAATGTGCGGCATATTCTCGGCGCGGACTTGTGGGATGGCAATCGCTTGCTGGCCCGCTTGAGGGTGACGCGCCCGGCGAGCCGGGACGATTTCGGCGAGCGGGAAAAGCAACTCTGTAAGTCGGTGCTGCCGCATATTAAGCAAGCCGTGGAAATCTATTCACGCTTGCGGGAAAGCGAAAGTGAGCGAGCCTTTTATGCGGACACGATCGACAGCCTGTCTGTTGGTGTACTCACTCTGGATGCCGAGGGGCGTGTCATTCAGGGCAACCCTATTGCGGCGCGCCTGCTGGAACAGCACAGCGTGCAATCGTCGCTGGGACAGCGCCTCAAGTTCAGCGATGCTCGTGAGCAGCAGGCATTCCGTGAATTACTGGCCGAGGTGATCGACGCTCACCATCATCGTGAAGCGGGTTGTGTTCGCGCCTTTCGTATTAGCGCTGCGGCGAATGCGATCAGCGGCCTGAGTCTGCTGTTGCGGCCATTGCCGTTAAGCGATCACGGCAGTGAACCCAGTCCGGCCGTCGCGGTATTTATCAGTGACCCCATGGCGCCGCGTCAGGCACCCAGTGATGTGTTGATTGCGCTGTTCGGTTTGACGCCGGCGGAATCCAAATTGGCTATTCGTCTGGTTAACGGGCAGAGCCTGGATGAAGCGTCGGAGAGTCTGAATATTTCCAGGAATACGGCCAAGTCGCACCTGAGCTCGGTGTTCTCCAAAACGGGAGTGGCCAGACAGACGCAGCTGATTCAGTTGATATTGAACAGTGTGGTGACGCTGGCCGGGTCACCGGCCAGCGACGAGTAGGGTGATCAGCTACCGTTGCTCGGTGAGGGCGCCGCAGCTTTAGCCGGCGCTTTTTTGGCTGCCGCTTTCTTGGCGGGGGCTTTTTTAGCCGGTGCTTTCTTCACTGCCGCTTTCTTTGCGGGAGCCTTTTTAGCCGGTGCTTTCTTGGCGGGGGCTTTTTTGGCTGGTGCCTTCTTCACCGCGGCTTTCTTTGCGGGAGCCTTCTTCGGCGCGGGGTTTTTCTTGTCGAAATCTTTAGCGGCAGTATGCGCGGCCTTCGCCATGGCGCGAGCACGCTGATAATCCGACTTCAGTTCTTTGATCTGGTCGCGGGCCATAATGACCAGCGCCTTGGCATCGACTTCCAGTTCCTTGGCGGCATCAATCGCCTTGTGTGCACGCTCAAGCTGACGCTCAACCGTTTTGTCCATATTGCTCTTGGCCTTTTGCTGAAGCTCGCGCAGTTTGTCCTGCTCTGCCTTCATTTTGACCTTGGCTTTTTCAGCCTGGGCTTTCGCGCGATCCATCGCTTTCTCTGCATCGCTGATAAGCCGGTCACGCAGTTTTTCCACTTTGCTTTCGAGAGATTCGATCTCTTTACTGATGAGTGCTACAGGGTCCAGTTTCTGTTTAGCCATGCTAATGACTCCATTTATTGGGTTAGGGCTTCGCGAGCAGGAAGTCTGTTCGTTGGCTTAACATAGCAAATTTTCTGATAATGAACACAAACTGAGCACAAGAAGAGACATTGTTATGGAAAAAACACGAACTGATGCGATTGAAGCCGCTGTTTTCAGACGTCTGCTAGAGCATCTCGACAGTCGCAAAGACGTGCAGAATATCGAGCTGATGAACCTGGCGGGCTTCTGCCGCAACTGCCTGTCGAAGTGGTATGTTGCCGCCGCTGAGGAGATGGGTGAGAGTGTTGACTACGATGCCGCCCGTGAGCGGGTCTATGGCGTGCCCTACGGCGAGTGGAAAGATAAGTATCAGCGTGAGGCCAGCGCTGAGCAACTGGCCGCCTTCAATAATAAAAATACCTGATAAACGACGACTATAATCCGCCGTTGGGAATAAAGCGGTTGCTGCTGTTGGCGCGAATCCAGCGAAGCGTCTCTACCGACAGTTTTTCGCCACGTTGACGCAGCACTTTATTGATCCAGATGGCGGGGGATTCCGCACCGGCATCCCAGCCGCTGATACGTTCTTCAGCAACGGTGAAAAAGCGAATGAGTGCAATGAGTTCGTCGTTACTCAAATCAGCAACGGCTTCCTGCCAGGGCGCGAGAGTCAGCCGCATGACCGGGCTGTAACGTTGCAGCTCTTCATCGGTAAACGGAGCAGGGAGTGCTGACAACGAGGCTTCGTCGCTAAGCGTGATACAACGCTTCAACCAAGCCTTGTCGATACTGATCGCGGCTTTTTCGGTTTCGGGTGTCCAGCTGCCAATACTCATTCAGTGATGTCCTTTACTACTGCCATTGATGTTAAGGGCGCACAGTATACCGGAGTTGCGGGCGTGACAATGCCGTCCGCTTCAGGTAATTTCTGTATGTTTATACAGTATCGGGTTTGGCGTGGTTCGGCGCCGCTGGCTTGCGTTCCTCTTCATGCGAAAAATCATTCATTGTGATTGCGACTGTTTCTACGCCTCGGTTGAGATGCGGGATGACCCATCGCTGCGTGGTCGGCCACTGGCAATCGGCGGGGCGTCCTCGCGTCGAGGGGTGATCGCAACCTGTAACTATGAAGCCCGCGCCTATGGTGTGCACTCGGCCTTGCCCACGGCAATTGCTGTGCAGCGTTGCCCCGATTTGATTTTGATGCCGCCGAACATGGCGAAGTACAAAGCGGTAGCCATGCAGGTACGGGAGATTTTTGAGCGCTACAGCGATTGCATTGAACCCTTGTCGCTGGATGAAGCCTACCTGGACGTGAGTGAGTCACCGCATTTTCAGGGCAGTGCCAGCCGTATCGCCGAAGCGATCCGCCACGAGGTGAAAACCGAAGTGGGCATTGGCATTTCCGCCGGTGTGGCGCCGAACAAGTTTCTCGCCAAAATTGCCAGTGACTGGCAGAAACCCGATGGTCTGACGGTGATTCGGCCCGACCAGGTCGCGGCGTTTGTTCGCGATTTGCCGGTGTCCAAAATCCACGGTGTGGGTAAAGTCATGGCCGCCAAAATGTCGGCACTTGGTATCGAAAGCTGTGAGCAGTTACAGGCGTGGTCGGAGCTGGCATTGGTAGAACGCTTCGGGCGTTTTGGGCGCCAGCTTTATGGCTACGCGCGCGGAGAGGATCAGCGCCAGGTTAAGCCTGAACGCCGTCGCAAGTCACTGAGTGTCGAGCGTACCTTTGCCACTGATGTGGTGCCGGGGGCCGAGGCCGATGCGGCGCTGGTGCAGTTGATCGAGGAACTCCAGAAACGGCTGGGTCAGGTGACGGGACTGCCGATAGTCGGTGCTTTCGTGAAAATGAAAAGCCGGGAGTTTCGCATTACCACGGTCGATCGGCGCTTGCCACAGGGGCTGGACACGGCCTGTTACGCGCCGCTGATGCAGGAAGCTTGGGCGAGACTCGAAAGCCCGGTGCGATTAATGGGGGTCGGTGTAAGGTTTGCGGAGGAGGATGAGGCCAGTCAGCTGAGTCTGTTCTAAGCCTCGCCGAGGTTGCGGCTGTACGCATTGGCGCCGCGACGTCCTTCGGCGTCGTAGGTCCGCAGTGGAACGGTACTGAGACCGAGAACCTGCATGGCCTGTTCATTGTAGTCTGCCCGCCGCTCCAGCAAATGCCCGATGCGTTCATTCAGATCGCGGCAGCGTCGCAGGCTCTCCAGTACCTCGCTGTCGGGCGCGGGGCTGTCTGGCTGTTGGCGACGATAGCGGTCGAGGTTCTCCAGACTCTGGCTGCAATCCATCTTTTGCTCTGCCAGTTCGCGCAGGCGATCGGCATCGCCGCCATTACGCAGGGTGTCCAGCTCTTCCTGCAGCAGGGCTTCAAAGCGCTGGCTGTGACTGAGCAGTTCCTGTTGAAGATCGCTCATCACCATTACGCCGGGTTGGTTTGCAGTTCCAGGTCAATAAAGGCGCGGGCGACCTGATCGGCATCGATGCTGAATTCACCGTTGCGAATCGCGGTTTTAATCGCTTCGACCTTCTGGCGATCCACGCCGTCGCTGGCTTCAATGCCCGCACGGGCGCGTTCCAGCAGGCTGGTTTCAGCGCTTGAGGCAAGGTTCGCCGACGTCGTGACGTCTTTGCTGTCTTCGGCTTTCTGGCTGGCATTGCCGCTGTCGATCCGACGCGGCTGGCCTACCGGGCTGCCATTAATGCGTTCGACCATGTTGATTCCTCATCCTTTCTGTCTGTGGCGTTGACGCTGCCTTACCTCTCTAACGGCAGCGATCGAAAAAACTTTAGAACTATTTCAGTATTACCGTGTTGGCGTTTTCCACACGGCCTTCCAGCTGCTTGCCCGAGCTCACGTTTCGGACGTTGATCAGCGAGCCCACGGCGCCGTCTTCCAGTGCCAGGCCACGCATGCTGACCGAAATCGCTCCGCTGTCGCTGCGCAAAGTGACCTGCTGGCCTTTGCTGATCAGCGTACCGGCTTCCAGCATATTGGCGGTAATCACGGCACCTTGAGCAATGCTGCGTCGGCTGCGCATGCCACCCGGCTGCTGCAGCGAGCGCAGGTAGCCGTAAGAGAGCGTCGATACTTCCCGCTCCACCCAGCTTACATCCGCGGGCGTGACAGTCTCACCGGGCGCGATGGGGCGTTTGCTCACCATGACCTTGGCATAGGCCGCGACGGTAACCGGCAGGTAGATTTTCCACGGCTGTTGGCCACTGCAGCGAACCCCGACGGTGGTACGTCGGCGAATCTGGGCGCCTGGCGGTAAAAAAGCTTCCAGTGCCTGACTGCATCGCGGCAGACGAGTCCGCGGGTCCAGCTTGCCGACACTGACGCGGGTGGTTTGCGACTGCCAGGGATGGCGCTTGGCAATGTACTGTCGGGCGGTATCGCTGATCCGTTGCGCTGACTCGATGCTGCTGGTGCTCGCCGATACCGGCGGACCAATAAGCAGGGCAGTGCACAGCATCAGCACTGCTTTATGCCATGTCGCCATCGTCTGCCCTCCTTATTCTCTGCTTCGTTTCCCGCCTGTGGTGCCCGCCAAAAAATTGGCGTCAGACCGTCTTCTAACAGGGATTGAGCAAGGGGCGTGCCAGTGGTGAGAAAACGCGATTGCCGGTCGCTGCCAAAGTCTTGCCGGTTCCTTTCGGAAAAGGCGGCAAAGCCTTGCCGGAAATCTGGCGCTGGCAGTGTCGTTTTTCTTTATCTATTTGAAAAATAACAATAAAAAAATATGGCACGGCGTTTGCGTTGGGAAGGGCAAAGCGGAGATAAGGCGTGTCGTTAGAAACATTCTCTACACATCTAACGGCCACAACGCGAAAACCTTTAGCAGGAAACGGTAAATAAATATGGCAATCAATTTCGACAAAGCTCTCGGTGTTCATCAGCAAGCGCTGATGCTGCGCCAGCAGCGCATGGAGTTGCTGGCCAACAATATCGCCAATGCGGATACCCCCGGATACAAGGCAAGGGATATCGATTTCAAACAGGCAATGGGCGAGGTCAGTGCGGGGCAACAGTTGTCGCTGAGTCTGAGTAATGGCGCCCATATTGCCAACAGCGCGACGGCGGGTAGCGGCACGGCCGAGGTGATGTACCGGGTCCCGCAGCAGCCGTCCCTGGATGGTAATACCGTAGAGGAAAGTGTCGAGCAAACCGCCTTTGCCGATAACACCCTGCGCTATCAAGCCACCATGAGTTTTCTCAGCAGTCGTTTTGCCGGCATGAAGTCGGTGTTGTCGGGAGGGCAGTAAGCCATGGCTAATCCGCTGGATGTTGCTGCGCGGGCAATGAATGCCCAGATGCTGCGGCTCAATACCACGGCCAGCAATCTCGCGAATGCCGACACGATTGCCAGCAGTGCCGACCAAGCTTACCGCGCGCGGCAGACGGTGTTTTCCACCGTGCTTGATGCCCAACGCAATGCAGCGGGGGTTGAAGTGGCAGGCATTGTGGAGAGCGATGCGGCCATTCCCAAGCGCTACGAGCCCGGTAATCCGCTGGCCGATGCCGATGGTTATGTCTACGGCTCAAACGTGAATACGGTAGAGGAGATGGCGAACATGATGTCGGCATCGCGCTCCTACCAGAACAATGCCGAAGTGTTTTCAACGGTTAAGACCCTGACGCTGCGGGCATTGCAGCTTGGCAAAGAGTAGGAGTTATTGCGATGACCTTAAGTAACAATGCCCTGGCAAGCCTGCAGGCGAATGGCACCAGCACCACGGCCTACAGCAGCAACAGTAACACTCGTTCCGACGCCAGCTCGCTGGGGCAGGATGATTTCCTCAAGCTGATGATGGAACAGCTGCAGAATCAGGACCCCTTCAATCCCACCGACAACACCCAGTTCATCAGCCAGATGGCGCAGCTCACCTCGGTGAGCGGCATCAGTGAAATGAACAGCAATCTGGCCGCGCTGACCAGCTCGATGTACAGCACGCAAATGCTGGATGCCTCGTCGCTGATCGGCAAAGACGTGCTGGTTGATTCCGACGTGGTGGTGTTGCCCGACGAGGGTGGGGTCAGCGGTCGTCTCACCCTTCCCAGCAGCACGTCGGCGGTTGATGTCGAGGTGCTGGCACCCTCTGGAGAAGTGCTGGCGAAGCTAGCGCTGGGTCCCCAGTCCGCCGGTGATGTCGAGTTTGAATGGAACGGTGAAGGTTTGAATGGCGAGCGTCTGCCGCCCGGTAACTACGAGATTCGAGCCCAGTTCATGAACGGCGGCTCGGTCGAGGCAATAGCGACGCAAGTCCGCAGTCCGGTGGAAAGCGTGAGCCTGGCCTATGGCGTTCCCGCATTGAATATTGATGGTTTGGGCAGCTTCGCGCTGTCTGAGGTACAACAAATTCGCTGAGCGCCACGGCGCCGGTACTAGCCCGCGAAAGATCGCAGCAGGAGTAATACGATGAGCTTTAAAATTGCATTGAGTGGATTGAACGCCGCGTCGTCGCATCTGGATGTGACCGCTCACAATATTGCCAACGTTAACACCACGGGGTTTAAAAGCTCGCGCGCGTCGTTTGCGGATGTCTATGCCACCGCCAACAACGACGTGACCAAAACCACGCCGGGTGCCGGGGTGCGCCTGAACACCATCGTTCAGCAGTTCTCCCAGGGCAATATCGACTTTACCGACAACAACCTCGACCTGGCGATCAGTGGCGAGGGCTTCTTCACCATGAAGGGCAACAGTGGTGTGACCTACACTCGCTCCGGCGCGTTCAGTGTTGACCGCGAGGGCTATGTGGTGAACAACAACAATGAGCGCCTGCAGGTGTTTCCGCCGACGTCAAATGGCTCTTTTGCGACCGGCTCAATGACGGATCTGCAACTTCAGATTACCGAGAATGCGCCCAAAGCCAGCACCAAGGCGGATATCGGTGTGAACCTGCCCGGCGATGCGCCGCTGCCGACGTCGACACCGTTTGATCCTTCCGTGGCGACCAGCTACAACCACGCCACCTCGATGACGGTTTACGACTCGCTGGGTACCTCTCACACCGCCACCCTGTACTTCGTGAAAGATGCGGCCGCCAATACCTGGCAGCAACATCTGTACGTGGATGATAACGCGGTGGGTGGTGCCAACACTCTGACGTTCAGCGATACCGGGGAACTGGTGAGCCCGGCCTCCGGCGCAGTCGGCTATCCGGCCTATGCGACCACGACCGGCTCTGCGGACATTCAGTTGACCTTTGATTACAACAACTCGACCCAATACGGCAATGAGTTCGGGGTGAATACCCTGCAGCAGGACGGTTTCACTACCGGTCGACTGACGGGTATTGAAGTGGATGCCTCCGGCGTCGTGTCGGCACGCTTTACCAACGGCCAGTCAGCCGAGCTGGGTAAGGTGGCGCTGGCCAACTTCTCCAACCCCAACGGCCTGCAGCAACAGGGTGATACCTCATGGGCTGAGACCTTCAGCTCTGGCAGCCCGCGTGTGGGCGAGCCCGGAAGCTCTAACTTCGGCCTGTTGCAGGCGGGTGCGCTGGAAAGCTCTAACGTCGATCTGACTGAGCAGCTGGTGGAAATGATCACCGCGCAGCGTAACTTCCAGGCAAACACACAGATGATCTCCACCGCTGATGCGGTGACCCAGGCCATCATCAATATCCGCTAAGCACTGACTGGCAGATAGGAAGGAGGCAACTATGGACCGCTTACTGTATCTCGGCATGACCGCTGCGAAGCACACCGAGATGGCACAGACCGCGAATGCCAATAATCTGGCAAACGCGAGCACGGCGGGTTTTCGTGCCGACTTCCACGCCCTGATGTCTCAGCCCATCGAAGGGCCGGGGCAGGCCACGCGGGTGAATGCCGTGCTTGATGCCAAGCTGAGTGATTTCAGCGAGGGCAGCATTATGAGCACCGGTCGTTCGCTGGACGTGGCGATTCAGGGAGAGGGCTGGTTTGTGGTGCAGGACGCTCAGGGCGGTGAAGCCCTGAGCCGCCGCGGCGACCTGCACCTGACGGCCGACGGACAATTGATCAACGGTGCCGGACAGCCGGTGATGGGCGACGGTGGTCCGCTGGCGGTTCCCGAGCATGACAGCCTGACGATCGGTAGCGATGGCACGGTGTCCGTGGTTCCGAAAGGGCTGGGACCAGAGTCGTCAATTATTGTGGATCGCATTCGCCTGGTCAGTGCCGACCCCGCGCAGCTGCGCAAGGGGGAGGACGGGCTGATTCGCACTGTAGACGGCGCCACGCCGCCCGCTGATGCCGATGTGCGGGTGCGCTCTGGCAATCTGGAAGGCTCCAATGTGAATACGGTCGACGCCATGGTCACCATGATTGAACTGGCACGACGTTACGAAATGCAGGTGAAGGTGATGAGCACCGCCAACACCGTGTCGGAAACCGGCGCGCGCCTGATGCGAGTGGAATAACGAGGATTAGCACATGAACTCATCTCTTTGGGTAGCAAAAACCGGACTGGATGCGCAGAACACCCGCATGCAGGTAGTCAGCAACAACCTGGCAAATGCCAATACCACCGGGTTCAAGCGCGACCGCGCCTCCTTTGAAGATCTGCTGTACCAGAACCACCGTCAGGTGGGTGGTCAGTCGTCCCAGCAAACGCGTCTGCCCAGCGGTATGCAGGTGGGTACCGGCGTGCGGGTGGTTTCGACCGAGAAGATTTTCAATCAGGGAACGATGACCCAAACCAACAGTAATCTGGATATGGCGGTGAACGGCAAGGGCTTCTTTCAGGTGCAGATGCCTGACGGCACGCTGGCCTACACCCGCGACGGTTCCTTCCAGCTCGATGATCAGGGCCAGATCGTGACCAACAGCGGTTATGTGGTGGAGCCGGGGATTACCGTTCCCCAGGGCACGCAAAGCATTACTGTGGGCAACGACGGTGTGGTCTCGGCGACCCTGGCCGGTGATGCCAGTGTGATACAGCTAGGCAGCTTCCAACTGGCCGATTTCATTAACCCCGCCGGTCTGCAGGCGCGGGGTGAAAACCTCTACATTGAGTCGGCCTCCAGTGGCGCGCCGCAAACCGGCACTCCCGGTTTGAGCGGTCTGGGCACCATTACTCAGGGCTCGCTGGAATCGTCCAACGTCAATGTGGTGGAAGAGCTGGTGAACATGATCGAGACCCAGCGCGCCTACGAGATGAACTCCAAGGCGATCTCCACCAGCGATCAAATGATGCAGTACGTCAATAACAACCTGTAACCGGGGTAGAGCCATGATGATGCGCCCGATACGCTTACTGATGACCCTGCTGTGTTGCGCCTGGCTGGTAGCCTGCGCGCAGGCCCCAGAGCGTGATGCTCAGGCCTGGGAATCACAGTTGCCACCTCAGCAGGTGGGCGTGAATGAAAACCCCGGCTCTATTTATCAGGCCGGTTACGGCATGAGCTTGTTCCTCGACCGCCGCGCGCGGCAGGTGGGGGATGTGATCACCATTATCCTGTCGGAAAAAACCGACGCCACCAAACAGTCCAATACCAGTACGGCCAAAGAGAGCAATATCTCGGTGCCGACCGTCACCCTGTTGGGGCGGGGTGTCACTCACAATGGCGTGCCGGTGCTCGATACCGGCGTCAGCAGCGATCAGGATTTTGCCGGGCAGGGCAGCAGCAGTCAGAGCAACAGCCTGACCGGCTCCATCACTGTGACCGTGTCGGAAGTGCTGCGTAACGGCAGCTTGCGGGTCCGTGGCGAGAAATGGGTGACCATCAATCAGGGCGATGAATTTATCCGCATTCAAGGCATTGTGCGCCCCGAAGATATTGCCGCCGATAACTCGGTGGCCTCCTACAAAGTCGCCGATGCCCGCATTACCTACAGCGGCAAGGGCGCGCTGGCTGACGCCAACAGCATGGGCTGGCTGGGACGTCTGTTCCAGTCTGTGCTGTCGCCATTCTGAGGACATCATCATGATGCGAATTTCTCTGTGTAAACCTCTGAGTGCAGCGCTGTTGGCGCTGTCACTGCTGGCACCGGCGGCCTGGGGCGACCGGGTGAAGGACTTGGTGGATGTGTCCGGCGTACGCGACAACCAGCTCGTGGGCTACGGCCTGGTGGTCGGCCTCAGTGGCACCGGTGACCAGACCAGTCAGGCGCCGTTCACCATCCAGAGTATTCGCAATATGCTCACCGGCTTTGGCGTAAAAGTGCCAGATAACGTTAACCCACAGCTCAAAAACGTGGCCGCGGTGACCGTACATGCGCGTCTGCCGGCCTTTGCCAAGCCCGGCCAGACGATCGACGTCACGGTCTCATCTATCGGTAATGCGGCCAGCCTGCGTGGCGGGAGCCTGTTGATGGCGCCTCTGATGGGGGCCGATGGACAGGTCTATGCGATCGCTCAGGGCAGCCTGCTGGTCAGTGGTCTGGGTGTGGAGGGCAAAGATGGCTCGCGGGTGACGGTGAATATCCCCAGCGCAGGCCGCATTCCCAACGGCGCGATTATCGAGCGCGCGGCGCCCAGTGCGATGGCCAGCAACGGCGAGATTATTCTCAACCTGAAGTCTCCCGACTTCACCACTGCGCATCGCCTGTCGCAGAAAATTAATGAATTCTTCGGTGCCGGCACCGCCAGTGCCATGGACCCTACCAGCGTGAAAGTGCTTGGGCCGCCGCAAGCGGATCGCCGAGTGACCTTTATCTCAATGCTGGAAGAGCTGGAAATTGAGCCCGCTGAAGGGCGCGCAAGGGTTGTGGTCAATTCACGCACCGGCACCATTGTGATCGGCGGCAACGTCAGAGTGATGCCCACTGCCGTGACCCATGGCAGTCTGACCGTGTCGGTGACCGAGCGGGTGGATATCAGTCAGCCTAATGCCTTTGCGGCAGGACAGACGGTGGCGGCGCAGGAATCGAGTATCGATGTGACCGAGAGCGGTTCGCGGATGTTCCTGCTCGATGCCGGTGTGACGCTGGAAGAGATTGTCAAAGCCATCAATCAGGTGGGGGCAGCCCCCGGTGATCTGGTGGCGATTCTGCAAGCGCTCAATCAAGCCGGTGCCCTGCGCGCCGAACTGGTGGTGATCTGATGGACGTCAGCAAAGCTGCCAACTACCACGATTTCTCCGGGCTGGCGAAGCTGCGGCTCGATGCCCAGCAGAACAGTGAAGACGCCATTGAGCCGGTAGCGCGTCAGTTCGAGGGCATCTTCTTGCAGATGATGCTGAAAAGCATGCGCGACGCGGTGCCCGATGGCGGTCTGTTTGAAGACAGTGGTCGCGACATGTATCAGGACATGCACGACAAACAGTTGGCGGTGTCGCTGGCCGCGCAGGGGGGTATTGGTCTGGCCGATACCATTGTTCGCCAGCTCAGCCCGGCCGGGCAGGGCGGCGCGGATGACAGCGCACTGAGCGAGTCGGGGGCGGCCCTGCGCCAGCAACTGACGATGGGTACGACTAAAGATTTACGGCCTGCGGCCGATACTGATTCTGTAGAGTGAGGAGCGCATCATGGCAGACATGCTTGGCAATGCCCTGTCGGCGCTGACGTCGTACCAGCGAGCACTGGCGACGACCAGTCATAATATTGCCAATGCCGACACCGAAGGCTACAGCCGCCAGCGGGTGGATTTTGCCACGCGGGTGCCTCAGCAGATGGGCGACCTGTCGATTGGCTCCGGCGTCACGTTGAGCGATGTGCGCCGGGTCTACGACGAATTTGCCGGTCAGCAGTTGCGCAGTGCCAGTGGTGCCTTCAGTCAGCTCGACAACTATTATCAGTTGGCCAGCCAGCTTGATAACACCCTGTCAGACTCGGAGCTCGGGCTCAGTGCCGCGCTCTCGGACTTTTACGACAGCGTACAGAATCTGGCGAACGACCCCGCGTCTCTTTCTGCCCGCCAGTTGCTGCTGTCGGAAGCGGAAAGCCTGAGCGGTCGCTTTTCGCAGTTTGCCTCTCAGTTGGATACGCTGGATACCGATATCAACAACCGTATTCAGGCCAGCGTTAACGATATCAATGATCTGGCGGGGCAAGTCGCCAAGATCAACAGCAGTATTGCCGAGGCGCAGGGGAAATTTGGCAGCGTACCCGGTGATTTGCTGGACCAGCGGGACCAGGCGCTGCTCAAACTCAATGAGTTGGTGAATATTTCTACCGTTGAGCAGGACGATGGCTCGGTGAACGTCTTCATCGGCAATGGGCAATCACTGGTACTCGGCGAGAAGAGTAATAGCCTGCACACGGTGCGCAGTGCCTTTGAGGCCGACCGGCTGGAGGTCTCTACCAGCACCAGCGAAACCGGCATTATCAGCGATGTGATCAACGGCGGCAGTTTGGGCGCGTCGCTGAGTTTCCGCGATGGCTTGCTGAGCGATACCCGCAATGAGCTGGGACGCATCGCCTCGGCGGTGGCCAGCTCGCTGAATGACCAGAATGCGGCGGGACTGGATCTCTACGGCCAGCGCGGTTCGGCAATCTTCGCCCAGCCCGCGCCCACGTCGATTGCCGCGACCACCAACGACGGTGACGCGACGATCGCTGCCAGCCTCAATGATGTATCCGCGCTGGACGGGCGCAATATTGCCATGCGTTTTGATGGCACGAACTGGCAGTTCAACGATGCCGGAACAGGGCAGTCGCTCAGTAACTGGACGGGCAGTGGAACGGCAGCCGACCCCTTTGTGATTGACGGTGTCAGCATCAGTCTCTCGGGATCGGTCGTCGCCGGCGACCGCTTCTTGGTCAAGCCCACGGAGTCGGCCTCGGCCAATTTGACGGTGGTCATGAGTGATCCGGCGCAACTCGCCGCCGCCGCGGCCACGCGCAGCGGTGCCAGCTCGGCCAATACCGGCTCGGCGTCGATTTCAGAAACGCTCGTTGTCGATCCGAATCACCCCAATTTAACGGATGCGGTCAGCATCAGCTTTCTCGACGCCTCCACCTACAGTATTAATGGCGCGGGCAGTTACAGTTATGCGCCCGGCGAAGCCATCACCATCAATGGCAACACCGTCACCATTACCGGCACGCCCGCCGCCGGCGATGTTTTCAGTATTACCGAAAACACCGGCGCCAGCGGCGATAACCGCAATATGCTGGCGATGGCGGATGTCGAGAGTCTGGGAATTCTCAGCGGCGGCAGCGCCAGCGTGAAGGATGCCGTCAGTGGTCTGGTCGGTGATATCGCCGTGGCTACCCGCAGTGCGGAACTGAATCGCGATGCACAGCAGAATCTGCTGACACAGGCGCAGGCGACGGTCGAGTCAATCTCCGGCGTCAACCTCGATGAAGAGGCGTCCAACCTGCTCAAGTTTCAACAGGCCTATCAGGCGGCGGCGCAAGCGGCCAGCGTGGCCAATCAACTGTTTCAAAGCCTGATCGGTGCGATCAGCTAATCCATCCAGGTTTTGGGGAGTGCGGCAGTGAGAATTTCGACGGCACAGATATACAGCGCGGCAATCAGCGGCATGCTCGATCAGCAGGGCAAACTGCTGGAAACCCAGAATCAGCTTTCCACCGGCAAGCGGCTACTCAGCCCTTCTGACGACCCCGTTGGCGCAGTGCGCAGTCTGGAGTTGCAGCGGGCGCTGGCCAAGACCGACCAGTTTCAGACCAATGTCAATCTGCTCGACAGTCGCCTGCGATTGGAGGAATCGGCGTTGAGCGAGAGTGTACAGATTCTCCAGCAGGTGCGTGAGCGTGCACTGGAGGCCAACAACGCGACGCAGACCAATGAAACGCGGCTGGCGATATCCCGTGAGCTGGATCAGCAGCTCGATGCCTTGCTTACTATCGCCAATACCCGGGATGCGGAAGGGCGCTCGATTTTTGCCGGTTACCAGCAGGATGTGCAGGCATTCACGCTGACCAATGGGGCGGTGACCTACAACGGCGATGACGGACAGCGCATGCTGCAGGTGGGTACAAACCGGCAGTTGGCCGACACCAGCCCGGGCTCAGAGGTGTTTATGGGCGTGGTGAATGGCAATGGCCATTTTCAAACCCGCGCGGCGGACAGCAATACCGGCGATGCAGTGATTGACGCCGGAGCGATTACCGATATCGCCGCTTTCAATGGCGACGCGGTGGATATCGTCTTCACCAGCGCCAGTGACTATGAGCTGCGCGATGCCAGTGGTGTGGTGATTGGCGGCGGTGCTTATCAGAGCGGTGGCAGTATTAACGTCAACGGCATGATGGTAACCGTGGACGGGACGCCCGCGGCTGGCGATCAGTTTTCACTGCGCCCCAGTGAAGCCGAAGATGTGTTCAGCATGGTTGCCCAGTTACGCGACACGCTGATGCAGCCGCGAACCGGCGCTGCACAGCGCGCCCAGCAGACCAGCGATATTAACAGTGCCCTGGTGAATATCGATCAGGCATTGGACAGACTGATTGCCCGTCAGTCGGAGAGCGGCACACGGATGCAGGCGCTGGAGCGTCAAAAAGACGTGAACGAGAATATTGCTCTTCAGGTGGAGGAAAATCTGGGGAGCATTACTGACCTCGACTACGCCGAAGCCATCTCGCGTTTCCAGCAACAACAATTGGGCTTGCAGGCCGCCCAGCAGGCGTTTGCCAAAGTTCAGGGTTTATCCTTGTTCAACTATCTGTAACGACATTCTTTCCGCTGTTAACGCCCGCCTCGCCGCGGGCGTTTTTGTATCTTCTGGCCCCGCAGCGGGTCATTGCTTCGGGGTTTGCAGGCTTGTTTAGGTAATTACCCGTAGAGCGCAAAATTATTCGTAAAGTTCGCCATGGTCATGCCGTTATATGGGGTGAAAGCAAACCTCGGCCATTTTGGCTGAAGCTTGAAAAAAGGCCAGCGCCTTTAGCGAATGACACAGTGGAAGGAGATTCACCATGGCACTTAGCATCAACACCAATGTTGCCTCGTTGAACGCCCAGCGTAACCTGCAGCGCTCACAGGAAACCCTGAACACCTCACTGCAGCGCCTGTCTACAGGTCTGCGTATCAACAGCGCGAAAGATGATGCTGCCGGCATGGCCATCACCACTCGCTTTACCACTCAGATCAACGGTCTGAACCAGGCAGTTCGCAACGCCAACGACGGTATCTCACTGGCGCAAACCGGTGAAGCGGCGCTGGACGAAATGACCAACAACCTGCAGCGTATTCGCGAACTGGCGGTGCAGTCTGCCAACGCGACTTACTCTGATTCCGACCGCGCAGCACTGGATGCAGAAGTCCAGCAGCGTCTGGCCGAGATCGACCGGATTGCCAACCAGACCTCCTTCAACGGTCGCAAGATCCTTGATGGCTCCTTCGGCAGCGCTGTCTTCCAAGTAGGCGCGAATGTGGGCGAGACCATCAGTCTGGATCTGCAAAACAGCATGCGTCTGGACTCACTGGGTGCTACCACCGCGGCGACTTCGTCTGATCTGACAGCGATCATGGCGGGCTCCGATGCGGTTCCTGCTACCTCGGGCTCGGGCGTGTTTGATGCCTCCTCTTTGCTGGCGGACTTCAGTAGCGAAACGGTCAGCTTTGATGTGACCGATGGCACCACGACTACTGGCGTTACCCTGAGTGCTGACTACTCCGGTGCCGGTGGCATCGACGCCTTGGTGACGGATCTGGGCACGGCTCTGGGTGCAGACTTTGTGGTGAGCAATGACGGCAACGACGTCACCATCACCAGCGCCCTGACTGGCACCGGTACTGAAGTGTCTGTTGCGAACTTCGACGCAGATGCCGATAACAACACCACTGACAGCGGCGTCACCTCCTTCCCGGCGGTAACCGGTACTGATGGTGACGATGCGGTCGCGGCTGTCGCAGGCGGTGTTACGGTAGCGGGTGACCTCAGCATTGCGATCGGCGACGCTGACGCGGTAGATGTGGCTGACGGGACCTACACCTCGACCCAGGACCTGGTGGATGCCATCAATACGGCACTGGGCAACAACGGCAGCGCCGAGTTGAACGATGACGGCACCCTGACCATCCACGCCTCTGAAGCGATCGCCTTCAGCGGTGGCCTGGAAGCGACGCTGGGTCTGAGCGATGCCGCGGCATCCGGTGACCTGACCGCCGTCAACGTACTGACTGTCGACAGCTCCAACGACATGCTGCGCCGCATTGATTCTGCGCTGACCAGCGTGAGTGACATGCGCAGCGACTTCGGTGCGGTACAGAACCGCTTCGAATCCACCATCACCAACCTGCAGACCATCTCTGAGAACCTGTCTGCATCGCGGGGTCGGATTCTCGACGCGGACTTTGCTGCTGAGACGGCTAACCTGACCAAGGCGCAGATCCTCCAACAGGCAGGTACTGCAATTCTGGCCCAGGCCAACTCTCTGCCCCAGGCGGCACTCAGCCTGCTGCAGTAAGCCGGAACCCGTCCGCCCCTCGGGGCGGGCACCTCGGCCCAAACAGAGAGTCATCAGTAGCAAGGGCCAATAGGCCCTTTTGCTGCTGGTCTACGAAAATGGGGTGAGAAGGTGAATGTTTATGGATAACAGTCTTAGCGTAAAAAGTGCTTCTCTGCCGACCCGCGTTCCGGTCACCCAGACAAGCGGCAAGAGTTTGCCTTCCTCTGGAGAGGAATTGCCGATATCGGCCAAGGCCTCATCGGTGCCGATGCAGAACGACGATGCCGTGGCACAGGAAGAAGTCAGCCGGATTGCCAAGGCACTGGTTGCCGAATTTGACCCCGCCGACCGCATCGAGAAAACCGAGCAGGCGGTGGCGAAGCTTAACGAAATACTGCGTGACCGTGAGCGAGACCTAGAGTTCTCGGTGGATGAGACGACGGGCAGAACCATACTCAAGGTCATTCATGCCGAGTCTGGCGAGGTGATCCGGCAAATTCCGCCGGAAGAACTGCTGCAGATCACTCGGACGTTTATCGAGGGAACCGGCAGTCTGATTCAGGCGGAAGCGTAGTCGTCATGCCGTGGCATGGAGCTTGCTCTCTTTGCTGAAAATCAGTGGTGTTTGCCGGTTTGAACAGGCGATAAACTCTGGGTTTGAGAGCCGTTGCAGGGACTGGCGGCGAGACATACGAAAGGGCGGAAAACGAAATGGCGTCGATAATCTCTACAGGCATCGGATCCGGGCTGAATATCGGCAGCATTGTCGAGCAGCTTGTTGAGGCTGAGCGTGCGCCTGCCGAAAATCGCCTGAACTCCAAGGCGTATCTGGCCGAGTCAAAAGTCTCCGCCTTTGGCGCACTGAAGTCAGCGCTGGAAAACTTCCAGAGCAAGCTTGAAACCCTCCAAGATCCCGAGACATTCAGCGGTCGCAAGGTCTCGGTAGAAAGCGATGCCGGATTTACCGCCACGGCCGATACGCAAGCCGCTGCCGGCAGTCACGAGGTCAGCGTTGAACAATTGGCAAGCCGACACAAAATCGCTTCTGCGGGCTATACCGATGCCCAGACCTCGGTGGGCACCGGCCAGCTCACCATTACCGTTAACGGCGAAAGCTTCAGTCTCGACGTGCTGTCGGGCGAGGATTCGCTGGAGAGCATTCGAAATGCCATTAATGAGGCCGACGATAATGTCGGCGTGACCGCCAGCATCGTTACCGACCAGGACGGCGCGCGGCTGGTGCTGACCAGTGATGAGAGCGGCGCCGATAACGCCATCGCCGTCAGCGTCAGCACCGGAGCCGGGGACACTGGCGATCTCAGTCAGTTGAGCTTCGACCCCAATGCGGCGAGCAATCCGATGACCGAAAAAGTCGAGGCGCTCGATTCCATCGTTATTGTGGACGGCTTTACCCAAACCAGCGCGAATTTGACCGTCGAGGGCATGATCGAGGGGCTTACCCTGAACCTGAGTAAGGCCAAGCCCGGCGAAAATTTCACCCTCGATGTCAGTCTGAATACCAGCTCGGTGAAGAAGGCCGTTGAAGGCTTTGTAACCGCTTACAACAGCCTGAATGCAACGCTGAATGATTTGACTGCCTATGATCCGGAGGCAAACACTGCCGGGCTGCTGCAGGGCGATGCGACAGTCAGGCAGATTGCCTTCAGCCTGCGTAGCGAAATGGGTAATGTCGTTGATGGGCTGAGCGGCGACTTTAACTCGCTGGCCCAGTTGGGCATTCGCACCGGTGACAACTCGGTGCTGGAAATAGACGACGAGCTGCTCACCGACGCCATTGCCGATAATTTCTCCGCCGTTGCCGATATTTTCTCCAGTGAGGATGGCTACGCGGTGCGCCTCGACACGCTACTGAACCGCTACACCGAGGCGGGCGGGATTATTGATATCCGCACCGAAGGCTACAACACCCAGATCGACAGAATTACGTCGCAGCGGGAAGCGCTGGATCGGCGCATCGCCGCGATTGAGGCGCGCTATACCGCGCAGTTTAACGCCCTGGATACGCTGTTGGGCGAACTCAGTACCACGGGCGATTTCCTCACCGAGCAGTTGGCGAACCTGCCGGGCATGGTGAAAAGCGACAAATAAGGCTGGCGGAACAGGTAAGTAGATTCCGCAGCGAAAGCGTTAAAAACACAGCTAAAGCTATACAGAACAGCGTCGATATATAAAGTAACCATCGACAAAAAGAGGATTCATCATGAGCTATTCAGCAGGTCGTGTCAGCCAGGCCTACGCCAGTGTCGGAACGCAGACGCAGGTCGACGCCGCCAGCCCTCACCGGCTCATTCAATTGCTGATGGATGGTGCGCTGGATCGTATCGCTGTGGCTCGCGGCCAAATGCAGCGCCGGGAAATTGCCCAGAAGTCGACGACGATCAGCAGGGTCATCTCCATTATCGATGGACTGCGTATGAGCATCGATCACAGTGTGGAAAACCCCCTGTGTGAAAACCTTGAGAATCTCTATGACTACATGAACCGTCGGCTGTTGCTGGCCAATATCAACAACGACGACGCGGCACTGGAAGAGGTTGCGGCGCTGCTGCAGGAACTGAAAGAAGCCTGGGATGCGATTCCCGACACCTTGCGCGGTGTTGATGCGCTGGAACGTGCACGCGAAAGCCATGCTGAAGCGGTAATGTAAATGGTGAAAGAGATGGATGTAGCCGCGCTGAAAAACGCAGAGTTGCTCACGCCCCGTCAGCAGCAGCTTCGCGAGCTGCTGACGCTGAGCGAGCGCATCTGTGACAGCGCTTCGCAGGGCGACTGGTCAGCGGCCCTGCCCATGCAGCAGACGCGACGTCTGGCGATGGACCAGTTCTTTGCGGTTGACTGTCCACCGGCTGAAGCGGGACTGGTTTCCGCTGTGATCGAAGAAATACTGAAGATTGATGACCGGGTAACCGAGTTGCTGCATCGCCAGCGCGGTGCCATGGTCGACAGCAATGCTCAGCAGCGTCGCAACGCCGAGAATCTGGGTAGTTATCTCCGTCACGCGTAGTCCGTCGACATTAGGGCAGGTATCCCGCTTGCCCGTTCTTCTTATCCCTCCCTGTGCAGGCCGGTAATACCGAACGCTGCTCAGCGATTCTACGTATTAACAAGCCATGGGCTGATCTCTCAGAATGATTCCACGCTTGATGATTGTCGTGGGGCTGCCAAGGCTTTGCCTTGCAGGGGTCTTGGGGAGAGAGTGGGATGTCCTCTCAAGTGACGAAAGTATAAACAAAATGAGCAATGCGATGCGGTCAAAGGAAGGCGAATCAGTCATGGGTATGGCCCCCTGCTCACGCAAAATGCGGGCACTGGATGTACTGATTCAGCAGGTCGCCAGCTTCGACACGCTGGTGTTGATTCGCGGCGAGTCTGGGAGCGGCAAGGAAGTCGTTGCCCGAAAAATTCACGAGTACTCCGACCGCGCTGGCAATCCCTTTATTCCGGTGAACTGCGGCGCCATTCCGGCTGATCTGCTGGAAAGCGAGTTGTTCGGCCACGAAAAAGGCGCGTTCACCGGTGCGGTGGCAACGCGCAAAGGCCGTTTTGAAATGGCTGAGGGCGGTACGCTGTTTCTCGACGAGATCGGTGACATGAGCCTGCCGATGCAGGTCAAACTGCTGCGCGTCCTTCAGGAACGTTGCTACGAACGTGTCGGCAGCAATGAAACCCGCCGTTGCAATGTGCGTATTCTGGCTGCGACCCACCGCAACCTTGAGGACATGGTGGACGAAGGCAGTTTTCGCCAGGACCTGTTTTTTCGTCTCGATGTCTTTCCTATCGAAGTGCCTTCCCTGCGCGAGCATCCCGAAGATATCGAAACGCTGGTTGGCGGCTTTTCAGCACGCTTGAAAGAGCGGGGCATGACGCCGCCGAATCTGTCTCCCAATGCCCTGCGGGCTTTGCAGCGTTACGGCTGGCCGGGCAATGTTCGTGAACTCGAAAACCTCATCGAGCGCCTGTCGATCACCCACGGCGGGCAGCGTATCGGTGTTAAAGACCTTCCCGCGAAATACCGTTTCGAACTGGTTGTCGATGACGACAGCGAGCCATCGGGCCGTGAGGATCAGGACGCACTGATGGCCGTGCTGCTGGACCGCGAATTTGACGAAGACAGCACAGAGGAGGCCAGCCTTGCGCCAGCCAGTCTGCCCGCAGACGGTGTGGACCTGAAATCGCTGCTGCAGGAATTGGAGCAGCAATATATCAGTCAGGCGCTAGAGCGTGAGGGCGGTGTTATTACCCGGGCCGCACAATTGCTTGGCCTGCAGCGGACTACGCTGGCCGAGAAAATGAAGAAACTCGGTATGGCTTGAATGGCCTTATCCCAATCTGATTTCAGCTAGCAGATTCATTGTTTCTAACCATGCGGCTTATGCCGCATTTTTTATGCCTGACTATTTTGTTTAAAAACAGCCGCCAAAAGTTTGTCATTCCCCGTTTTTTATTAATTAAGTAATTGAATTTTTTATAAAAAATATATTGGTACGGCGGTTGCATTGAAGGCCGTAACAGTGACAAAAGGTTGTTAACAATGGCTGATATACTTCTTTCTAACTCCGCTAGCGTAACGTTGGATGTGGCGATAATGAATCGCTGCCAGAGAGAGTTGGTGCTGGCCAGAAAACAGTTGCAGCAACAACAGCGTGTACTGCGCTCAACGGCATTGCGCGGAGGTAAGTCGCAATGAGCCTGATCGCCGAAGACCGCGCGTCGCGCGCACTGAAAACGCTGGCCTCCCGGGTAGCGGCCACCGATGCCACTGTACTGATTTGTGGAGAAAGCGGTGTGGGTAAAGAAGTGTATGCCCGCTATATCCATCAGCAATCGCGCCGTGCAGACGGCCCGTTTGTGGCGCTGAACTGCGCAGCGATTCCCGAGAATATGCTGGAAGCCATGCTTTTCGGCTATGAGAAGGGGGCCTTCACCGGAGCGGTGAACAGTCACGCCGGTAAGTTTGAGCAGGCACAGGGCGGCACCTTGCTGCTGGATGAAATCTCCGAAATGGATATCGGCTTGCAAGCCAAGCTGCTGCGTGTCCTGCAGGAAAAGGAAATTGAACGCTTGGGCAGCCGCCGCAGTATCAAGCTGGATGTTCGTGTACTGGCAACGACTAACCGCGATCTGAGACAGGCCGTTAACGATGGCGATTTTCGTGAAGATCTGTTCTATCGCCTCAATGTATTCCCCCTTTGTCTGGCACCGCTGCGTGAGCGTCGCGACGATATTCTGCCATTGGCCATTCACTTTCTTGAGCGCGACGAGTCGGTCAGCGACGGAGCCAGTGTGCTCAGCTCCGCTGCCGCCGACAAACTGCTCAGCTACCCCTGGCCCGGCAATGTTCGGGAACTCGATAACGTGATCCAACGTGCGCTGATTCTGCGCGCCGCGCCGCGAATCGACGATGTCGACATTCAGTTTGAGCAGGGCATGCAACTGTTCTCGGCACCGGTGTCGGCAGAAGCGGCACCGCTGGAAGGCTTTATGCGAGACCAGGAAAGTCAGCGTATCCAGGCGGCCTTACGTCAGGGGCGCTCGAAGAAAGAAGCCGCCGAACTGCTCGGCATCAGTCCTCGCACACTGCGCTACAAGCTGGCGCGGATGCGTGAACAAAGCTGCCTGCAAGGCTAAGGGGAGAGCGTTATGTCGGATATGAAAGTGGACTCGATCCTCCAACAGATTCGCGCCCTGCGTGAGCAGAGCCCGCTGCCGTCGATGGAGGAAGTCGGCTCGTCGACGGCGCTGGAATCCACGCCGCGGGTCGATTTCTCCCAGTTACTGCAGCAGTCGCTGGATGGGGTGAATGCCAGCCAGAAGAATGCCAGTGAACTGACCACGGCCTTTGAGCGCGGCGATCCGAATGTGAGCATCACTGAAGTGATGGTGAATATGCAAAAGGCGCAGGTGTCATTTAAAGCCGCCGTGGAAGTGCGCAACAAGCTGGTGGACGCCTATCAGGAAGTGATGAGGATGTCGATGTGAAGCAGGGCTTTCCGATTCTGAGTGAGGCAATCTGTCATGGCTGAAACCCGCGCAGTGTCTGTAAATACTTTGCTGGCCAGCGCTGCAAAAAATGACGTGCTGCGCCAGTTGCTGATTTTGGTCAGCATTGCCGCCAGTGTTGCTGTCGGCGTCGCCGCCGTGATGTGGTCGCAGGGCAGCGATTATCGGACGCTGTATACCTCCTTGCCGCCCGAGCGCGCGTCAGCGGTCGTCGATGCCTTAAATGCTTCGCAAATTCCCTACCGGATTCAGGACAGCACCGGCGCGATTTTGGTGCCGGCCGAGCAGCTACACGATGCCCGTATCCGGCTCGCCGGTCAGGGCCTGGAGCGCGATGGCTCCGGCATGGCCATGCTTGAGCAGGAGCAGGGCTTTGGTGTCAGTGAGTTCATGCAATCCAAGAAGTATCACTATGCGCTGGAGCAGGAACTGGCCAGCACCATAGAGAGTCTGCAGCAGGTTCGCCGAGCCCGTGTGCACCTGGCGATTCCCAAGCAGTCCGTATTTGTACGGGATCGCAAGCCCTCAAGTGCGTCGATTATGCTGGACATCTACCCGGGACGGGATGTGTCGAAACAGAACGTCTCGGCAATCGTCAATCTGGTCGCGGGCAGCATTGGTGATCTGCAGGCGGAGAACGTGACGGTCGTTGATCAGCAGGGGCGACAGCTCAGCGAGACTCACCGCGAGGATGATCAACTTGAACTTAGCGACCGTCAGTTCAATTACCGCCGCCGCATTGAGCAGGCCTACGAGGATCGTATTGCCGAGCTTATCAGTCCGATCGCCGGCTCGGGCCGGGTTCGGGTGACGGTGTCGGCCGATGTGGATTTCTCCAGCGAGCAGGAAAGCCGCGAGAGCTGGAATCCGGATCGCCAGGTGGTGAGAAGTGAACAGATAAACGAGCAGGTGCAGGCAGACGGTGGCGCGGCCGCCAGAGGGGTACCGGGGGCGTTGAGTAACCAGCCTCCGGGTGCACAGGCTCAGCAGGACAACGAGGAGAGTGCGGCGTTAGGCAATCGCTCGGTCATTCGCAACTATGAGATCGAACGGGTCTTGGCTCACAGCAACAACCCCAGCGGCCGCGTCAATAAACTGTCGGTGGCGGTGCTGGTGGATAACCACCGCCGGGTGAATGAAAGCGGTGAAGTGGTTATCGAGCCGATGAGTAACCCGGAAATCGAGCGCATGACGCTGTTGGTTAAAGACGCCGTCGGCTTTGAGCAGGATCGCGGCGACCGGGTGACGGTGATGGCGGCGGACTTCCGCGATGAAGCCCTGTTTGACGAACAAACGGTTGAGCCGGCGATCTGGGAACAGCCCTGGTTTGCCAATCTGATCAAGCAGTTGCTGATTGGCGTCGCGGTGATTGTGATTGTGTTTGCGGTGCTGCGTCCCGGTATGCGCAGCCTGCTGCACAGCCATCGCCCGGCCGCCCTTGATGCGGGGCATGCCCAAGGCGATATCGACCGCGCGATGAGCGGTGAATATCAGCAGCCGCCGGTAGCGGCGCTGGGCGCGCCCCAAGGGGGAGGTCGTTCCAGGCCGGGATTTGAGCAGCAGCTCAGTGATGTGCGCGGCATGGTTGAGGAAGATCCTCGCCGCGTCGCACAAGTCGTCAACAAGTGGGTGACAGAAGACAATGGATAACGCAGAACGCAGCGACGCCGCGGTCGCCAGTATCCCCGGCTGTGAGAAGGCAGCACTGCTGCTGTTGATGATGGGAGAAACCCACGCCGCCAAAGTGCTGCAGCACGTTGCACCCGAGGATGTCGAGCGTATCGGTACCGCTATGGCGGGTATCAAACGTGTCGATAACAGTCGCGCGATGGCGGTGGTGCAGGATTTCCAGCACAGCGCGCAGTCAGAAAATTCACTGGCCGTAGGTGTGCAATCCTACGTGCGCAAGGTCTTTACCACGGCGCTGGGCGAGCAGGCCGGCGGCAGTCTGGCGAGACGGGTACTGGGTGACCAGCCGGGACAGGAGATGGAAGAGCTGCGTTGGGTGGAGCCCGAAGCGCTGGCACAAATGCTAAAAGATGAGCACCCCCAGATGATCGCTATCACGCTTGCCCATCTCGAGCCGGAGCAGGCCGCCAAAGTGTTGGCGAAGCTGCCCGAGGCGCAGCAGAACGATGTGGTCTATCGCATCGCGAACATGAAGACCATTCCCGATACTGCAATGAGGCAGTTGCAGGGCATTCTCAAGAAAAAGCTGTCGGTGAGCGCCAAGCTGAAAAACCGCCAGATCGATGGCGCAGCTACCGCCGCTGGTTTGATCAATGGCCTTGGTGGCGATGCAGAAACCCGCATCCTGGAAAGTCTCGCTAAAAACAACGAAGAACTCTCTGCGCGCATTCAGGACCTGATGTTCGTCTTCAGCAACCTCATCAATATCAGTGACAAGGGCGTTCAACAGCTGCTTCGTGAGGTCTCTTCCGATCTGCTGCCCATTGCATTGAAGGGGGCTGGGGAAGAAGTCAAAGAAAAGATCCTGAGGAACATGTCCAAGCGTGCCCGCGAAATGCTGCTGGACGATATGGATGCTCGCGGCCCGATTAAGATCAGCGAGGTCGAGCAGGCCCAGAAAGAGATTCTTACCATTGCCCGCAGTCTTGCCGAAAGTGGCCAGATTGACCTCGGCCGTGGTGGCGACGACTACATCTAAGGCGCGGCGACGGGAGCATTGCCAATGACGCAGGGATTTCATGCTTTCACACCGCGAGACCTGGGCCACCCGCCGCAGGACAGCGTCGACGCGGTGGAGGAGTCCCCACGCGCATGGCAGCCGCCCGGTATGGGGACATCCCGCCCCGTCGGCGATGGGTCGCTGATGCGTTTTGATCAAACCCCTGAGCGCGATGTGGAGCGTGTAGCAGACGATCCCCTGTTGGAGAGTGAACTCGACGCCCTGCGTGAAGAAGCCCGGCAGCAGGGTTTTGCCAAAGGTGAAGCCGACGCACAGGCATTGCTGGCTCAGCAGAGTCAGCAGTTGCAGTTGGCGATTGCCGCCCTGCGTCAGCCCATGGCCTGGCTGGAGGGGGAGGTTGCAGAACAGCTTGAGGTGTTGGCCTGTGCCGTGGCGAAGGCCCTGTTGGGGCGCGAATTGACTGCCGACCCGGAGTGGTTGCGCAGCCGTCTGCACGACGCGGTGAAGCTGTTGCCCGTGGCTGAGGGACGGATCGACCTGCACCTGAATCCCGAGGATGCTGCGCTGCTGCGGCAGGTGGCCGAGCAGGATGAACCGCTGGAGCCCGCCTGGACGCTGCATGAAGACCCGGATATTCAGCGCGGCGGCAGCCTGATCAGAAATGCCCAGTCTCAGGTGGATCATCGCCTGGAAACGCGACTGGCCCGCCTGTTGGCCTCCTCGCAGGAGTCGGCGGATGCCCCAGAACACGGAATTTAATCCTCGCAGGCATCTGGTCTCGCGGCTCCAGCAGCGCAGTGAGCAGGTCGCCCGACGTGCCGCCGAACCGCCGGTGCCCGCCGAAGGTCAGTTGCGTCGCATTGTAGGCACCTTGCTCGAAGCTGAGGGCTGCAAGGCGGCGATCGGCGCCTACTGCGAAGTGGAAACCATTGACGGTGACTGGCTGGAAACCGAGGTTGTGGGTTTCGCCAGTGATTGTATTTTGCTGATGCCGACCGGCGAGCTGCGCGGTGTCATGCCCCACGCCAGAGTTCGGCCTATCGGCAAGGGATCCAGCGTGCCGGTGGGCGAGGCCCTGCTGGGCCGCGTGATCGATGCCGCCGGCCAGCCGCTGGATAACCGTGGCCCCTTGCGCACCGACGATTACCGCCCGTTGAACGGTGCTCCCCTGAACCCGCTGTCGCGCCGTCCCATCCGGGAACCGCTCGATGTCGGCGTTCGTGCGATCAACGCGTTGCTGACCGTGGGTCAGGGTCAGCGGCTCGGACTGTTTGCCGGCAGTGGCGTCGGTAAGAGTGTCCTGCTGGGCATGATGACGCGCTATACCAAGGCCGATGTGGTGGTGGTTGCTCTGATTGGCGAGCGCGGCCGCGAGGTCAAAGATTTTATCGACAATATTCTCGGTGGCGACGATATGCGCCATGCGGTGGTGATCGCCACACCGGCAGATCAGCCGCCGTTGATGCGGATGCGCGCTGCGTGGCTGGCCAGCGCCGTGGCGGAGTACTTCCGGGACCAGGGCCAGCAGGTGTTATTACTGATGGATTCACTGACCCGCTTCGCGCAGGCTCAACGTGAGATCGCGCTGGCGACAGGCGAACCGCCTGCCACCAAAGGTTACCCGCCCTCGGTGTTTGCGAGGCTGCCGGCGCTGGTGGAGCGGGCCGGGAACGGCGAAGAAGGCGGCGGTTCGATCACCGCGTTTTATACCGTGCTGGCGGAAGGGGACGATCAGAACGACCCGATTGTCGACGCGGCGCGGGCGATTCTCGATGGCCATATTGTGCTGTCGCGAAGTCTCGCCGATGCGGGCCACTACCCGGCAATAGATATCGAGCGCTCGGTCAGCCGGGCGATGAATGACATTACCGATAAGGGACATCAGCAACTGGTCAGGCGACTGCGACAACTGGTGTCGCTGTATCAGCAGAACCGCGACTTGGTGACCATTGGCGCCTACCAGCGAGGCAGTGATGCCCGAGTGGACGAAGCGATAGCGTTGTGGCCGAAGATTCAGGCGTTTCTGCAGCAGGCCTACGACGAGTCTGACGGCTTTGATGCCTCGCTGGACAAGCTGAGTCTGTTGCTGGAAGGCGAAGCAGTCGAACTCGATTGAATGAAATTTGACGCGGCCTTAGCGGCTGGCGTCAACGGAGGATAACGGTGAGTACGGAAAAAAAATCACAGCGTATGCAACCGGTTCAGGCGCTGGCAGATCGCCAGGAGCAGGAAGAGGCGACGCGCTATGCGGCCGTTCAGCAGCAGTATGAGACCCAGAGCCAGAAACTCGACGAACTCAAGCAGTATTACGAGGAGTACCGTCGCGCCGCGGCTGACAGCCTGTGTGACGTGAAGCGTTTGCAGGAAAGTCGCGCCTTTCTCTCTCGTCTGTCCCTGGCGATTCGCCAACAGTCCGATTCGGTGGAACGCTGCCGGGAGCAGTTACGGAAAATCCGCCAGGAGTGGATGAAAGCCCGCCAGCACAGTCGCAGCATGGATCAACTTATCGAGCGTTATCGGGCCGACGAACGTCGCGATGAAGCTCGCCGTGAGCAGTCGGTCAGCGATGAATTGAGCAGCCAGCGCTTTGTCTGGCAGCGCCGCCAGCAGCAGGGCCTGAGCTAAGCCCTTTCTTGAATGGCACAGTGTTTGCTGAGTAGTACCTGAGAGGTAGTGCCTGAGAGCATGAATATTTGCCGCCAGCATGAGGCCGCACGACAGCCGTGTGGCGCTGGTGAACCCCGTCTTACAGGATCGTATTATGAGCAGCCCGATCAGTAACGTAAGCAGTGCCCAGCTCCAAAGTCCTGCCGCAGCGCGTGGCAGTGTGACGCCCTTGAATGGCGGCAATCCCGCGGGTTTACTGCCGTTTGGGGATTTGCTGGCCAACCAGCAGGCGCTGTTGCAACAGCTGTTGGCTGCCGGCGACGGCGGTGAACTCCCGGCGGTGCTGGGAGAACTGATGCAGCAGGGTAGCGACGGCGAACTCGATCTTGAGGCCCTGGCAGAAGAGCTGGAAGCGGCAGACATCGCAGGCACGATCTTGCCGCCGGACGGCAAGTTGCTGCCGGCCTCTTCCGATGCCGACGTGCAGGAGATGGATGAGGCACAGGCGGCAATCGGTGGCTTGGCCGCTGCGCTGTTTGGCTGGCGACAACTGTCTGGCGGGGAAGCCGCCGACACGGCTGTCGTCGGCAATGACGATGCTGTCGCCACAAAACCCACCGTTGCTGCGGTGGCACTGAACGCCACGCAAGCGGGTGACGCCGAACTGGCGAATGCCGCCGAGTCGGCTGAGGATCGGGCAACAGGACTGCAGACCGCTTCTCGCAGCCAGCCATTGGCTGTGGAAGCCGCGCGCGGTGAGTTCGCGGCGACGATCGCTGCGACGAAGGGTGAGGCGACCGCCGAGGGCGTGGAGCGCACGGCTAATGACATTGCGGATATCGGTCGACTGACTGCCGCCCGCAGTGGCGCCGCGGACGGTCGGAGTCCCACCCTGCAGTTAAGCATCAGTCAGCACGCGGTTGATGACTCGGCCTGGAGTGAGGCCGTGGGCGCGCGGATTCACTGGATGGCCGGTAACGGCGTTCAGAACGCCACACTGAAACTGAATCCCGAAGAGCTGGGCGGTATTCAAGTGCAGTTGAACATGCAGGGCGATAAGGCGGCGGTGCAGTTCCAGACCCAACATCAGGACACCCGTGACTTGATAGAGAAAATGCTGCCGCGCTTGAATCACGCCATGGAGCAGCAAGGCATGCGTCTGGAAGAAGTGAAAGTGAGTCATCAACCGAGTTGGGGAGAGGCCTCACAACAGCAGGCGCAGCAACAGAGCCAGCAGTCGTCGGGCCGTTCCGGCAGCGGTTTTGCACAACTTCACACGGCCGCGGATACCCCGCATGACGGCGAGGGCGGAAGCGCCGCGCCGACCCCGCGCAATAATACCGACGGGACCCTCGACGCCTACGCATGAGCAGAGAATTTCCGACCTTCTTGAGGCGCCTTCCGGCGCCTTTTTCGTATCTGTTATCCCACCTTGTATTGCGCGAATTCCCCCTGCCAAATTATTGGCGAGAAGCGGAAAATATTTCGTAACTATCTGAAAAATATAAAATAAATCATATGGCACAGGCCTTGCAAAATAGTGCTTGAAAAGCAGGTTTCTGCAAGAAATTTGGCGCTCGGGTGCCGAACGTAAAAGGCCTTATGCATATGTTTAAAAACAAATTTGTCCTCATTGGCTTGGTTGTAGTGCTGTTGCTGGCGACCGCAGGAGGTACCTGGTTTTTCCTGAAGGGCAGCGAACCGGCTGCTGACGCAGCTGAAAGCAAAGCGGCGGCGGAAGTGTTGCCCAAGCCACAGATCATGAGTCTTGATCCATCGTTCGTGGTGAACCTCTTGAATGAGCGTGGCACCCGGTTTCTGCAGGTGGATATCGAGGTGATGAGCCGGGAGGACGGTGTCATTTCGCAAGTGGATGACTACCAGGTCATGATCCGGCACGAGTTGATCATGATGTTCAGCAGCCTGACCAAAGACCAGATCAACAGTATCGAAGGGCGCCAGCTTATTCAGCAGCGCGTTGTCGACACCATTAACGCCGTGCTCGAAAAAGAGACCGGTAAGAAAGGTGGTGTCGAGGAAGTGTATTTCACCAAGTTTGTGATGCAGTGAGGCGACAGTATGGCTGGCCTACTTGATCCGGAAGAACTCGAAGCGCTGATGGCTGAGGAGCAGAGCCCGCAAAGCTCTGGCAAGTATAACCTCGCCCGTCAGGACTACGCCGTACAGCGCTTGATTCCTACCCTGTCGTTGATTCAGTCGCAGTTTGCCAGTGCGGCCTCGACCCGGCTGCGGGAATTTGTCAGCAGCGTGGAAGGGCTGACCACTGACCGCATTACGGTCATGAAATTCGACGAGCTGCAAGGCACGCTGCCCGCGCCCTGCAGTATTTCATTGATTTCGGGAATGCCGCTCAGCAGCAATCTGATGATTGCCTTTGAATCGGAGCTGGTGTTCAACCTCGTCGACCGTTACTTCGGCGGCTATGGCGGCGCCGCCGATGCCGCGCGCGAGCAGTTTTCGGCGTCGGAGCTCAGCTTTATGGACATTCTGGTGTCTGCATTGCTGCCGGACATTGCCCTGGCCTGGAAATCGGTCATGAAAACCGCCCCGGCCATTGAGAGTCAGTCTACTGATCCCCGTCTGCTGGAAGGCTTTACCGACGCGGACTCGCTGGTGGCCACCCGCTTTCTGGTGGATATCGGCGATTTCAAAGGCGGCCTGTGGTCGGTTGTGCCCTGGAGCGCGATTGACGCGGTACGCGACAGCCTGCCCGATACCACCAAGCCCAGTAACAAAAAACCCGCAAGCGAAGAATGGCGCAGTCGCCTGGTTGAACGCATAGACGAAGTGCCTCTCGACCTGGTGGCGCAATTGGCGAAAACCCGCCTCAGCCTCAGCCGCGTGGCGAATCTGCGTCGCGGTGATGTTATTCCCCTGCCCAGTGCCGATGAGGTGCTGCTGTGTGTTGGCGAGCAGCCCCTGTTGAAAGGACGTTTTGGCAGTCATCAGGGCCAGTTGGCCGTTCAGCTTACCGGTTCGGCAGGTCGCAGCCGACCGAAACAGGAGTCGTAAACCCCATGGCGAATGATTTGAATCTGGACAAAATTCTCGACGTGAATGTGGATGTATCCGTGGAAGTCGGTCGCACCCGCATGAGTATTCGCGACATCAAGGCGCTGAATCAGGGCGCCATCATTGAGCTGGATCGTGCAGCGGGTACGCCGCTGGACGTACTGGTTAACGGCACACTCGTCGCCCGCGGTGAGGTGGTCGTGGTGAAGGAGAAATTCGGCATCATGCTCACTGAGGTGGTGGGGCAGGACGAAGAGGTTGATGCCTGATGTGGCGTCATTCGCTGTGCGCACTGGCGCTATCGCCCTTGCTGGCAATAGCGCAGGAGCCAGCCGCTAACGCGGTATCGGCAGAGCAAGCCGTGGCGGCGCTGCCGGTGGGCGCTGGCGATGATGTGATCGGCATGCTCGGCAGCCTGTTGCTGATGGCCGCACTGCTGTTTGCCGGCCTGTGGTTTTTGCGCCGCCTGCGCGGCCTTCAGCGCCCCCAGCAGGCGGGTGTGGCGGTGGTATCGCAGATCCCCCTGGGTATGAAGGAAAAACTGCTGGTGCTGCAGGTGGGCGAGGAGCGCCTGTTGGTGGGGTGCACGCCGGCTTCAATGCAAACCCTGCATCGCTGGGATGCGGAAGCTTTACCTGAACAGACGATCGCCGCTACGGGTGATTTTGCCGCGCTGCTGAAGAAGCGTCTGGCCGGCAAAGGTGAGGAGGCACAGCCATGAGCATACTGCGCGGCTTGCTGCCGCTGCTGTGTCTGATGCCCCTGGGTGCGCTGGCCGCCGACCCGCTGTCGTTACCCGCAGTGAGTTCTACGGCCAATGCTGCCGGTGGTCAGGAGTACAGCGTGTCGCTGCAGTTGCTGGCGATTATGACGGCGTTGACCCTGCTGCCTGCCTTGTTGCTGGGGATGACGGCATTTACCCGAATCATGATTGTGCTGTCGATTCTGCGTCAGGCGCTGGGCACCGGGCAGACGCCCTCTAATCAGGTGCTGCTGAGCCTGTCATTGTTCCTCACCCTGTTCGTGATGTACCCGATTGGCGAGCAGGCTTACACCCAGGCGGTCGCGCCGTATATCGCCGAGGAAATGACCTTCCAGGAGGCGATGACCACCGGCTTTGAACCGTTCCGTGCCTTTATGCTGAGCCAGACCCGCGAAGATGACATCGCCCGTTTTGCGGAGATCGCTGGTCACGCGGCTTACCAAAAGCCGGAAGACGTACCGTTCTCGGTACTGATGGCTTCGTTTCTCACCAGCGAATTAAAGACCGCTTTCCAGATCGGCTTTCTGGTGTTCATTCCCTTTGTGGTGATCGATCTGGTGGTGGCGAGCGTGCTGATGTCGATGGGGATGATGATGTTGTCGCCGATGATGATCTCGCTGCCCTTCAAAATCATGTTGTTTGTGCTGGTGGATGGTTGGGGCCTGATGATGGGCTCGCTGGCCGCCAGCTTCTACCGATGAGGCGCCTATGACACCGGATACCGTCATCGAACTCGGCAGACAGGGCATGAATATCACCGTGCTGTTGGCGGCGCCACTGCTGCTGTCAGCGCTGGCGGCGGGCCTGCTGATCGGTATGTTTCAGGCGGCCACGCAGATTCAGGATATGACCCTCAGCTTTATTCCCAAGCTGGTGGTACTGGTGGCGGTGCTGGGGCTGACCGGGCCGTGGATGCTGCGGCATCTGCTGGACTACACCCGCAGCCTGTTTGAAATGATTCCCTTGCTGGTGGGCTGAGGCGCAGCATGATTGCGGTGAATGAGGCGCAAATATTGTCCTGGCTGGCGGCCGTGTGGCTGCCCTTTGCCCGGATCAGTGGCGCCATGTTGACCGCGCCGCTGTTCAGCGCCTCCTACATTCCCGCTCGTGCCAAAATTCTGTTCAGTGTGGTGCTCTGCGTCATTTTGCTGCCGCTGCTGCCCACGCCGCCGGCGGTCAACATTATCAGTCTGGAGGGCATGCTGCTGCTCGCCAATGAGCTGCTGATTGGCCTGTGTATTGGCTTTATCGTGCAGCTCGTGTTCGACGCCATTGTGCTGGCCGGCCAGCTGATCGCCAACGGCATGGGACTCGGCTTTGCCATGATGGTGGATCCCCAGCGCGGTGTTCAGGTGCCGGTGTTATCGCAGTACTTGCTGATTATCTGCATGTTGCTGTTTGTCGCAATGGGGGGGCATCTGGAATTCATCAAGCTGATGGCCCGCAGCTTTGAACTCTGGCCAAGTGCCAGCCGCAGCGTTGAGCCCGCGGCTATCGACAGTGTCGTGGCCTGGGGCGCAGAGCTGTTTGCCGGTGCGATTCGGGTGTCGATTCCCGCCATCATCGCTTTGCTGGTGGTACAGGTGGCGGTCGGGGTCATCAGCCGCGCCGCGCCAACGCTCAACCTGTTTGCCGTGGGTTTCCCGCTAGCGATGCTGATGGGCTATCTGATTGTTGATCAACTGATTCCGAATCTGCTGCCGGTACTCAGCCGCCTGCTGAACCGCGCTTTCGAGCAGACGGCGGTCTTCCTCGGAGGCTGAGATGGCAGAGAATCAGGACGGTCAAGAACGCACCGAAGAGGCCTCCGCCAAGAAGCTGGCCGACGCCCGTAAAAAAGGGCAGGTGCCGCGCTCCAAAGAACTGGCCACGATGATGGTGACCATGGCCGGTGCGCTGATGCTGATTGTCAGCGGCAGCTACGTGGCTGAACAGATGCAGGGCGTCATGCGCGGCAGTCTGTCTCCCGATTTTCTGTTGAGCGATGCCGAGCGCTTACCCGGCCAGTTTTTCGCGCTGTTGGTGAACGGATTGATGAGCATCTGGCCGCTAATGCTGGCAACGCTTGCGGCAGCAATTATTGCGAATGTGGTGCTCGGTGGCTGGACCTTTAATCTCAGTTTCAAGTTTGAGCGCCTGGACCCGATCAAAGGCGTCGCCAAGCTGTTTTCGGTACGCAGCCTCGGCGAACTGTTCAAGTCTATCGCCAAGATGAGCTTTATCGGGCTGGCTGCCTTTTTTCTGCTCGAAGGCATGGCGAACGACATTCTTGGCCTGGGACTGGAAGATCCCAAAGAGGCCATCGTCAACAGCAGTGCGCTGTTGGTGTGGTTTTTCCTGATCGTGAGTTTGCCGCTGGTGGTCATTGCTGCCCTCGACGTGCCCTGGCAGATGTGGAACTACAAAAAAGAGCTGCGCATGACGCGTCAGGAAGTGCGTGACGAACACAAGGAGTCGGACGGTCGCCCGGAAGTCAAAGCCAAGCTGCGGGAGATGCAGCAGGCCGCTGCGCGTCGGCGCATGATGGAGAAAGTGCCTACGGCGGATGTGGTCATTACCAACCCCACACACTTCGCGGTCGCGCTACGCTACGACGAAGCCCGCTCCAAGGCACCTGTGCTGGTCGCCAAGGGCGCTGATCAGATTGCGGCGCGGATTCGCGAGCTGGCAAGCGACAACGCCGTGACCATTGTCGAATCGCCGCGTCTGGCGCGGGCGATTTTTGCCAGTGTTGAGCTGGACGATGAAATTCCCGCCGGTCTGTATCTGGCGGTGGCGCAGATTTTGACTTACGTCTACCAGCTGCGCAGCTGGCAGGCGGTGGGTGGCGATTATCCGGAAGCGCCGGAACCCGACGTTGACGATATTTACCTGAAAGACCTGCTGTAGCAGCGTCGATTAACGCAGAGATACGCGTATGGCAACACAGACAATGACAATGCCGAACTGGATGCGGGATGTGATGGGCAGTGGCATCGGCGTACTGGCGCTGATGATGGCCTGTCTCGCGATGCTGGTCATCCCCATGCCGCCGTTTCTGCTTGATTTGCTGTTTACCTTCAACATCGCCTTATCGCTGATCATTATTCTGGCGGTGATCTACGTTGAGCGGCCCATCGACTTTTCGGTGTTTCCCACGGTTCTGCTGTTGGCAACGCTGCTGCGGCTGGCGCTGAACGTAGCCTCGACTCGCGTGGTATTGCTGGAAGGGCATACCGGCCCGGGTGCCGCGGGCAAGGTGATTGAATCCTTTGGCGAGTTTGTTATTGGCGGCAACTACGTGGTGGGCATGGTGGTGTTCGTCATTCTGGTGGTCATCAACTTTGTGGTGGTTACCAAGGGCGCAGGCCGGGTATCGGAAGTGACGGCGCGTTTTACTCTGGATGCCATGCCCGGCAAGCAGATGGCCATTGACTCGGATTTGAACGCCGGGATTCTGTCGCAGGAAGAGGCCAGCCGGCGCCGCGAGGAAGTGCGCACCGAGGCGGACTTCTACGGTTCGATGGACGGTGCCAGCAAGTTTGTGCGCGGCGATGCTGTTGCCGGGATCCTGATCCTGTTTATTAACGTTATCGGTGGTCTGGGTGTGGGTGTGGGACAGCACAACCTCAGTTTCTCTCAGGCCATGCACAACTACACTCTGCTGACTATCGGTGACGGTCTGGTGGCGCAACTTCCATCGCTGCTGCTGTCGACCGCGGTGGCGATTATCGTGACGCGGATTTCGCGCCCGCAGAATATGGGCGAGCAGATGGTCGGCCAGATGGCCGCCAAGCCGGAGGTCTTGTATCTGTCGGCGGCCGTGCTGGGATTGATCGGTATTATCCCCGGCATGCCCAACCTGGTGTTTTTGATGCTGGCGGCTGCCTGCGGCGTGGGTGGCTGGTTGATCTCTCGACATGCCAAACAACCGCAACTGGTTGATGACGATGAGACTGCCGAGGCGGATGTCCCTGCGGCCCCAGAGAGCAACGAGCTGAAGTGGGATGAGGTCACGCAGTTGGACGTGGTGAGCCTGGAAGTGGGCTACCGCCTGATTCCCCTGGTCGACCGCAATCAGGGAGGCGAGTTGATCGGCCGAATCACGGCGGTGCGCAAGAAGCTGTCAAAAGATCTGGGCTTTCTGGTTCAGTCCGTTCATATCCGCGACAACCTTGAATTGTCGCCCGGCAGCTACCGTATTCAGTTGCTGGGTGACAGCGTTGCCCAAGGTGAAGTGCAGGCCGGCAAGGAGTTGGCGATTAATCCCGGCGGCGCGCAGGGTGGCTTGCAGGGTGTGCCCACGAAAGATCCGGCGTTTGGCATGGATGCAATCTGGATCGATCCCAGTCAGCGTGATCAGGCGCAGACCCTCGGCTACACCGTGGTCGATCCCTGTACCGTTATTGCCACGCATCTCAGTCAGGTCATCAAACAGCACGCCCACGAACTGCTCGGCCACGAGGAAGTTCAGCAGTTGCTGGATCGCCTGGCCAGCTCCGACCCGAAATTGGTGGAGTCACTGGTGCCCGCACAACTGCCGTTGAGCGTGGTGGTGAAGGTTCTGCAGAACCTGCTGAAGGAAAATATCTCCATTCGCAGCATTCGTCTGATCGCCGAATCTTTGGCGGAACAGGCGCCGCGATGCAAAAATCCTGACGATCTTTTGGAGGGGGTTCGCGTTTCGCTGGGTCGAATGATTGTTCAGGAAATCAATGGCTTAGAGGAAGAATTGCCGGTCGTGGCACTCGATGCTGATCTGGAACAGATGTTGCAGGATATGGTTCGAGGCGGCAACGGCGCCATTGGATTGGAGCCGGGAATCGCCGAACGGATTCAGCGGGAGCTGGCAGAGTTCAGCAACCGCCAGGAATTGGCAGGGCAGCCGGCGGTGGTATTGGTTTCACCGTCGATTCGGGCCTGGTTGTCGCGCTTCACGCGGCGCAGTGTGCCCAATCTGCATGTCTTGTCCTACAACGAAGTGCCAGACAGTAAAGAGGTTCGTTTGCTGTCGACCATCGGCCAGCAGGGGCGGTTGACCTGAGTGGGCCCCGTCAGGAGCGGGAGTAGATGAACGTAAAGAAATATCGGGCAGCAGACAGTGAACAGGCGATGCGGATGATCCGCGCTGCCCACGGTCCAGATGCGGTGATTCTCGATTGCCAGTCTGTGCCCGGTGGTGTGGAGCTGGTGGTGAGCTGGGACGAACCAGAGGCAGAGGGCGAGGCCGTGGTAGCTCCCGTCCGTCAAGATGCCGCTCAGAGCCGCGAAAATACCGCGCTGGAGGCCTTGTTGGCCCGTCGTGAAAAACGTTCCGAGACTGAACTTTCACCGGTGGCGGAGATGCCACGCCAAAATTTTGGCAAAGGTCCTCAGCTCGCGTGGTCTGAAAATGACGAATTGCATGAGATGAAGCAGGAGCTGGCGGCAATGAAGTCCATGCTGATGTCACAGCTCAAGGATCACAACTGGCAGCAGCTCAGCACCGAGCAACCACGCCATCAGGGCAGTAATGGTCTGCTGGAAGCCATGGATATTGAGCCGCGGATTGCCGAGCAACTTCAGCGGGAATTGCCGCCGGAGCAAAGCGAGGCGGTGCAGCGGGAAGCCCTGAAAATTCTCCTGAGCCGACGCTTGCCGGTGGCGCCGCCGCCGAGCCGTGGCGCGATTTGTCTGCTTGGCCCCCAGGGGGCGGGGAAGACGACCACCATTGCCAAACTGGCTGCCCAGCATGTGATGCGTCACGGCCGCGACAATATCGCACTGCTGACCACGGACAGCGCGCGGGTGGGCGCTCAGGATCAACTGCGCGCTTACGGCCGCATTCTGCAGATTCCGGTTCACGGCGCCGGCACGATCAGTGAAGCGGCGCGGACCTTTCGCCTGCTGGAGAAAAAGGCGCTGGTACTGGTGGACACGTCGGGGCTGTCGTTTCGGGATCGCGAAGGCCTGAACGAAATGGAAAAACTGTTGAGCGTGATGCCGGGATTGCAGTGCTATCTGACCTTACCGGCCGATGTCGAAGCCTATGTGCAAAGTGAAATTATTGACGCCTACAGCCGCTTTGATTTGCAGGGCGCTGTGATCAGCCGTATCGATGAAGCCATGCGTCTGGGTGGTTTGCTGTCGAACCTGATTGAGCATCGCCTGCCCGCAGTGTGGTGTGCTAATGGCCCGAAGGTGCCGCAAAACCTGAGCCCTGCTGATGCCACGAAGCTGGTCAGTATTGCCATGCGTATGGCGCGCGGATTTACCCCGGCTCCCCGGGTAGCGACCCCTGCGCCTGCGCAGCGGTTGGGAGTACAGGCCTGACGCCTGCGGGCGTCAACAGGAGCTGTCGATCAGCGATGGCAATGAAAAATAAGGAAAGACTATGAACCCGGTAAAAGTGATCGCAGTGAGCAGTGGTAAAGGTGGCGTTGGCAAAACCAATGTTTCGGTGAATCTGGCCTGCCAGCTTGCTCGCCGCCAGAAGCGGGTATTGCTGATGGATGCCGACCTGGGTCTGGCCAATGTCGATATCATGTTGGGCTTGCGGCCCAAGTGGAACTTGTCTCATGTGCTGGAGGGCGCTTGCGATATCCAGGATATCCTGATGCCCGGTCCCAGTGGCATCGATATTATTCCCGCCGCGTCGGGGATCAAGAAAATGGCGGAGCTGGGCAGTGATCAGCACGGTGCCATTGTCCGCGCGCTGAGCGCGCTCAATGATGATTACGATGTGATGGTGGTGGATACCGCGGCCGGTATTTCCGACAGTGTGATTACCTTCAGTAAAGCCAGTCACTACGTCATGGTCGTTGTCACCGATGAGCTGACCTCGATGGCAGACGCCTATGCGCTGATCAAAGTGATGAGCCGTGATGCCGGTATTAAGCGTTTCAAAGTTCTGCGCAATATGGTCGACAGTCAGGATCAGGCCCGCGATGGTTTCGAGCGCTTGAACGAAGTCGCCCAGCGTTTCCTCGATGTTACGCTGGAGTATGCAGGCTTTATTCCCCGCGATCGCTTTCTGGTTAAAGCCGATGCCCGTCAGCAGGCAGTGAGCGAACTGTATCCGGGGGCGGATGCGTCGCTGGCGTTCCGAAAATTGGCGGAGACGGTGGATAAATGGCCAATGCCTCAGGGGCCGAGCGGTCACCTTGAATTCTTTGTTGATCGTCTTCTGCAACAGGAAAGTCTGAAAGGAGTTGCCGTGTGAGTCACGCTGCTTACCTCGATGTGCAGGTAGGCAACCGCGACGAGCTGGTGACGCGCCACGCGCCGCTGGTTAAACGCATTGCCTACCATTTACTCAGCCGCCTGCCTGCCAGTGTGGAGGTGGATGATCTGATTCAGGCCGGGATGATTGGCCTGTTGGAAGCGGCCAGTAATTTCCGTGCGGGGCAGGGTGCGGGGTTTGAAACGTATGCGAGCATTCGTATCCGTGGCGCGATGATTGACCAGATGCGTCAGGGCGCCTGGGCTCCCCGTTCGGTAAGTCGCCAGCTTCGGGAGTTGGCGGCGGCAGTCAATCGCGTCGAGTCCCGTTTGGGGCGCGAGGCGCAGGCCGCGGAAATTGCCGAGGAAATGGGCATTGATATCAATGACTACTACGATTTGCTGAGCGACACCGCGGCGGTGCGTCTGGTCAGCCTGGAGCAGGCCAGCGACAGCGGTATGGAGTTCAGCGACGAAGATGACAGCGCCGATACGCCGCTGCGGGAGTTGGAGGACGAAGGCCTTCAGCGTGCGCTGGCTACACAGATCGAGGCACTGCCTGAACGTGAGAAGCTGGTGATGGCGCTGTACTACGATCAGGGCTTGAACCTCAAGGAAATCGGCGAGGTGTTGGAAGTGAGCGAGTCGCGGGTTTGCCAGATTCACAGTCAGGCAGTATTGCGGCTGAAAGGGCGTTTAGGGGATTGGCTGGCTGCCTGATCGGCGCCGGGGAATGCAGGAACAGGACAATGGCAGAGCAGCAAGGTGTAGTTCTCGCATGGTTCAGTCAGTTAGATGATCTGACGATTCTGGGTATCTTACTCAGTGTTGCCGGGCTGGCGATGCTGTTGTACCTGTGGCAGAGCCGTCGTTCCCGAGCGGAAATGATGGTGCTGGCGATGGAGCAAAAGCTGGCGGCCCAGCAAGCTAAACTGGAAGCTCAAAGCAGTGCCTTAACGGTGATGGGCGAGCGGGTGCTGGCGCTGGAAGAGTATCTGGAAATGGTCGGTAGCCGCCAACAGGCTCTGGACAGTGAAAAACGCGATCTGCGCTTCTACCAACAGGCCATTCGTCTGGCGGATCAGGGCTTGGGTACCGAGGAATTGGTACAGCGCTGTGGTATCAGTCGCTCCGAGGCCGAACTGCTGGCAGCGGTGCGCAGCACGCATTAATCCCCATTCATGCCTTCGTTGTCTTCGCCCTTACGGAGCAGATCTTCGTCGGCGGCAGACTGTGCGGTATCTTGGCTGTACACGGTTTCTCCGCTGTTCTGATAGTAGTAGCTTGCCGGTACGCGGTCTTTCAAACGGTAGGCAAAGGCAATAATCTCTGCCACGGCCACATACAGCTCCGGCGGAATTTCGGCGTCCAGATCAACCCGGCTCAGAAACTGCAGCAGCTCGGCATTCTGGTAAATGGGAATATCGTGTGCGCTGGCAATTTCCAATATGCGCCGGGCAATATCGCCTTCCCCTTTGGCGCTGACGGTAGGGGCGTTTTCGCCGTCGTAGTGGAGAGAGACCGCTACGCTGCCGTGTTGCGTGCTCATGCCTGATCCCTCAACAGCGCCGACAGCGAGTAACTGCTTTCCGTTAAGGCTTGGGCACTGCGACGTCGGCAGTCGATACCGGCAACGTCGATGCCCTTCTCCGCTAGGCGTTGATGTAGCTCTGGAGTGTGCTGCCGGAGCAGTTCAAGAGCGTCGGATTGCACCGCATCGAAGCGGATACCCAGCTGTTTTTCCTGTTGCGTCACTCTTGCCGTAATCGCGCCCAATCCCGGCAGATCGAAACTCAGAGAGAGCGTCCACCCGGTCTGGGTAGTGTCATGCTGGGAGCCGCGTTCGTTGTGACTATGATCGCGCTCGGTGCGGGGTGGTTGAAACTGGAACTGCCAGACATCAATGCCATCGCGGTCGCGAACGGGCAACTCGATCATGTAGCTGCCCCCATGTTCGCGGCTGTGCAAGCCCAGTAGCTGGTTGGCATCCTGTCGGGCGAGGGCGCCCTTAACATCGTGGGCGAGACGGCTGAGCAATGTACTCTCGATTTCTGGGGGGCTTGGCGGCAGTCGTCCTTGCGGCTGCAGTTCGCCCGGCAACCCCAAGGGTTTGGGTGGTGCTTGGTAGGCCGGAGCCGTACTCGCCGCTTGCGGCTGTGGTGCAGATGCGGACTTGGCCGTCGACGCCGTGCCGGGTGTTGCGATGTCTGCAGGCGCAGAGCCTGCCGTGTGTACGGAGGGTGACGGGGTATTTGATGGACCATAGCTGCGCGCCAGTCCCGCCTTGGGTGGCGGTGGAGACTGCGCCTGCACGGTAGCCAGCAGCTTCAGCAAGGCCGCTTTAATATCACCTTTGGGAGCCTCGCCGCTGGCCAGTTTAGCCTCCAGCGATTGACCGCTGTTGTGCAGGGCTTTTTGCAGACCTGCGCTGTCGCTGAGCTGCTGACGGCGGGGCAGGCTGCTGAGCAGAGGCGCTATCAATTGCCGCAGTGTGGGATTCTCGCCCTGGCGAATCTGGTTAAGGCTGGCCGACAATTGATTGAGGCTGAGCTGCTCGGGTAAGCGGTTGCGCAGCTGAGGGGAAATATCCTGCGTTCCGCGCTGGAGGATTTCCAGTTGTGGACGCTGTTGTGCATCTTTGCCGAGAACACGCAGCTGCAACTGCTCGCCTTCTCTCAGTGGCGTCTGACTCTCCGCCATCATGCGCAATGAGCCGGAAGACAGCTCATAGAGGTGCTGAGCACGCTCCCCTAACACCACCGCATTAAGGACCCGGTCGGCCGGCAGCACAGGCGCAGGCCCCGCTGGACGTGTCAACGCCGCGGGCTGGGTGCTGATGGTGGGGTTGATAATAACCATGCCCGCGAAAGCCCTGCCTGTGATGAATGATCAGTTGCCTGTTATATCGGCAGCGTAGCCGGAAAACTTGAGAAGTCGTTAAAAAATATCGTGCACGATATAATCGTGTTTGTTATTTTGAGCGTACAGTCAGTGAAGGCAGGGTCAGTTATCCGCAGTTGGCCTGGCCGCCCAATCATTATTTGAGTGAGGAGAGCGTCAGATGAGCCAGTTGTACGACTTTGAAATTAATAGCCTGCAGGGCAAACCCATGAGTCTGGCGGATTACGCTGGCAAGGTTGTGCTGGTGGTGAATACTGCCAGCAAGTGCGGCCTGACTCCGCAGTATGAGGGCTTGCAGGCGCTCTACGAGCAATACCGCGATCGCGGTCTGGTGATTATCGGCGCACCCTGTAATCAGTTTGCCAATCAGGAACCGGGCGATGCCGGAACGATTCAAGGCGAGTGCCTGATTAATTATGGTGTCAGCTTTCCCATTACTGAGAAAATTGAGGTTAACGGTAAAGGGACGCACCCGCTGTTTGCCTATTTGAAAAAGGCCGCACCGGGTACCTTGACCAATGCCGTGAAGTGGAACTTCACCAAGTTTTTGGTGGGTAAGGATGGGCAACCGATCAAGCGTTATGCGCCGACGACCAAGCCCGAACAGTTGGCGGCGGATATCGAGGCGGCGCTCAGCGCATGAGGGATGGGGAGGGCGATATGGCACTGCCTGCCTCGGAAGTGCTGAAGCTCGATAATCAGCTATGTTTTCCGCTGTATGCCGCGTCGCGATTGCTCACACGCTTGTATAAACCTCATCTCGACCCGCTGGGCCTGACTTACCCGCAGTACATTGTGCTGATGATTCTGTGGGAAGAGGCGCCCTGTCCGGTGAAGGCGGTCAGTCGTCGGGCGATTCTCAATACCAACACCCTGACGCCCCTTCTCAAGCGTCTGGAGCAGTTGGGATTGATTCGTCGTCAGCGCTGTGAGGGCGATGAGCGACAGGTGATGCTGGCTCTGACGGAGAGTGGTCTGGCGCTGCGAGATCAGTGTGCCTGTATTCCCACCGCGTTGCTGGAAGAGACGGCGTTGCCGGTGGAGACGCTGCTGTCGTTGCGTGATTCACTGAACGCTGTTCTGCCGGTCTTGCAGCAGGCGCTGGAGCGAGAGCAGGGCGCTGGCTGACCAGTTAAGTCGCGGCAGTTCATGTCAGGTAATAAAAAAGGGCGACTGCATGCAGTCGCCCTTTTTCGTTGGCTTGCCCGAAGGGCCAGCCGGATTAGCTGAACGCTTTGATAATATTGCTCAGCATTTCCTTGGCATCGCCAAACAGCATGCGAGTGTTCTCTTTGAAGAACAGCGGGTTGTCGATACCCGCAAAGCCCGACGCCATAGAGCGCTTCATGACGAACACGTTGCGTGCCATGTCCACGTTGATGACGGGCATACCGTAGATCGGGCTGCCTTCCATCTCGCGGGCCGCTGGGTTAACTACGTCGTTGGCACCGATAACGATTGCCACGTCGAAGGTATCCATGCGGGGGTTAACGGCGTCCATTTCCAGCAGCAGGTCGTAGGAAACATCGGCTTCGGCCAGCAGTACGTTCATGTGGCCAGGCATACGACCGGCAACCGGGTGAATCGCATAGACGACCTCGGCACCGTTCTTTTCCAGAATTTCCTGAAGCTCTTTCACTACGTGCTGTGCCTGGGCAACGGCCATACCGTAGCCGGGAACGATAACCACACTGGTGGCCGCTTCCAGAACATAGTATGCGTCGTCAGCCGACATGGCTTTGGCTTCGCCTTCGATCTTGGTACCGGCGCCGCCGCCAGCAACGGCAGAGAAGCCGCTGAAGAGGACGTTGCTCAGTGAGCGGTTCATCGCCTTACACATGATCTGGGTCAGGATGATACCGCTGGCACCAACCAGCGAACCCGCCACGATCAGAATGATGTTGTTGATCGCGAAACCGGCGGCACAGGCGGCCAGACCGGAGTAGCTGTTCAGCAGCGAGATGACCACTGGCATATCTGCGCCACCGATGGGGATGACCAGCATAATGCCAAGCAGACAGCTCAGGCCGATAACCAGGTACAGGTACAGGGCAACGCCTGGGTTCAATACGAACATCACGGCACTGGCAATAATGGCCAGAATCAGCAGGATGTTGAAAACGCGCTGACCGCTGAAGACCAGCGGGCGACCAGGCATTTTTTCGCTGAGTTTACCGTAGGCAATCAGCGAGCCGGTGAAGGTCACGCCACCGATCAGAATCGACAGTACGATGGTGATCAGTTCAAAGGCATTGGCCTCAAAGCCGTACAGCGCCGCCCAGCCAACGAACAGACTGGCGATACCACCAAAGCCGTTGAACAGGGCCACCATTTCCGGCATGGATGTCATCGCAACCGAGCGGGCTACAATCGCGCCGACAACGCCACCGGCAACAATACCGACGGCAATCCATTTGTAATCAATAATGCTCTGATCCAGCAGGGTAATCACTACTGCGATGAACATACCGACGGCTGAAACGAGGTTACCTTTACGGGCTGTTGCGGGTGACCCCAGCATTTTCAGACCAAAGATAAACAGAACGGCCGCTGCCACATAGGACAGGTTGACCAGCAATTCGATACCCATTACTTAGTGTCTCCCTGTTTTTTCTTGAACATGGCCAGCATGCGGTCGGTAACCATGTAGCCGCCGATCACGTTGATGGTGGCCATGGCGACAGCCGCCGTACCAAGAATGGTGGCCAGTTGAGTGTGTTCGGCGCCCGCTGACGTCAACGCACCTACCAGGGTGATACCAGAAATAGCATTTGAACCCGACATCAGCGGCGTGTGCAGCGTGGCGGGGACTTTATTGATGAGCTCGAAGCCGAGGAAAATCGACAGCATCAAGATGAACGCGAGAAATACGATTTCCATCTTTACCTCCTACTTAACCAGGTTTTTGATGGTGTCATTAACGATTTCGCCGCCGTGGGTAATCACACAGCCCTGCAGAATATCGTTCTCGAAATCGATGACCATCGCTTGTTTTTCGTTATCCCAGCCTTCGTCAACCAGGTTGAACAGGTTAGCTGAGTACATTTGACTGGCGTCGCGGCTTACGAAGTTTGCCCAGTTGCCGTCGCCGATAACGGTAACGCCGTCGATAGTGACAGTTTCACCGGCAACAGAGCCTTCAACGTTACCGCCGGTTTCAGCGGCCATATCCACGATGACACTGCCGGGCTTCATGCCCTGAATCATGTCACTGGTGACCAGTACCGGAGGTTTGCGACCAAATACCTGAGCGGTAGTGATCACGATGTCTGAATCTGCAATTTGCTTTTTCTGACCTTCCAACTGCAGTTTGCGCTGTTCTTCGGTCAGCTCGACCGCGTAGCCGTCTTTGGTTTGGCCGGTTTCGCCCAGGTCGATTTCCAGGAATTTACCGCCCAATGAGCGAACCTGCTCGGCAACCACCGGGCGGGTATCAAAGGCAACCACTTTGGCGCCGAGGCGCTTGGCGGTGGCAATAGCCTGCAGACCGGCAACACCTGCGCCGATAACGAAGACGGTTGCGGGTTTCAGCGTACCTGCAGGGGTCATCATCATGGGCAGAATGCGCGGCAGACGTGTGGTCGCGAGCAATACCATGACGTAGCCCGCAAGGCTGGCCTGTGAGCTGAGGGCATCCATTTTCTGAGAACGGGTGCTGCGCGGAATCATTTCCATGCTGATTGCAGTCACGTTCTGATCGCGGAAGGCTTTAATCAAGTCGTGTTCATTGAACGGGTCGAGGTAGCTGATGTGAATGCTACCGGCCTTGAGTTGCTTGATTTCTTCCAGGGTGGGTTTGCTGATTCGCAGTACGATATCGGCGGCAGCGAAAATCGCCGCCCGATCTTCGACTACGCTAGCACCGGCGTCGACGTATTCGGCGTCGCTGTAACCGCTGCCCAGGCCCATTCCCGCTTCAATCTGGACGACCGCCCCGGCGCGTACCAATTTTTTGGCATCGCTCGGAATGATCGCAACCCGATTCTCCCCAGAGGCGAGTTCTTTTGGAATTCCTAAGAGCATCTTTAAAGATCCATTGTTGATATTGTTAGTGTTGCTTGGTCGAAAAGCCGCATAGGATATTACATTGCGATGCAAGATGCGATAAAAGCCAAACATGGAATGCGCTAAATGCCATGCCCGGGTTGGATATACAGGGGAGTATTAATTCTTTAAATAACGCTATAGCCGCGGGCTATTGCAATGATGTCTGTTCTCATCGGTTAGCCCGCTAAGCGAATTTACTTATTCTTTTGTTGGGTGGATGCTTTCTAAACTATTGTGTAGAAACATCTTTCCAGCGAATTTGGAGGCCGGGTATTCCCGTCATATGTAATATGCTGCTATCCGACCACTCTTGCCTGTCGGTCATGAAATGCCAATAGGGCTGACTCGGCAAGCGCTGCGCGAGAACTACCTGTCAGTATTCTTCTTTATACTGCTTGCTTATTATTCTGTCGGCTATCTGGCCATGCTGTTGGCTATTCCGCCCGGTTATGCAACGGCGATATGGCCCTCTGCGGGTATTGCCCTGGCCGCCATGTTGCTGGCGGGGTACCGATATTGGCCCGCAGTCGCGCTTGCCTCGTTTTCTATCAATGCTATTGAGGTGCCACTCGATCAGGGTGTTGCGGCCTTCTTTGCCGAGGCCTGGGCGCCAGCGCTGATTGGGCTTGGTGCTGCCACGCAGGCCGTGGTGGGCGCCTGGGTGCTCAAGCGGGTGATTGGTTACCCGCTGAATCTGGATACGGCACGCTCGGTGCTGATCTATATTGTCCTGATCTGCGGTGTGGCCAGCGTCATCAGTGCGTCTGTTGCGGTTTCTACGCTCTGGTTGGCGGGCAAGCTGGAGTCCAATAATTATCTCTATAACTGGGCCACCTGGTGGGTCGGCGATGGGCTGGGAATTATGCTTGTCGCCACGCTGATGTTTGTGTTTTTTGCCGAGCCAAGGGGTATCTGGCGGAGCCGGGCAAAAATACTTCCCGTTGCTTTACTCCTGGCGTCGGTGGTCGTGGTGGTGATGTATGTTTTTGCCAGTCGCTGGGAATCGACCCGTCAACAGCAGATGTTCGAACGCCACGCGGAGCAAATATACCTGCGGGCAGAAATTCTTCTTCACAGCTACTTTGAGGGGCTATACGCCGCCCAGTCATTTTTGGGGGCGTCGGAGCACGTTAACCGAGAAGAGTTTTATCAGTTCGTTGGCGGCCTGCTGGATCGCAATCCGGGCTTTCAGGGAGTGGCTTGGGCTGTAGTTATGCCGCATCAGCAGCGCGAGGCTTTTGAGCGGCAGCTCAGCCTGCAAATGGGTGAGCCCAAAGTTGTTACGGAAGCGGATGGCAACGGCACGAGGATGCTCGCGGACAGGCGCGATACCTATGTTGTCATCAAGTATATCGCTCCCGAGGTGGGGAACGAAGCGGCATTGGGCTATGACATCAGCTCGAACCCGCAGGCCAGAAAGGCACTGCTGGCGGCGTCTGATCATCGTCAGCCTGCGGCGACCGCGCCGCTGACGCTGGTGCAGGAGACGGGGCAGCAGGCGGGGGTTGTCGTGTATTTTCCTGTATTTAGGGCTGGCGTATTGAGCGGCTATATCAGCGGCGTTTTCCGGGTGGAAAACCTGATGCATGCGCTGTTGGTGAATCAAAACCTGAACGGTTTGGCGCTGACCCTGACGGCGGGTGATGAGCTGATATTTGAAGCAGATTCGCTGCAGAACGCGAATAAAGCCCCGTTGTTTGTTCAGAGCTGGCCCATTCATTTTGCCGATCAGCAATGGCGATTGACTATCAGCGGCAGTCAGCGGTTTCTGGCAGACAGTCGCTCGATCATGCCCTGGGGGGTACTGGCCGCAGGGATGCTGTTTGTCGGTTTGCTGGGCATGTCGCTGCTGGTGCTTACCGGCGCTAAATACCATTCGGATGAGTCCAGTGTGAAGTTGCAGGCGATGGTTGAGCGTCTGCAGCAAACGCAGGGGCAGTTGGTCGAATCGGAAAAAATGGCGGCGCTGGGTGGTCTGGTGGCCGGTTTTGCCCACGAGCTGAATACGCCGATTGGTATAGCGATTACCGCGTCTTCAACATTGAAGTCAGATATTCAGCGTATCGCGCCACTGGTTGCCCAAAGTGATCAACTGTCGAGGGATGAGGCGGAGCGCACTGTTTCCCGGCTGATGGAGGCTTCCAGTATGGTGCTGGAAAGTCTGCAGCGTTCGGGCAATCTGATCAGCAGCTTTAAACAAGTATCAGTTGATCAGGCGTCGGCAGATGTGAGGAAGATTAATCTACACGACTACTTGCACGATATTTTGCTGCACCTCGCGCCAAGCTGTCGAAGCAACGGGCACGATGTCAGCCTGGATTGCCCTCGGGATATTTATATCCACACCGTGCCGGGTGGCTTGACGCAAGTCGTGGTCAATTTAGTCAACAACAGTCTGGGGCATGCATTCCCCGGCGACCGTCAGGGTCGAATCCAGTTGCGCGTAAGACGCGATGGGCCTTGGGTAGTCTTGGATGTTGCCGATGATGGGGTCGGCATGTCCCCCGAGGTTAGGGAAAAGGTATTCGAGCCGTTCTTTACCACGCGCAGGGGGGGTAAGCACGCAGGCAGCGGGCTGGGGCTCCATCTGGTCTACAACGTGGTTCGCCGGCAACTGGGTGGCGAAATCTCCGTGGTGTCGACGCCGGGGGAGGGCAGTACTTTCACGGTGCAGTTACCGCTGATGCCGCAGCATGATCACTTGCAGGATGCAGGCTGAGTTCTGCTTTATCTGCCGGGTTGGAGACCTGCAAACATCAGGTCAATCGAACGGCGAATATCGTCGAGCCCGGCGAAATAGGAATCGCCGGATGAAAGCTGCTGGTGGTAAATGCCAACGATATGCGCGCGGATATAGCACGCCAGCTCCTCCGCGCTGATGTCGTCGCGAATCAATTTATATTGCTGGCCATAGCTGACGATCTGGGTGATGAGGCTGAGATTGTGTTGGCGGTTTTTGTCGAGATGCTCGCGAGCATTTTGGGATTCCGTGCAGAGGCTGTAGCGCATGGCAAAGCGGGTCACCTGCTCCACGGTTGGACTCTCCAGCATCCGCTGGTAGGACATCAGTAACACCTCTTTGAACGCGTCTAATGTCAGCATGCCGTTGGCGGCGTCTTCCACTTGGCTGCGCATTGCCGTGTCCAGTGGAAGGCTCAAGCGGTCGATGATGGCATTGATCAGTTCATCTTTATTTTTGAAGTGCCAATAGATTGCGCCTCGCGTGACGCCGGCCGCTGAAGCCACGTCGCTGAGTCGTGTGCTGCCGATTCCCTGTTCTGCAAACAGCTGTTCGGCGGCAGTCAGCAAGCTTTCCCTGGTGGCTTCGGCCTCGGCCTTTGAGCGTCTCATAATGCCTTCCGTTACAATTGGTAACAAAAAATGTAACTGATACTTTACATACGTACGTGCATGTATGTAAAGTGGCTGGGTCTTTTGTTTAACTCGGATAGCTCCCTATGAACACCGCTGATTCTCGGCTGAATACCTTTGGCGTGCAGACACGACGTGGCTTGGCCATAGCGATGATCGCTGTGGTGGCAGTGCTGTCGGCTTGTGGCGCCGAGCAGGCCCCGGTAGCTGCGGAACAGGCGCAGCCCGTGAAGGTGTTGGTGATGCGCAGCGATGATGTGCCCGTGGTTGGGCAGTATCCCGGTCGCCTGGAGGGGTCCAAAGAAGTGCAGGTTCGTGCAAGGGTCGAGGGCATCCTGCTGAGACGCACCTACACAGAAGGCCAGCAGGTGGAGGCGGGTCAGCTTCTGTTCGAAATTGATTCCGCACCTTTCGAGGTGGCGCTTAACCGTGCCAAGGCCCAGTTGGCTCAGGCGCGCGCCAGCCTGTCCGCCGCAGAACGTCGCTGGCGCCGCGCCAGTGAATTGATTAAAACCAATGCCATCAGTCAGCGTGACCGCGATGATGCGGAATCTGAGCTGGACGAGGCGAGGGCGACGCTGCAGCTCGCCGAGGCTGAGGTGAGCGCCGCCCAGATCAATCTTGATTATTGCAAAGTGCGGGCGCCGATTTCCGGCATCACCAGCCGGGAGCAGGTTTCAGAGGGAAGTTTGGTCGGTCCGTCTGCCAACAGTTTGCTGACCAGTATCACTCAGCTGGACCCTTTGTGGGTCAACATCTCGATGCCTGATGAAATGGTGCTGCTGCTCCGTCGCCTGCTGAAAGAGGGCGAATTGAGCTATGACGAGAGTCAGCGCGCCGTGCAGATTGAAACTGCCGGTGAGCAGACTCACCCCCATCTCGGTCATATTAATTTCAGCGATAGCGTCATTGATCGTAATACCGGTACGGTGCAGTTCAGAGCGACGGTCGACAACCCTGAGGGCAGTTTGCTGCCCGGCCAGTTTGTTCGGGTCAGCTTGAAAGGGCTGTATAGCCGAAATTCTATGGTACTGCCGGAGCGTGCCGTCTTGCAGAACGCCCAGGGCAGTTATGTCTACGTAGTAAATGCGGAGCAGCGTGCGGAAGTGCGCCCTGTAACCCTCGGACTTGAGGTCGAAGGCGGGCGCATCGTCGATAGCGGTCTGGAGCCCGGTGATACCGTCGTACTTGAAGGCTTGGTACGCGTGCGCCCGGGGGCACTGCTGGAGCCGGAAGTGATTGAAATTACCTACGACTACGGCCCCGAGCCCCATTTTGATGATGAGCCTGAGGCGCCGCAAATGAAGCTCGTGCAGGCAGATCTGCCGACCGCGCAGGAGCGTGTGCAATGAGCGTCCGGTTTTTCATCGAGCGCCCGGTACTGTCGATTGTCCTGTCGCTGCTGATCCTGATTGCTGGGGCAACCGCTTTGGGCAAACTGCCGGTGTCGCTGTACCCGCAGATTCTTCCGCCTGAAATTGTGGTGACCGCCAGCTACCCCGGCGCCAATGCCGAAACCCTGGCTGAGACGGTTGCCGCCCCGCTGGAGCAGGAGCTCAACGGGGTCGAGGGTATGCTGTATATGAATACGCAGGCGTCGGCTGCCGGACATGTAAGTACCAGTGTGATTTTTGCTACCGGGACAGATCCGGATCAGGCGGCGATCGACGTGTCGAACCGGGTGGCGGTGGCGGAAAACCGTCTCCCCGAAGCGGTAAAGCGTTTGGGTATTACCGTCGATAAGCGCTCAACAGATATTCTGATGATTTTCTCGTTGTCGTCGAAGCTGCCCCAGTACGACGCCATCTACCTGAGTAACTACGCGCTGTTAAATATCATTGACGAGCTGCGTCGCCTGCCGGGTATCGGCGGTACGCGCTTGCTCGGTGCGCGTGACTATTCCATGCGAATCTGGCTGCAGCCAGACCGCCTCGCAGAGTACGGGCTGACACCCAGCGATGTCGCCGCGGCGATCGCAGGTCAGAATTCAAACTTTGCGGTTGGCTCTTTCGGTGCCGAGCCAATGTCGGCAGATCAGCCGTTCACCTATGCCGTAAGTACCCAGGGTCGTCTGGCGACGGTCGAAGAATTTGAAGACATTATTATTCGCGCAGAGCCGAACTCAGCGGCATTGCACCTCGGTGATATTGCGAGGGTTGAACTGGGTGCCAAGGATTATGCCTTCCGCGGTGCATTCAACGGCGAGCCTGCTGTGCCCGTGGCAATGTACTTGCGACCGGGTGCCAATGCGCTTGAGACCGCTGAGGCCGCCAAGGCGGTTATGGAGCGGGTAAAGGCCAATGTGCCGGAAGGGGTCGATATTGAACTCGCTTTCGATACCACGGTATTTGTCGAGAAGTCGATCAATGAAGTCGTCGTGACATTCTTCGAGGCGATGTTGTTGGTGATTCTGGTCATGTTTCTGTTTTTGCAGAACGTGCGTGCCACTTTTATTCCGCTGCTGGCGATTCCTGTGTCCATTGTCGGTACGTTCGCGGGCTTGTACATCCTCGGTTACTCCATCAACCTGCTGACGCTGTTCGGCCTGATTCTCGCCATTGGTATTGTGGTTGACGATGCGATCATCGTGATTGAAAACGTTGAGCGCATTATGGAAGAGCAGCATCTCACGCCTTACGAAGCGGTCAAGCAGGCCATGCAGGAAGTCAGCGGCCCGCTCGTGGCAATCGTACTGGTTCTGTCTGCGGTTTTTCTGCCGGTGGTATTTATTGAAGGACTCACCGGCGAAATGTATCGGCAGTTTGCCGTCGCGCTGACGATTTCTGTTGTGCTGTCGGGGATTGTTGCACTGACACTGACGCCAGCACTGTGCGCCATGATGCTCAAACCCCATGGCCACGGCGGCGTTTCTCACCGTGCACTGACCGCCTTCAACCGTGGCTTTGAATGGCTTCGCGATCGCTATATGGCCGTGACCGCGATGATCCTTCGCCACCGTGTCGCCAGTTCGCTGGGCTTTGTTGCCTTGGTGGTTGTGGCGCTGTGGGTATTTACCCGCGTGCCGACCGGCCTGGTGCCCGCCGAGGACCAGGGTTATATCATGATGGCCTACAACACGCCGCCGGCGGCGTCTCTGTCGCGGACGGCGACGGTAACTGATGCCATGGCCGGGCGACTGATGGAGACTGACGGTGTCAGTTCGCTGATTACCTTTGCGGGCTTCGACATTCTTTCTTCGTCACTGAAAACCAACGCCGGTGTGTCGTTCATCATGCTGGACGATTGGGATGAGCGTGCGTCGCCGGGCCTGGATTCCATTTCGTTGGCTCACCGCGTGCCAGCGCTGGGCAACGACTTGCTGGATGGCAGCATGATTGCCTTTAATCCGCCACCGATTATCGGCCTCAGCAGCACTGGCGGCTTTGAGTTTTACCTGCAAAGCCGAGGTGAGGCCCGCCTGTCTGATTTGAATGAGGCCGTTTGGAAACTGGTTGCCGAGGCGAATAAACAGCCGGAACTCAGCCGGGTATACAGCACGTTTCAGATGAATACGCCGCAGTACAAATTGACGTTGGACCGTGAGAAAACCATGAGTCTGGGTGTGCCGGTTGAGGACGTGTTCAGCACGATGCAGGCGACGTTCGGCAGTCTGTATGTCAACGACTTCACGCTGTTCGGCCGCAGCTTTCAGGTAAATTTGCAGTCGGAGGAGTCCTTCCGTCGCTCCCCAGATGACCTCAGCAAAGTTTTCGTGCGCTCCTCAACGGGCAGCCTGATACCGCTGCGCTCACTCGTCAACGTCGAGCGTGTGGTGGGGCCGGATGCGGTGACCCGGTTCAACGGCTTCAATGCGGCGAAGGTTCTGGGTTCGCCCGCGCCGGGCTACAGCTCCGGTGAGGCCATCGCCGCCATTGAGCGGGTGGCCGCCGATGTGCTGGGGCGCGACTTCAGCATTGGCTGGGTCGGCAGCGCCTATCAAGAGAAGTCATCATCGGGGAATAGCAGTAAAGCCTTTATTTTGGCGATCCTGATCGTATTCCTGATTCTGGCGGCGCAGTATGAGCGTTGGCTGATGCCGGCGGCCGTGGTGATGGCGGTGCCTTTTGCGTTGCTGGGTGCGGTGATTGCGGCATGGCTGCGGGGGCTGGACAACGATATTTATTTCCAGATCGGCCTGGTGTGTCTGATCGGTCTCGCTAGTAAGAACGCGATTCTAATCGTCGAATTCGCCATGCAGGAGCGCGAGAAAGGCCTGTCGATTGTCGATGCGGCGCTGGAGGCGCTGCGCCTGCGCTTCCGGCCGATTGTCATGACCTCATTGGCATTTACACTGGGTTGTCTGCCGCTGGCGCTGTCCACTGGCGCCGGTGCCGCCAGCCGGACTGCACTGGGTACCAGTGTGATCGGTGGTATGTTGATGGCAACCTTCGTTGCCACCGTATTCGTGCCCTTGTTCTATGTGCTGATGGCGACCTTGAGCGAGCGTTTTTCGAAAAAATCGTCGTAGTAGCGCTGGAGGCCGATTCGCTTTAGCCGTCGGACATGCGCTCGCTGAAGTCCCAGCTGGACAGGGTTTTGGGGCGCAGGCAGATGGCAATTTCATCCGCTTTGCGACTCATCAGCCAGTCTGCCAGTGATTGGTTGCTGCCGCCGAGGTAGCGATCAATCAGCTTGCTCAGCAACACACCCTCGCTGTCGCTGGAAAGGCTGGCAACGGCTTTGCCGCGAACGCCGCGATAGGGAATGCCGTTAACAGCAATTTCAAAGCCGCACTCGGGGCGTGCTTTCAGCAGGCGGATAATTTTGGCGTTGCGGTGAGAGACGCAATACAACGCGTCGTCGTGATAGAGATACCACAGCGAACAGATTACCGGGAAGCCGTCCTGATCAATGGCGGACAGTCGCAGTGGAATCAGGCTGTCGCGCAAAAACGGGCTGTGGTCCATAGGTGCCTCCTGAAAGTCATATCGCCGGCGGTCAAAGCTTCTCGATGCCTCGATCACTAATGCGGATTTTGCGTTCTTTATAGAGCTTGCTCAGCCCCTGTTTAAAGGCTTTTTTACTGACGCCGAAGATACGTTTGATGGCTTCCGGTGGGCTTTTATCACCGAGTGCAAGAAAACCGTCGTTGGCATCGAGCTGTTTCAGAATCTGTTCTGCGACATCGGGTGCGCGCTGTTTGGCCGGCGTATTCAATGTCAGATCCAGACGTTTGTCCGGACGCACGCGCCGTATCCAGCCGCTCAGTTGATCTCCGCGCTTCAGCGGATGGCTGAGCTCGCTGTCGTAAAGCAGTCCCCAAACGCGTTGGTCGACAATACATTTGTAGCCCAGCGTGGTTTTTCCCGCGACCATCAAGCCGACTTCCTGACCGGCTTTAAAGCCATCGGCCTGATCTGAAATGTGTCGGTCCAGTCGCATACTGGCGACCAGTCGTCCGCGCAGATCCGTGTATACCGTTACCAGCACATTTTGCCCGACGCGAAGCTCACCGAGCTGTTCGCTGAAAGGCAGCAGCAGTTCTTTATCCAGCCCCCAGTCCAGGAATGCGCCCACATCGGCAATGGCGCTCACCGGAAGTTGTCCGGCATCGCCGCATTGTAATGTGGGGCGCTGGCTGCTGGCGATCAGGCTGCCGTCATTATCGTGCAGTATGAAGACGTCGAGCGTATCGCCAACGGCTATATTCTCCGGCGCCTGGCGAGGCGGTAAAAAAATATCTCCGGCATCGCCGCCGTCCAGATAAAAGCCCGCCGTCGTTTTGCGGCTGACGCTCAAGCGATTGACGCGTCCAATACGAAGCATGATGGAGTCCAAGGGTATTCAGAAAGTGGGGAGTATGCCCGCTGCCTGCGATTGCTGCCAGCAGTGATTCCCCCGTTGAGGGCGAAGAGGGGCAGTGATTCTCGCATCCGTGGTTTTTCACTGTTTTCAGGCATTGGCGGCTGTGTGAACGCTAGGTGTTAATCCCGACCTTCGTAAAAACGATCGTCGGCAGAAAACAACTTGCGCCGAACATTGTGGCGAAACTGGCCGGGTGCAATGGCATTCATCTGCTTGAAAAGCTTGCTGAAATAGCTGGCATCACTGTAGCCACACAGAGCGCTGATTTCCTCAACGGGCAAGTTGCTGTTTTGCAGCAATTCCCTCGCTGAATCGAGGCGTATCTGCTGTAGGTACTGAAGGGGGGATTGTCCGCAGGCCCTCTGGAAGCGGCGCTGGAAACTGCGCTGGCTCAGTCCGCTGCGCTGTGCCAGATCGTCCATACGGATCGGGTCGCCGAAGTGTCGATGCATCCAGCTTTGTGCGAGGGCAATGACTTCATCGCCGTGGCGGAGATTGTGCTCACTGCGATAGGCCTGATTGGCGAAGGGGCGACGGCTTTCAGGGGAGAATTGCTGGGTTACCTGATGAGCGATGTCGGCCCCCCAGTGGCGGTCGATTAGGTGAATAACCAGGTCGGCCGCGCTGTTAACACTGCCCGTACAGTACAGCTTGCCTGCCTCAGTAATCAGGTGATCGCGCTGCAGCTTTATTCTCGGGTAGCGATTTTCGAAGTCGTCGAAATAGTGCCAGTGGGTCGTCGCTGCGCGCCCATCGAGCAAACCTGCCTCCGCGAGAAAGTAACTGCCGGTTCCGACCGCGCACAGCTCGCAGCCATGAGATGCCAACTGTTGAAGCCACTGTTTGACCTCCGGGCGTTGAGCGCCTCCGCGGAGGGGATGACGCCAGCGACTGGCGATAATCAGGATATCCGGTACGGGCCAGGGGGCGCTTTCCGGCTCTGCATAGAGCCACTGATCTGCCTGTAGCACCAGGCCTCCGGATGTCGCCAGTGGTGGAGGGTCCAAACTCAATAATTCCAGCTTGATCGGAGGGCGTTGCCGCCGCCTAGTGAACTGCTGGTTACAGGCTTCCAGCAGTTCAATCGGAAGGCTAAGGCTGGTTGTTAGCGCCTGGCGAAAGCCGAGAAGGGCGATGTGCGAGAATGTTGACACTGTTGTCGTAAATACCATGTTTATTGGCGTAAATGACATTATAGGTGCAGGGCGGCAGGAGTAAACTGCCTGCCCATCTGTGGTAACTCGTTAAGGAATCAGTATTTTGAGCCGTCTGCCGTTAATTGTCGGATTTGGGGGGGTTAATCCCGCCGGTCGCAGCTCTTTTCATCACGCCTACCGTCGGCTGGTCATCGACGCGCTGCCAACTGCGGTGGCGGATCGTACCTTGCAGAGCCTGGCAGCCTTGATGAAGGTGGGAGATGAGTTGCAGGGACAGGCTCGGCGTGACTACATTCTGGCCCACACGCTGATCAGAAAAATCGAGCGCTCCGCGTTTGATGTGGAGCAGGTGCCCTGGAACCGGCGTATGCAGCTACAGGGCGAGCGTGGTGCCGTTGAATTTGTACTGCGACGCAAACAGCTTCCTGAGGCGCTGCCAGCCAACTGGCAGCTTCGCGATCTGGGTGATGATCGAGTTGCTGTGACGGTCACTGAGTCGGTAGATGTGCTGCTGCCGACCCACCGTCGTTTTGAAGTGTCTTCTGCGGGGCAGTTGCCGACCGGCTTTGATCCCGCCGCCTATTACCCGGCTCGCAATCACCCGCGTGGTTTGCAGATGTCGGTGTTCGGCGCATCGGATGCATTGCAGTCGGTGGGTATCGACTGGGACGTTGTTCGCAACCGGGTTCGCCCCGATGAGATTTCCGTTTACGCCAGTTCGGCCATGGCGCAACTGGACGACGCGGGCTTCGGTGGGTTGCTTGGTGCCAGAGCCAACGGCGGGCGAGTGACGTCCAAGCAATTGGCGCTAGGCTTGGCCGATATGCCGGCCGACTTTGTCAGTGCCTATGTACTGGGCAATGTTGGTGGAACCGGGCCCAGCCTGGGCGCTTGTGCCACCTTCTTTTATAACCTTCGGCAGGCGGTCCAGGATATTCGCAGCGGGCATGTGCGAGTGGCGATTGTCGGCGCGGCTGATGCCGGTGTTGAGCCTCGGGTCATGGATGGCTACGCCACGATGGGGGCGCTGGCAAGCGACGCAGAACTGCTGAAACTGGACGAAGCCCGCGGGCTTACCGAGCCGGATTATCGACGTGCCAGCCGTCCTTTCAGCAGCAACTGCGGCTTCACCATCTCTGAGGCCAGTCAGTTTATTGTGCTGTTTGATGACGAACTGGCGCTGGAGCTGGGGGCACAGATTCATGCAGCGGTGCCGGATGTCTTCGTGAATGCTGACGGCTATAAGAAGTCGATCTCGTCGCCGGGCGTTGGCAACTATCTGACCGTTGGCAAGGCTGTTGCGGCAGCGTCGGCGATTCTGGGTGAAGAGGCGGTACGGCGCCGGTCTTTTGTTCAGGCCCACGGGACCAGCACACCGCAGAACAGGGTGACGGAATCGCATATCCTGAACGAAACCGCGAAAGCATTTGGGATAGAACGTTGGCCGGTAGCGGCGATTAAAGCTTATCTTGGCCACAGTATCGGTGCGGCTTCGGGCGATCAGCTAATGGCCAGTCTCGGCGTTTGGCAGGATCACGTACTGCCCGGTATTTCCACCATCGACCACATCGCTGACGACGTGCAGCGCAGTAATTTGATGCTGCCCATGCAGCATCTGGCACTGGAGCCGGACAGCATGGACATCGCCATTCTCAATGCCAAGGGCTTTGGCGGCAACAATGCCAGTGCCTGTCTGCTCTCCCCCTCGGTGGCGGAGCGCCTCGTCAAGGGACGTCACGGAAGCGAAGCCTGGTCTGCCTACTGTGATCGTCGGGAGGCAGTTGTCGCTCAGGCCCGCGCTTATGACGAGGCGGCACTGCGCGGTGACTTAAGCGTTCGTTATCAATTTGGTGAAGGTGTGTTAAACGAGGATGACCTCGATATTCAGCGGGGAAGTATCGGTATTGCCGGTTGGGCTGAGCGCGTCAGCCTGGAGCTGGAGTCCCCCTACGCAGACTGGCTGTCCAAGGGCTGAGTCGCGAGCGGCCATTGCGCTCGGCGCTAGCTGCCCCTCGGATAGCGGCTAGCGACGGGGCGGCAATTACGGATAGGTGACAAATTGCAAATGTGGCGCAATAGCCCTAACCGCAATTCACGTCGCAGGGGTCCTGGCTATGCGAGGATATATCCGACACCCAGATGCCATTCCAGTAGAGGTTGTGCCGGTCGACAACGATATGCTGCCAGACAGTGCGGAACTGCCGGGTCTGTGTTGTAAGGTGGAGCGTCCTTTCGCTCGCGGCAGTGCGGTACGATTTACCCTTCCATCGATGCCTGTTGATTTCACCGGCATCGGGCGAATCAGCTGCTGTTGCCGCCACGGCGACAGCTGGCTGGCCAGAATTTCCCTTTCCTCTGAGCAAGCGCTCTATCATCTGCGTATGGTGGAGCAGCTCTGTCAAATTGAAGCCTATCGGCACTGTGTGTCCGAGCATCAGGGGCGACAACTCAATGCCGAGCAAGCCGCCGCCGAGTGGATATCTCGTTACGCGGCGGACTTCGATCAGTATTTTGCGATGAGTTAGTGCTTTTCGCAGAATATCCCCGCATTTATGAGCAAGACAGCCGTACGCTTTCATGGTTGAATACTCCCCCCTGACAACCTTGGGGCGTGAAAGGAGTCCGTGAATGAACTATGAAGCCAGCGCGCGCGTGGTGATTGATTTGCCCAAAGACCGAGTGTGGGCGATGTTGCAGGATTTGACCCTGGCTCATCACTATGTCCCCGGTGTACAGCGCTGTGAACTGCATGAAGGCCCGGCATCCGGTGTCGGTGCCAGTCGTCGTGTCTACCAGAAATTTGGCCGCTGGCTGGATGAGAGCGTCGTGGAATGGAATGAAGGGCGAGGATTTGTGCTGCGCTTGCATCGCAAAGACAAAGGCGCTCCGGCTCCCTTCCGTCAGGCGCAATTTCGCTATCAGATAGATGATGCCGGCAATAGTCAGACGGCATTTACTGCCCGCTTGAGCTTCTCCATGCGCTGGGGGAGGATAGGTGCATGGTTGTATAAACGTGTCATGCGTGGCCCGGTCAATCGCATGATTCGCGATGTGGCGGCGGGCATGAAAGACTTCTATGAATCTCGGGCCGATGCGCCCTCTGAGGCTGTGAGAAAACTGGATTGACGATGGATGCACTGCGCCTGCTTCAGCAGCGAAATTCTGCAAGTAAACTCTGTGAGCCAGCGCCGGGTAGTGAGGTGCTGGACGAGGCGTTTGCCGCCGCAGCACGAGCGCCGGATCATGCGAGGCTGAGACCCTGGCGGTTTCGCCTCGTAGAAGGGGAGGCCCGCTCCCGCCTTGGCGATATCTACGCCGACGCCGCTGTGGTGCGGCGCCCTGAGAGCACAGAGGCCGAACTGGAGAAATTCCGAAAACAACCGCTGCGTGCGCCGATGATTCTGATTGTGTCGGCGGTGATTCAGGAGCATCCAAAGGTGCCGGCTGTAGAGCAGCGGTTGGCGACTGGCTGTGCCGCCTACGGTTTTCTGCTGGCGCTGGAGGCCCAGGGGTATGCGGGAATCTGGCGAACCGGGGATCACGCCTTCGACCGCGGTGTTATGTCAGCCATCGGAATGTCAGATAACGAAGAAATAATAGGCTTTCTTTATATCGGAAGTCGCGATGGCAGTGCCAAGCCCCTGCCTGAGGTGGCGACGTCAGATTTTGTTGAGACATGGACGGGACTATGAATACGGTCAAACCCCCAGTATTTGAAACATTGGCGCTGCGTATGGAGCAGCATGTCGCATGGGTAGCCCTTAACCGCCCCGACAAAGCTAACGCCATGAATGAGGCCATGTGGGCAGAGCTGCAACAGTGTTTTGAGTGGCTCGATGCCGAGCCCTGTGTGCGCGTAGTTGTGCTTTGCGGTGAGGGCAAGAATTTCTGTGCGGGTATTGATCTGGGCATGTTTGCCGGATTGGCAGACCTGATGTCCCAGCAGCCGGAGCTGGGGCGACGTATCGAGTGGTTCCGTCGCCACATTAAAATGTTGCAGGGCAATCTCACTGCTATAGAGCAGTGCCGTAAGCCCGTTATTGCGGCTATTCAGGGCAACTGTGTGGGTGGTGGTATCGATATGATTTCCACCTGCGATATGCGTTTTTGTGCGCAGGGCGCCAATTTCTCTATCAAGGAAATTGATATTGGCATCGTGGCTGATGTGGGTACATTACAGCGCCTGCCCAAACTGATTTCTCCGGGGCTGGTCAGCGAGCTGGCGCTGAGCGGGCGCAATGTCGATGCATCGGAAGCGGAACGGATTGGCCTGATTAACCGCGCTTACAATTCCTATGAGGAGATGGTCGATGCGGTGTCTGAGCTGGCTCAAAGTATTGCCCGCAAGTCACCGCTGGCTGTTCGCGGAACCAAGGAAATGATCCGCTATTCACGCGACCACAGCGTAGAAGACGCGCTGAATTATGTCGCGACATGGAATGCTGGCATGCTTAGCCAGGAAGACGCCATGTTGGCAATTTCGTCTGCGCCGGGTGAGTCTCCAGACTTCAAAGACTGATCTCAATATTAATAATCGTTCAGGAATGGGGGTAAGCGTCTTACTGCGCTTGTTCCCTGACTTGGTGTTGGTAAACTACCTGTAACCAATTGCTGCACCCTGTGCAGTGTTGGTGCCATAGTGATATGCAAAAAAATACGATATTCAAAAATTCACTGCTGACTTTCCTGCTTCGTCCACTGTTCCTGTTTACCTCCCGGCTGATTGGCTGGAAAGTGCTGGGGCAAAAGCCGGAACAGAAAAAGTGTGTATTGATAGCGGCGCCACATACCAGTAACTGGGACTTTCCCACCATGATGGTGATTGCTTTCGTGCTGGGCCTGGATGTGCACTGGATGGGTAAGCATACCTTGTTTCCCAAAGGGCCTTTGGGCGCCATTATGCGCTGGTTTGGTGGCATCGCTATCGACCGCCGCAAGCGTCATAACACGGTAGAGCAGATGGCTGAGGAATATCGTCGCCGTGACGAACTGTTGGTGGTCATTACGCCGGAGGGAACACGGAGTGAAGTTGATCGCTGGAAAGGCGGTTTTTATCACATTGCCTGTGCGGCAAATGTGCCCATCGTGTTGGGCTTTGTCGATGCCAAGACAAAGACCACAGGGCTGGGGCCAACCTTTTATCCCACCGGGGATTACGAGGCTGACCTGAAAGAAATTATGGCGTTCTACGAGAATATGCAGGGCCTGAAGAAACGCTAGTGCGAGTGCTCCGGGTCGGCGTTTCTTCGTAGATAAATAACAAAAAAACGAAGACACCTTATACCGGGGCAATTTATGAGCGTAAGAAACCGCTGGTCGACCACCCTGTTGACCATCGCCAGCCTGATTCTGGCGCATTCCGCCAGCGCCATGCGCGCCGCCGATGTTAATACCGGCACGATCGCAGACAATCCCTCTGACAACTGGCTTGCTCACGGTAAAGATTACCGCGAGCAGCGCTACAGCGAGCTCAAGCAGATCAATCGCGAGTCGGTGACTGAGCTGGGCCTGGCCTGGTCCTTTGACACTGATTTCAATCGCGGCCTTGAAGCAACCCCGATAGTGGTTGATGGCGTGATGTATGTCACCGGCAACTGGAGTGTGGTGTATGCCTTGGATGCCCGCAGTGGTGAGCTGCTGTGGAAGTACGATCCCAAGGTTCCCCGGGAGTGGGCCAAGATGGCCTGCTGCGATGTCGTAAACCGGGGTGTCGCTGTCTACGAAGGTAAAGTGATTGTCGGCACGCTCGATGCCCGCCTGATCGCCCTGGATGCCGAGAGTGGTGAGGTCATCTGGTCCGTACAAAGTGCTGATATTGAGAAATATCCGTACACCATTACCGGGGCTCCCCGTGTCGCCAAAGGTTTGGTATTCATTGGGAATGGTGGCGCAGAATACGGTGTTCGAGGCTTTGTCAGCGCCTTTGATGTGAATACCGGCGAGATGCGCTGGCGCTTCTACACCGTCCCCGGCAACCCGGCCGACGGGTTCGAGAATGATGCCATGGCGCGAGCCGCTGAAACCTGGACGGGTAAATGGTGGGAGTTCGGTGGTGGCGGCACCGTCTGGGACTCAATCGTCTACGACGACGAGTTGGACCAGTTGTACATCGGTGTCGGTAACGGCTCTCCCTGGAACCAGCGTATTAGAAGTCCTGAAGGTGGTGACAACCTCTATCTGTCGTCGATTGTCGCGCTGAACCCCGATACCGGTGACTACCTTTGGCACTATCAGGAGACCCCTGCCGAGACTTGGGACTTTACCGCCACGCAGCATATTATGCTGGCCGACATGGAAATCGATGGTGAACATAAGAAGGTTATCTGGCATGCGCCGAAAAACGGCTTCTTCTTTATCATCGATCGCGAGAACGGCAAGTTGCTGTCGGCTGAACCCTACGCCAAGGTGAACTGGGCAAGCCACTACGATATGGCGACCGGTCGGCCGGTTGAAACCGATATCGCGCGTTATGAAGGCAAGCCGGAGCTGATTCGGCCATCGTCCATGGGCGCGCACAACTGGCACCCGATGGCGCACAGCCCCGATACCGGCTATGTCTATATTCCCGCCATTGAAGCCCTGTTCCAGTACGCGGATGTCGAGGAATACCTGCACCGCTGGGGGCAGTGGAATCTGGGCGTGCCTCTGGAGCAGCCTGCATTGCCCGACCCGATTCTGGCGCAGTTGCTGACGACGACGATGACTCGAGGCTCATTGCTGGCCTGGGATCCGAAAACACAGAGCGCTGCCTGGGAAATTCCGCATAAACTGACCTGGAATGGCGGTCTGCTGGCGACGGCGGGAGGGCTGGTCTTTCAGGGAACGGCGGATGGGCAATTCATTGCTGTGAATGACAAGACCGGTGAAAAACTCTGGAGCCATGATGTCCGCACGGGCGCCATGGCGGCGCCAGTGACCTATAGTCTTGACGGCGAGCAATACGTGACTCTGCTGGTCGGTTGGGGTGGTGCTTTTGGCTTGGTCGCGGGTCTGGAGCGTGAGTACACGCCACCGCCGAGCCGGGTTCTGACCTTTAAATTGGGGGGCAATGGCCAATTGCCGCCAAATCCCGAAAAGCAGCTGCACGAGCCGCCGCCGCGTTTGACTGAGGATGAGGCTGTGCTGGAGCAGGGGCGCAAGCTGTATTACGCCTACTGCGCGGCCTGTCATGGTACTGAAGTGATTTCCAACGGCGCCATCCCTGATTTGCGTCATTTGCCGCGCGCGTTTCACGATAACTTTAACGCTATCGTGCTGGACGGCATCATGAGCAAGCTGGGTATGGTCGGCTTCAAGCAGGTGATTGATGAAGATCAGGCCTACGCCATTCACGCTTATATCCTTGATGAAGCAAACAAGGACAAAGAGTCCCGTGAGCTACCCGAGTGGTGGCGCAGCTTTAAAGCTTGGGTATATAGCGGACTCGCTTGGTTGATAGGCTTAATTAGCTAGAAAAACAATCTGTGATTTTGAAGGGGCCGCTGGCCCCTTTTTTTGTGTATAGAAAGCGGGTGTTAGTGGAAGCTGGCTAGCATAAGCGGTGCGCCCCATGAATATGTGTTTGTGTATTTGGTGTCGGGGTTCAGTTAGTTAGACTGCCTGCTAACGTATTCCCTATGGTAACGGCAGGAGTTTTACACTGGGGTTACGGGTTTTCCACATAATCTGTGGATAAGTTGGTGGGTAAGTTGTCAGTTTGGCCCGCTAAGCGCGATAGACTCGGGGTTGTAACAAATTGGTCAAATTTTAATCATTATATTAAATTCTATAAAAAACATATAGTTATGATGTTTTCTTGATTTTATCTGTGATTTTTTGCCGCTAAACGATGAACTTTGGGTTATTGGGCCCTATCTGTGAATAAGTGTTACGTCAAGAGTTGACTTATGTAACGTGTTACCAATTGCAACGCTGCATAATTCTGGGGCTTTGGCGGGCATCAAGATGGTGCGCGTGTCAGTTCTCGGGGCCGCTATAGCTACAGCCGCTGGTGCAGGTTTCACGCATTTCGATACGTTTTAGTGCAGGCAGGGATGGCTTCAGCGCTTGCCAAATCCATATCGACAGGTTTTCGCTGGTGGGGTTTTCAAGGCCAGGGATGTCATTCAGGTAGTAGTGGTCAAGCTGGTCCAGAATAGGCGCTATCGCCTGCTTGATATCGCCAAAATCCATGATCCAGCCTGTGTGAGAGTCGGGCTCGCCACCAACAACGACCCGTAGCTGGAAGCTGTGGCCGTGCAGGCGGGCGCATTTGTGGCCCTCGGGGACGTTGGGTAGGCGATGGGCGGCTTCGAAACTGAACTCTTTGAAAATTTCCACGGATAAAGGACCTGAGCCTGAAGTTAGGGCGAGCTATGGTAATCAGCCTTACTAAAGCTGTACAGAACAGCGTGCTTCGCAGGGTGCTCAAAGGCTGCACAAAGTGGCGAATTATTGGGCTTCATGTAGTACAAAAAATGAGCAAAATCAGTTGGATAGGCTTTTTTTACAGTTTTTTAAAAAAAATCCCCTGGAAGGTTTGACAAGCAAGGTCATTACTGTAGAATGCGCCTCACTCGATTGAGGGGTGATTAGCTCAGCTGGGAGAGCATCTGCCTTACAAGCAGAGGGTCGGCGGTTCGATCCCGTCATCACCCACCAAATCGATCGAGTGTAAGAGTATGCGGACCGGTAGTTCAGTTGGTTAGAATGCCGGCCTGTCACGCCGGAGGTCGCGGGTTCGAGTCCCGTCCGGTCCGCCAACTTTTACCACTGCTTGCAGTGATTTCCTGACCTCCTTTCTGTTTTTAATATTCCTTTATTTTTACCTGCTTTGTCAGTGCGTCGAATTTCCGCTGCACGCGTCTGCGCCACTTGAATGAATGTGATTGCCACGCCGTATTTGTGCGTCAAATCGCGCTATCATCTGCTTCTACTATAAAAGCTGGAAGGCGAGTGCCCTATGTCATCACTGACAGAAGCCATTCTTTTTTTTCGCGACGATGACATCGTCAAAGAAATGTATTTCTCTGAGTTTGAAGCTGTTCTCGACGACGTCGTCGGTGTGCCGGACTTCGCCGGCGAGCAGTTACAGGCTGTGTTCGTACAGATAAATGGCGCATTGAAGGTCACGGGTGCGGTTTTCTTTACGATCAGCTTTGACAAGCGAGGCCGTATTGCCGGCAGCTGGAATATCCCCCTTCGCCATTTGTTAGACCACGCGAACTTTGGTCCTGACTTAGGTGCGGGCATGATTCGGGTCGCCTGCCGCAGTGCCTGTCCGGTGTCCTGGTATCGCCAGCAACTCTGGGACCCGGAGATGGAGAACAACCAAACATTCTCAGCCATCAGTGTGGCGGTGCAGCGCAATCGACTGGGTATTGTCAGTGATGAAGCGTCGGCACCGACCGCGGCGGCAGTATCGCCATTTTTTCAGGAGAGCGCGCCTCCGGCACCGCCTGCCGCTCGTGCCGATTCTGTCGATGCCGATCAACCGATATTTCACCGGGCTTACCGCGCGAGATTGAAAGCGCTGCGACAAGCTGAGCAGCTTCGGCTGGCGACCCAGGCTGAACGCTTTGAAACGCTCGCCGAAAAGCAGGCCGAACAATTCGCTGAAAAATTGGCGGCGACTGAAAAGGCGCTGGCACGGGCCACAAAGAACGGGGCTGAGCTGGAGGCTCGCTGTCGGCAATTGCAGACACAAATGACCAAGCAGCAGGCTGAGCTGGAGAGTCGAAATGCCGAATATGAGGCGTTGCTGGAAAAAGGCGGAGAGGCCGCGCAGAGTGAGCTTGACGCGCTGAAAACTGGCTACCAGGAGCGCCTGCAGAGAGAGCTGGAACGCCACGCTGCCGATTACGAGGAGCGCCTGCGAAAGCGTGAGACAGAATTGTATCAGCGCGCCACTGAAATCGTCGGATTGCGTGATGAGCTGGGGCGCCTGCGCGAGCAGAACAACGAGCTCATGCTCAAGGACGATAATGCGATTCTGACCGAAATGGCGGAGAAGGGAGTGGTGTTTGTTGCCTATCACCCCGGCATTGAGCATCTGGTGATCGATCGTCATGACATGCCCGCCTATCTGCGTGATCCGCAAGCCTATGCCGCCGAGCGCTGTGAGGTCAGCTTGGAGCAGTATCAGCGATGGTTGGTCCACTACCGCCTGCCGGTGTGCTGTTATCAGGACGAGCGCGGGGAATACTGCGGTCAACCGCTGGATAAGGTGATGAAGCCGAAGTTATTCCGCTCGGGAGACAGCGACCGCTGCGAGGCGCACAAGCTTGGCTGAGGTGGCAGTCACCTCACTGATTGATGCCTTATATACGGACACTCCCTGCGTGGATGTATTGCGCTTGGATCGTCAGCACGCGCTGGCGCCTGGCAATAAATGGTTCAAACTCAAGACCAATCTGAGCGAAGCGCGGCGCCTTGATGCCCACTGTCTGGTTAGTTTCGGTGGTGCTCACTCCAATCACCTTCATGCTTTGGCGGCGGTTGCTCGGGAAGCGGCCTTTCCGTGCTATCTGTTTGTGCGCGCAGATGCGGGGCAGCAAACGCCCTGCCTGCTAGATGCGGCGCGCTGGGGGGCGACGATTATTCCCCTCAGTCGGAGCGATTATCGGCGCCGCCATGATCCGGAGTTTGTTGCCTCCTTAGTGCACGAGCTTCCAAAGCCTTATGTGATTCCGGAGGGTGCGGCGAATGTCCTGGGGGTGCAGGGTTGTGCGGATATTGCAGCGTTGCTGCCAGATCGGGCTGCGGCGTATGACCTGGTGATGCTGGCCTGCGGTACGGGCAGTACCCTTGCTGGCTTGGCTTGCGCCGTTGCTGACGGCGTGGCTGTGCGTGGTGTGCCGGTAGTGAAAAAGGCTGAGCAGTTCATGCCCGCCGATATTCAACGCCTGTTGACCAAGATCGGTCACTTCAGAAATAACTGGTCTTTGGACTACCGCTTTATTGGCAAGGGGTTCGGGCAACTGACGCCAGGACTGATTGAGTTTATTAAGACGTTTGAGCAGCGCAGTGGTATCCCTCTCGACCCGGTGTACACCGCTAAGCTTTTCTACGCAGTGGAAACCTTGAAGTTGTCGGGGGAGCTCAACGCGTACTCGCGGATACTGGCGGTGCACACCGGTGGTTTACAAGGAAGGCGAGGCTATCCCGAGGTGTTTGGCTGCAGTTAGTCGCGAGGCCAGTCATCGGGAACGACAAAGCAGCGTTCGAGGTGCTTATTGATCAGCATGACGGGACGCTGTTCTGCTCGATCGAGCTGACGCTCATCGAGCGGCCGGGCATTTTCGTAATCAGCATCTAACCAATAGGGCTTTTCCAGCAATCGCCACTGCCAGTGTTCATCTGACCGTTGGCGGAATTTCCCGACGTGGAACCAGTCCCCGACGGGGTGATCTGGGTTCAGGCCGTGACTCCAGGCTTTTTGTTGTTCCGGATAGAACAGCATCCCCGCCACGCGCAGTTGGGGCTCGCATTTAACAATCCCCGCAGTTTTCAGCGCTTGTTGGCCGGCTGGGGTCTGCGACAGCTCTAGCTGGTGCGAGAGCAGTCGTTCCAGTTTGCGGTCAAGACGGTCGGCGCTGTTGGGGCCGAGCCATTCTCGAAAGGGCAGCTCGCCTGCGTGCCGAGCAAGGAAGAACTTCACGGCCAGTTCTAAGTGAAATGTGTGGCCTTTCAACATGTCGTGATAAAGCACGTCGAACTCGCCCAGTGTTCGTCCGTCCTGCCTGACTGGCAGGTTGTGGGCCAGCAGTTCGGTATGTGGGTCTTCAATCAGAAAAAAATGCCAGAGTGATTCGAACACGAGGCCCAGCCTTGGACTCCGGCAGTGCTGCTCGAGGTAATCGCGCAGGCGGCGATCATTCCGGTCCAGCTGCTCCAGCCATTCCCGTCGTTGGCTCGTCAGCGGGAGATCCGGAGCGGCAATCCCTGTCGTCTCGTTGAGAAGTGGGGGGGCAAAGCAGCTCCATGCCAAGGCGCGCACAGGGGGCGAGTTCAGCTGGGGGAGGCTATGTGGGAAGGCATTTGCCATCATCTGCGGGTCGTTGCTCGATCAAATGTTTCCGCCATTGTAGACAGAAATTGCGTCGTAATTTTACTTTTCAGGATGAGGTCGTCGCCGGGAGCGCAATCGGTGTTTGCATTGCCTTCCCGCTGGGCGGTTATAATGAGCGCCCAGCGCATGGCAGCAGGTGTTATGGAACAGTTCCGCAATATTGGGGTGATCGGCCGTGAAGGTAATGGCGTTGCCGAAACCCTTCGTCGTCTGTTGGATTTTCTCCAGCAGCGTGGCCTGAGTGCCGTTCTCGATGAGCAGATTGCCGGGCTGATGGACAGCCATGCACTGCGAGTTTGCAGTCGCCGGATGATTGGCGAGATTTGCGATTTGATTATTGTGGTGGGCGGCGACGGCAGCCTGCTGGGGGCGGCGAGAACACTGGCTCGGCACAATGCGCCGGTGCTGGGGGTCAACCGCGGCCGCCTCGGTTTCCTGACGGATATCTCGCCTGACGATATTGAGGCCCAGGTGGGCGCAGTGCTTGACGGGCATTACCGTCTTGAAAAGCGCTTCCTGCTCGATGTGGAGTTGATCCGCAACGGTGAGCGGGTGGGCAAGGGCGATGCCCTCAATGACGTGGTCCTCAACTCCGGGACCTCTGGCCACATGATGGAATTCGAGCTGTTTGTCGACGGGGAGTTTGTCTACCGTCAGCGCTCAGATGGCTTAATCATTTCCACTCCGACTGGTTCTACGGCGTATTCCCTCTCGGCGGGTGGCCCGATTATGCATCCGCGCCTGGATGCCATTGTTATCGTGCCGATGTTTCCTCATACGTTGAGCAGTCGGCCGATTGTGATCGATGGCAAAAGTGAAATCACCATGGTGGTCAGCGAACGCAATACGGCGAAGCCGCCAGTGACTTGCGATGGTCAGCTGCGCATGACCAGCGAGCCGGGAGATATCATCACCGTTCGCAAGAAACCTCACCGTATGAAGCTCATCCATCCACTGGACCACTCCTTTTACGCCAGTTGTCGTGACAAGCTCGGTTGGGGGGCGCATTTGCCTGCCGGGGATGACGATGACTGAGTACTTTATTGCGCTGGATCTGCCGTTGGATGAGGATCTGGCAGATTTCTCCGCACTGCTGTGGCAACAGGGCGTTGCCCATCATATTGCCGAAGAAGGTAATCGCCAGTTGCTGCGAGTCGGGGACGCCCAGCAGCAGGAACAGGTACGCGCCTTGTACTCACGCCTGAAGACTGGTGAGCTGCACATAGAGCGCCGCTCGGCACCAACGCGTTCGGCGCCCGTGTTGCAACGTCGAAGTGGTCCCGTGGTATGGGTGTTGTTGCTGCTGAGTATTGCCGGGGCGTTGCTGCCGCAGCTTGATCGCAGTTTTGAGTCTGTGGCGCTGTTGACGTTTTACCCGCTAGACCTTGAAAGCGGCCAGCTGCTCGCTCAATGGCCAGTGGGCGAGCCCTGGCGTTTGCTGACGCCGATGTTTCTGCACTTTGGTTTGATGCACATTGCCTTTAACGGTCTTTGGTTGTGGGAACTGGGTGGCATGATCGAGCGCCGCCAGGGTGGCATGGCGTTGCTGGGGCTGGTGCTGCTGGTCGCCGCGGCGTCAAATATGGCGCAGGCAATGATGACCGTGTCGTTGTTCGGCGGTATGTCCGGCGTTATCTACGGACTGCTCGGTTACATTCTTGCCTGGAACCGCCTGCGCCCGGTGGAGGCTTTCCCGTTGGTACGCGGTGTGGCAACGGTCATGCTGATCTGGCTGTTGGTGTGCATGGCGGGCTTCACCCGCCTGTTGGGGCTTGGCGAAATTGCCAACACGGCCCATTTCAGCGGTCTGGTTATGGGATTGTTGCTGGGAGTGGCAGCAGCTTTTCTGCGCCGTCGCCCCGTATAACCGCCGCGGGGTTCGCCCTGTCTCTGGTATAATCTCAAGCTTTTGTTTCAGCCGTCTGCGGAGGGCACCATGGATTTTGAAAAGCTGATCGATAACCTCGATCCCAGCATCTATGAATCGCTCAAGCGAGCGGTGGAAATTGGTAAGTGGCCGGATGGTCGCACGCTTACACCCGAGCAGCGCGAGAGCTGTATGGAGGCGGTGATTGCCTACGATTTCCGTCGCAAGCCGGAGCAGCAGCGTGTTGGCTACGTGGATCTGGGCAGCAAAGCCGAGGGCGAAAGCTGCAGCGGTCACGGCGATACCGATGCTGAAAAACCCATCAAATGGACGGAGAGCTGATGGCTTTGTCGAGTGTTGCCGGTGCGGCTTCGAAAATGCATACGCACCTGGACAATCAACTGGCGCATTATCAGTTGCCGCTGGGTGAACATAAGGTAGATATGAACCGCCTGATCGGCCATCCGCTGCGGCTGGAATATATCCATCAGATCAACTGCGTGCACTGTGGTCGTCTGACCAAAAAGAGCTTCAATCAAGGTTACTGTTACCCCTGTTTTCAGCGGCTGGCGCAGTGCGACAGTTGCATTGTCAGCCCGGAGAAATGCCATTATTTTGAGGGGACCTGCCGGGAGCCGGAGTGGGGCGAAACCCACTGCATGATCGACCACATTGTGTATTTGGCGAATTCATCCGGTGTGAAAGTCGGCATTACCCGCAACACACAGCTTCCGACGCGCTGGATTGATCAAGGTGCGGTGGCAGCTCTGCCGATTTTTCGCGTCAGCAACCGCCTGCAGTCGGGGCTCGTCGAAACGGTGTACAAAAATCACGTCGCCGATAAAACGAGCTGGCAGGCCATGTTGAAGGGTAGCCCGGATACCATGGATCTGGCAGCGCGTCGCGATGACTTGGCGGGGGAATGCCAGTCTGAGATTGCTGCGCTGCAGGAACGCTTTGGTTTGCAAGCGATTCAGCCCATTAGTGATGTTGACGTCTTGCATATTGAGTACCCCGTGGCGGAATATCCGACCAAGGTCAAATCATTTAATCTCGACAAAAATGCCCTGGCCGAGGGCACCCTGATGGGTATTAAAGGTCAGTACCTGATTTTTGATACCGGCGTGATCAATATTCGCAAATACGGCGGTTACCACCTGGAGCTGAGCAGCCCAGCGCTGTAAGCCGCCGCATTGAGGAGAGCAGTATGCGCGACGCGCAGCCCAGCACTATCTACCTGAAAGATTACCAAGTTCCCGATTACCTGATCGACAAGACGGCCCTACGCTTTGAGCTTGGCGAGGCGCATACCGAGGTCAGTGCAACACTGAGCCTGCGTCGTAATCCCGATGCGGTACCGGGTTCGCCGCCGCTTCGCTTGCATGGTACTGAGCTGGAGTTGTTGTCGCTGTCTATTGATGGCCGGGTGCTGGCTGAAGGGGACTGGCGTCAGGAAGGCGAGGAGCTGGTGATTGCCGAGGTGCCGGAGCAGTTCTCCCTGCACTGTGTGACGCGCATTTTTCCCCAGAACAATACCTCGTTGGAAGGCCTGTATAAATCCAGTGGCATGTTTTGTACTCAGTGCGAAGCCGAGGGTTTCCGCAAGATTACCTACTATCTGGACCGCCCCGATGTCATGGCCGAGTTCGAGGTAGAAATTCTTGCCGATAAAGGTCACTACCCGGTACTGCTGTCGAACGGTAACTGCGTGCTCACCGAAACCCTGGCGGATGGCCGCCATCGCAGCGTTTGGCACGACCCCTTCCCGAAACCCGCCTATCTGTTTGCATTGGTCGCGGGCAAGCTGTCGCGAATCAGCGATCGCTATACCACCATGAGTGGTCGGGACGTTGATTTGCATATCTACGTCGAGGACAAGGACCTCGATAAATGCGATCACGCCATGGCCTCGTTGAAAAATGCCATGCGTTGGGACGAAGAGGTCTACGGCCGCGAGTACGACCTGGAATTGTTCAATATTGTCGCTGTTGACGATTTTAATATGGGGGCGATGGAGAACAAGAGTCTCAATATCTTCAATACCTCCTGTGTGCTCGCCAAGCCGGAGACGACGACTGACGCCGGCTTTCAACGCGTGGAAGGAGTGGTTGCCCACGAGTATTTCCACAACTGGTCGGGGAACCGGGTCACCTGCCGTGACTGGTTCCAGTTGAGCCTGAAAGAAGGATTTACGGTATTCCGCGATGCGGCTTTCTCGGCCGATATGGGGTCGCCCACTGTAAAGCGGGTAGAAGATGTCACGCTGCTGCGCACCGCCCAGTTTGCCGAAGATGCCGGACCTATGGCGCATCCGGTGCGGCCGGACTCCTTCATCGAAATCTCCAACTTCTACACCGTGACCATTTATGAGAAGGGTGCGGAAGTCGTGCGCATGATCCACACCCTGCTCGGGCCGGAACGCTTTCGGGCGGGCAGTGATCTGTATTTCGACCGCCACGACGGGCAGGCCGTCACCTGCGAGGACTTTGTCGTGGCGATGGAAGACGCGAGTGGCGTCGATCTAGGACAGTTCCGTCGCTGGTACTCTCAGGCGGGTACGCCGCGATTAACGGTGGCGGGAACCTACGATGAGCAGGCCCAGACCTACACGCTCACCGTAGAGCAATACTGCCCGCCAACGCCCGGTCAGCCGGAAAAGCTGCCGCTGCATATTCCGCTGGCGATGGCGCTGCTGGGGGACGCGGGGCAATTGCCGCTGCAATTACAGGGCGAAGCTGCCAATGTTGAACGCAGTGATAACACCGAACAGGTATTAAATGTCACGGAAGCGCGGCAACAGTTTGTGTTTGAGAAGGTCATCGAGGAGCCCGTGCCGAGCCTGTTGCGGGGCTTTTCAGCCCCGGTGAAGCTGGAGATGGATTATCGTCGCGAAGACCTGCTGCGCATTATGCGGGTGGATGGCGATGGTTTCTGCCGCTGGGATGCCAGCCAGCAACTGGGACTGATGGAAATTCGCGCGGCGATGCAGGCGCTCTCAGCGGGACAAGCGGTTGCGGTGGGTGATGACTATGTCGATGCCTGTCGAGGTCTGCTTGGCGACGAGAGCCTTGATCCGGCCATGGTGGCATTGATGCTGCGTCTGCCCTCGGAAGCCTATCTGGCCGAATTGATTTCGCCGGTGGATGTTCAGGCGATCCACGCTGCTCGCGAAGCGGTACGCCGCTGTCTTGCGGCTGCATTGACGGATTCGCTGTTGGCAGTGTACCGCCGCTGTGAGAGCAACGAGGTGTATCAGGCCAGTGCGGAACAGATCGCCCGCCGCAGCCTGAAAAATACGGCTCTGGCCTATCTGATGCTGACTGGCGAGGGCGCGGCTCTGGCTCAGGCGCAGTTTGAAGACAGCCGCAATATGACGGATCGACTGGCGGCGCTGACGGCAATCGTGAACAGCGAGATGACCTATAAATCGCAGGCGTTGCAGACGTTCTATCAGGACTGGCAACACGAACCGCTGGTGATTAACCAGTGGTTCCAGGTGCAGGCGATGTGCAGCCTGCCGGGCACGCTGGATCGTGTGAAGGAGCTGATGCAGCACCCCGCGTTTGATATCGGCAATCCGAATAAAGTGCGTGCCTTGATCGGGGCGTTCTGCGGTCAAAACGCGGTGAACTTCCATCGTGAAGACGGTGCGGGCTACGCGTTTCTTGCCGATCAGGTACTCGGCCTGAATCGCCGCAATCCACAGATTGCTTCTCGACTGCTGGGGCCGCTGAGCAAGTGGCGCAAGTATTTACCCGAGGTACAAACAAAAATGAAGGCGGAGCTGGAGCGTATTCTGGCGGAACCGGAATTGAGCAGTGATGTGTACGAGGTTGTGTCGAAAAGCTTGAGTTAATCGCATGGGTATAAAAATCAATTCTGTTATAACAATATTCTAGTTTGTTATAACTGTATGATTTTTAAGGATTTTTATTGATTGTTTGGCGGGCTGTGATAAAGTTGGAGCCCGTTAAATAGGCAGTGACAGGCATCATGGACTTGGATCTCGACGCGCTCAACGCAGAGCTGCGGAATAAATCGGCACAAGATATTATTCGCTGGGCGGTTTCGCTGGGCGAGCCGGCGATGGCGTCTACCAGTTTTTCGCCGAATGCCGCTGTTATGCTCAAACTCGTTACTGACGTTGCGCCAGAGATGCCGGTCGTCTGGGCTGATAGCGGATACAACGTGCCCGATACCTACCGGGTGGCTGAGAAGCTGATTCAGTTGCTCCAGCCCAACCTCAAAGTGTATATCCCGGAAATGACCGCCGAGCGCCGCAATGCCATCATGGGCGGCATTCCCCATCCTGATGACAATCCCGATTTGCACAGTGAGTTCACTCGGCAGGTGAAACTGGAACCGTTTAACCGCGCCTTCGATGAGCTGAAGCCCAAGATATGGATCACCGGTATTCGCAAGGAAGAGACCGCTTTTCGTCAAAGCCTGGACGTGCTGTCCTGGGATGGGCGTGGCATTTTGAAGGTGGCACCGATTTTCTATTGGAGCGAAGACGACGTGCAGGCGTTTATGGATGAGCACGCATTGCCGAGCTGCAAGCACTACTTCGATCCCACCAAGGTTGCTGAAAACCGCGAGTGTGGCCTACACACTTCTGCGTAAGTGCGGTTTGGCGGTTCAACGGTTTTGGACCGCTCGCTTTTCTCCCTGCTGACTTTTTCCGGCCGCCGCATTTCGCTATGCTGGCGGCATTGTAGCTATTGGTCCGACTATGTACTCCCTTATTCGCCCCTTCTTGTTCCGTTTTTCAGCGGAGCGCGCGCATCATTTGTCGCTGAATGCCCTGTCTGTCTGCCATCGTCTGGGATTGACGCCACTGCTGGCGCGCCGCCCACCGGACTGTCCGGTTGAAGTGATGGGGCTGCGGTTCCCCAACCCCGTGGGACTGGCCGCAGGTTTGGACAAAAATGCCCGGCATATCGACGCGCTGGCCGCGTTGGGGTTTGGCTTTATCGAAGTGGGAACGGTGACGCCCAGAGCGCAGCCCGGAAACCCCTTGCCACGGCTATTCCGCCTTCCCGCCGCAGACGCCATTATTAACCGTATGGGCTTTAACAATGACGGGGTCGATGCCTTGCTGACAGCGGTGAAGGCGAGTCGTTACGACGGGATTCTCGGTATCAATATCGGTAAGAACAAGGATACGCCTGCAGAGCAGGCCGTCGACGATTACCTGCATTGTTTGCGCAAGGTCTATCCGCTCGCCAATTACGTCACAGTCAACTTGTCGTCGCCCAACACCCCTGGGCTGAGAGACCTGCAGTTTGGTGAGCCGCTGAAACAACTGCTCGCGGCCTTGAAGTCGGCTCAGAAAGCGTTGGCGGAGGAGCATGGGCGCTACGTGCCACTGGCGGTAAAAATTGCACCGGATATGGTCGAAGACGACGTGCGCGGTGTCGCCAGGGCGTTTGTTGCCGCAGGTATCGACGCGGTTATCGCCACCAATACCACGATCTCCCGTGAGGTCGTGAAAGGGCTGCCGTACTCAGAAGAAACCGGTGGCTTGAGCGGCGCACCCGTGCGCGATGCGTCGACGGAAGTCATCCGGATTCTGGCGGATGAACTGGCCGGAGCGATGCCGGTCATCGGTGTCGGCGGGATTGATAGTGAACAGGCGGCGGAAGAAAAAATCGCGGCGGGCGCCGAATTGCTGCAGGTATATACTGGCTTCATTTACCGCGGTCCCGCACTCATTAAAGATGCGGTTCGCGGCGCGGCTCGAGCACTGGAGCGCAAGCGTGGCTGATGCCAGCGTGCTGGAGGCCTTCAGCGTCGCGTTGACGACCTTTTTTGCCACGATTGGGCCAATTGATGTCGCTGCGATGTTTGCCGTTTTCTCTGGCGGTTTGAGCGATAGTGAACGTCGCCGCACGGCCTTTCGAGGTGTCGCTATTGCCACCGCCTTGTTGCTGATGTTTGCCCTGCTGGGGGAATGGATTCTGACCATGCTGGGCATTTCGCTGGCGGCGCTGCGGGCTGCGGGCGGCATATTGCTGCTGCTGATTGGTATCGAGATGGTCTCGGCCAAGGGCAGCGGCGCGACGACGACGACCCGAGAGGAAAACCGTGAGGCGGAGCTGCGCGCGGACATCGCCGTGTTCCCGCTGGCTACGCCACTGATAGCCGGGCCCGGCGCCATAGGCGCTGTTATTCTGCTAATGGCTCACGCCGAGGGCAATCTGGTTGAGCAGGCCGCGGTGATAAGCAGCCTGCTGTTGGTGTTGCTGATTACGCTGCTGTCATTGTTGCTGGCCAGTCGCCTGCAAAACCTGCTGGGCGTGACCGGTATGCATATGATCAGTCGCGTATTCGGCGTGCTGCTCTGTGCGTTGGCGATGCAGTTCCTGTTTGATGGTATCGCTCAAAGCGGCCTGCTCGGTGCCATCAGTACTGAGGGGGCAGGGGCCGCGCTTAACGGCTAAAGCGTTCCCCCAGTGCAACAGCCTCGGGGCCTTCAAACACCATTTTTGCCTCTTTGATAGAGATGCTGCACATCGGCTTTTTGGGGAGTCCCAGCGCGCGCAGTTGACGGGCCAGCGGGTGCTGGTCGCCAATCTCTGGAATATCGCCCCCCATGCTGAATGTCAGTCCCTCGCCCTCAGTAATGCCGACGGTTTTCCATGCCTGATGGTTGCGAATCGCCAGAGAGGGAGCTTCCTGCGCCGCAGCTTTGCTATTGCCGCCAGCCTTGGCGGCAATTTTAAACACGAGCTGCCCATCATCGCGGAAGCAGCCCTCGGCCCGCTCCTCGCCAAATTGAATATCCACATCGGTCACCCATTTGGGAAAACCCCAGATAAAGCGTCCGGCGTGGGTTGTGAAGTCCTGGTTTACCGGCATACGGTAGATATAGTTACACAGCTTGCCACGCATCATTCGCCACATGGCACCGATCAACGGTAACGGGCGCGACTGTCCCGGTGTGGTGACGGGGAAGGAGATAGCGGCCTCATTGTAGTCGCCCAGATCATTTTCGCGGTAATCCACCGCGAGCAGCTGCATTAGCGCTTTTCCCGGCCATATCTCAACGACGCGGAAGCCGCTGTCGGCAATAAGCTGCTGCGCAACGCGACTGTCGACCGTGAAGACGTTCATCAACATGGAGGCGGCGTTGACATGGACGGGCAGGGTGATTTCCTGTCCATCAATCAAATAGCGGCCATCGCCAAGCGCTTTGCAGGTCTGGTCGGTTTGCTTTCCACTCACCAGCTCTTCCTGAGCCAGTATGGCTGTGTCTTGCATGAGGCACCTATTTTATTGTTTGTGGTTATGGGATTGTAACTCTACTTTCTCAGTTGGAAAATATCATGCAGTAATTCCCTGGTCAGCCGCTATGCCGCTGGCCTGCGCTGGGGGATAATAGTGATTGTTGTACTCACCGATCCCCGAGGACATTGCTATGCCCGCCTTTCCCAAATTCAAACCGCTTTTGCCCAGTCTGTCGGCCGGGCGTGACGTGGGGCTTGCCGAATTGGGGTTGAGGGGGTCGAGACGCTTGCTGCAAACCGTTGCGACGGTGTACCCCCGGGCGCTGAAGTGGTTGCTGCAATGGCGTCAGCCAACGCCGGCGGAGTTGCGCGAACTGTTTGAGGCCTTGGGGGCGACGTATATCAAGTTCGGACAGTTTATTGCCAGCTCGCCGTCGTTATTTCCCAGTGAGTATGTTGAAGAGTTCCAATCCTGTCTGGACCAGACGCCGCCCATTCCTTTTACCACGGTGAGACAGATTGTGGAGAAGGAGCTGGGGAACCCCCTGGAAGCCGTTTTTGCATCATTCGAAACAACGGCCTTGGCGTCGGCGTCCATCGCGCAGGTTCATGCTGCCCGGCTGGCGAGCGGCGAAGATGTCGTGGTCAAGGTGCAGAAGCCGGGTGTGCGTGAAGTGCTGACTACAGACATGAATACCGTGTATCTGCTGACGCGTCTGGTCGAACTGATTACACCGAATATGGACCGCGATGCAGTGGCGGGACTAGTTGCAGAGATGTATCAGTCGATGATTGATGAATGCGATTTCATCAAGGAGGCCGAGAACCTCCGTGTGTTCAGGGAGTTTCTGGCAGCCAGTGGCAATCAGCAGGTGATCGCGCCTAAACCCTATCTCCAGGCATCGTCGGCGCGCGTGCTGACGATGGAGCGCCTCTATGGCTCGGCATTGACGGATACTGCGGTCATTGACAGCGTGGGTATTGATCCGGGTGAGAGCCTGTTTCACGCCTTGAATACCTGGTTTGCGAGCTTGACCCAGTGTCCTTTCTTTCATGCGGACTTGCATAGCGGTAATTTGCTGCTTCTGAAAGACGGCCGGGTCGGCTTTATCGATTTTGGCATGGTCGGGCGGATTCAGCCGGAAGCCTGGCAGGCCATGTTCAGCCTGTTTGCTGGGGTGAGTCAGCAAAACTATCGAATGATGGCCGAAGCCATGGTGACGGTAGGTATTACTCGGGAGGCAGTGGATATCGACGCCTTGACCCGCGATATTGCGGCCTTGTTTGATGGTCTTAATGCCATGGATCCGGCGCAGGTACTGGAGAATCGTGGCGGGGACGGTATCAATGGACTGATGAATGACCTCGGTAATATCGCTCGTAACTACGGTATTCGATTTCCTCGCGCATTCACCATGTTGTTAAAGCAGTTCCTATATTTTGATCGCTATGTCGAATTATTGGCACCGGGGGTCGACCTGTTTCACGATGAGCGTATTGACCTGATGCTGGGTCGCTGAGCAAGGCTGGGGCAGGCGAAATCGTTGGTGATGCAGGAGTAGGTAGTACACACGATACAGCTGTTTTCTGCTGTGCGGTTTACTGCGGCACATGAGTGCGGCCTGAGTAAATAGCAGCCGTAAACCATCCTAAGATCGTCATCGCTTATTGAGAGGGGGAGGATTTGCTGCGATTCCAGACCCCTTTTTCCCTCCGCCAAAATATGCTGCTACTGGGCGCGGTGGCTGTCGTTGCAGGATGGTTGATTGCGAACCTGAATGTGTTGCTGAGTGTTCAGTTCCTTTTCTTGGCTCTGTGTATTGCTGCGGTTTGTGGCCTGCTTTGGTTGAGCAGCCGCCCCTTTTTCGACGAGCTGTCAGCACTGGTCGGGCTGCTGGAACAGAGCGAGGAGCGTGGTGACTGGCTTGAATCTCATGCAGAAACAGTAGATCTGGACTTGACCGGCTTGTCCCGGGCTCTGCAGGGATTGTTACGTTCTATGGCAGAGCGCGAAGCGGCCCTGATGGCCACGCAGAACGAGTTGGAGTTGCGAGTCAGTGAAGTCGCCATCAGTAACACAGAGCTGAATGCGGCGCTGCGTCGTTTGCGTGCTGCGCAAGAGCATATGGAGAGCAGCGAGAGAATGGCGTCACTGGGGAGTCTGGTGGCGGGGGTTGCCCATGAGATTAATACTCCGGTCGGTATCGGGGTGACGGCAGCCTCGTCCATGCAGACACTCGTGCAGACCGTGAGCGACAAATACGAGCGAGGTGAGTTGGGTCACCGGGAGCTCTGCGGGCTTTTCGACAGTGCCGAACAATACTGCCAGTTGCTGATGAGCAACCTGAAACGCGCGGCAGAATTAGTACATAGCTTTAAGCAGGTAGCGGTAAATCAGACGGCCGATGACCTGAGTCACTTTGATCTGCAGGCCTATACTGAAGAGGTTTGGTGCAGTCTGAGCCCTCAGTTGAAGGGAACCTCGCTAAGCTATGCGCTGGAGTGCAAGGGCGATATGGCGGTGAGGGGCTACGCTGGCGCCATTTCCCAGATATTGACGAATCTGGTGATGAATTCATTGATGCATGGGTATGCATCGGGGGTGGCCGGCACGCTCTCCCTGTCGCTTCAGCGCCGTGGGGATATGGTGTGTATGCGCTATTGCGATGACGGTGATGGCGTGGCCCCGGAACACCTGGACAGTGTGTTTGATCCTTTTTTCACCACGAAGCGGGGGGCTGGTGGCAGTGGTCTGGGGATGTACATCGTGTACAACCTTGCTACGCAACGCCTTCAGGGCGAGATTACCCTGCAGAGTGAGCCGGGCCAGGGGCTATGTGTGGAGCTGATATTTCCTGCGGACCTTGGCGGTGAAAAGCCTTTAGTAGATAGCAGTCGCGATGTGGTTGAATAGCAAACGAATATGGATGTCGAGGAGTAAATCGTGGCGATTGATGACCAGTTGATGCTCGCCAAAGACCATGCGTCTAATGCCGATGGCACACTGCCGAGCAAAGGGTGGAAAGTCCTCATTGTGGATGATGAGGAAGAAATCCACGTGGTAACTCGCCTGGCGCTGCACGACTTCAGCTTTGGCGGCCGCCATCTTGAATTTATGAGTGCGTACTCCGCATCGGAGGCGAAAGAGCTGATCCGCGACAACCCCGATATCGCGATTATTCTGCTCGACGTCGTTATGGAGACCGACAATGCCGGTCTTGATGTGGCGCAATACATCCGCCAGGAGGTGGGCAATCACTTTGTCCGCATCATTCTTCGCACCGGCCAGCCGGGACTGGCACCGGAGCGGCGGGTACTGAAAGTCTACGATATCAACGATTACCGGGCGAAAACGGAACTGACTCAGGATCGGCTGTTTTCGGTAATCTACACGGCGCTGTCGTCATACCGGGATTTGATCTCCTTGGCACGCAGCCGGCATCAGCTCATTGGTCTGGTTAACGAGGTGGAGCAGGTTTCGCACCTTGTCGCCAGAGATCTGCAGGTGCCGTTGAATGAGGCGGTAGCGAGTATTCGCAAGTTGGCGGCGCCCGGCGATACGCCGCTACCCGAGCCGCTGGCTGAAGAAGTGCTGTATCTCCGCGAAAATGTCTATGCGATGCAGTCCGCCTTGAACAAACTCGTTGCGTTAACGTCGGTAGGGCGCTTTAACGAAAGTCGGGAAATGGTGGATTGCAACGCCGTGATTCACGATGTGTTGGTGAATCTGGAAGAGGAATTCCGACTGACCCACGCCAACCTGTTCTGTGAAACGCTGCCAACCATACTCGCCTGCCGACGGCAGCTGGTCCAGCTGTTCCAGAATCTCATTGGTAACGCTATTCGCTTTACCACGGGCCATGCGCCGGAAATCCATATCAACGCGGTTACCCACGAGCGAAACTGGCTGTTTTCGGTTTCTGATACCGGGGTGGGGATCAGTCCCGAGGAGCACAGCGGCTTGTTCAATCTTTTTCACCGAGACAGTTCCGGTGGTGTTTCTCAGGAGTCCGGTGTGGGCCTGGCGATCTGTGAAAAGATTGTGCGCTGGCACGGCGGCAAAATTTGGCTGGAGTCAGAGCTCGGTAAGGGCTCAACGTTCTACTTCACTATTCCTCTGAGCGAGTAAGCGGAGTCGATATGCAGGCAGAGTGGGTGCTGGCCGGAATTCCTTCAGCGGTCGTCTGTGTCGACATAAAAGGCCATATTCGCTACATCAACTCGGCAGCCGAGCGCCTGCTTTTCTGTAATCACGACAGTCTTATTGACGCGCCGATGTGTTCGTTGCCTGTCCGCGGCGCAGGTGGGGTCGTGTTGACGGCCGACGCTGTAGCGGCACTGGCAGCGTCGGGCAATGAAGCAGCTATCCGCCTGCAGGCTGGTCAGGGCGACAACAGTGAGCAACAACTGATCCTACGGGTGAATACCGTCAATGACGGGGATGGGCATTGTGTCGGTTACAGCCTGCTGCTGAGTGGGCTGGAGGCAAGCGGGGACAGTGATCAGGCGCTCGATCCGCTGACTTCTCTCATGGGGCGCCGCGAATTTGAGCGTCGCATCGATAACCTGGTTAATGATGCCGCGGTCAGCTCGCGTACTCATGCCTTGCTGTATATCGATATCGATCAGTTCAAACTGATCAACGACACCAGTGGTCATGGTGCCGGCGATAATCTGATAAAAGCCGTCGCGGACTGTTTGCAAAGCGAGCTGTTTGCCGGTGACTTACTGTACCGTCTGGGCGGCGATGAGTTTGGCATTTTGCTAAGTAACGTTGACCACTATGAAGCGCGGTCGATTGCGACTCGATTGATCAAATCTGTCAAACGCATGAGCTTTACCTGGAGTGGTATTGCCCATCGTGTCTCTATCAGTATTGGCGTGGTGATTATTAACGACCAGTCGCAGGAGCGGCAGGCGGTGATGAGTCAGGCGGATGTGGCGATGTATTCCGCGAAAGAAAACGGTCGTGGGCGTTTGCATGTTTATGATGTTCATGACAAAAAACTCAGCCGCCTGCAGGACGAAATGGACTGGGTGCACCGCATTAACGATGCACTGGGCAGCGGCGCATTCTGTCTGATGCGGGAGCGCATCGTGCCGCTGTGCGATGAGCAGGGCGCGGCGCGGGAGTACAACGAACTGCTGGTACGAATGCGCTATCAGGGCGAGCTGCTGAGTCCCGGGCAGTTCATGCCGGCCGCTGAGCGGTTTGGTCTGATGCCGCAGATCGACCGCTGGGTCGTAAAGGCGGTATTCGACTATTTACAGAGCAACCCTGAGGTCGTGGCCAGTCGGCCGTTGTTTGCGATCAATATCTCCGGGCAGTCCCTGTGTGAAGAGTCCTTTCTGGAATTTGTTTATCGCCAACTGCGACGCAGCCATATTGACCCCGGCTTGATCTGTTTTGAGATTACCGAAACCGTCGCGATTACCAACTTTTCGGCGGTAAGCCGTTTTATCGACCGGGTCCATGAGCTCGGTGGCCAGTTTGCGCTGGACGATTTTGGCACGGGTATGTCTTCTTTCGGCTACCTTCAGGAGCTGGCGGTCGATTTCGTAAAGATTGACGGCATGTTTGTGCACGATATTGATAAAAACCCGGTGCACGAGGCGATGGTTCGCTCCATTAACGACATCAGTCATGTTCTCGGCAAAAAAACCATCGCGGAATTCGTCGAGCGCCAGACGGTGTTTGATTACCTTGCCGAAATAGGCGTGGATTTCGCGCAGGGCTATCTCCACGGTCGCCCCGTTCCCCTCGAAGAGAAAATTAGCTGATCGGGACCATTTCTGCGCTTTTCTGAGCGAATGCGCTCTAGTTCACACTCTGACGGCATGTTATAAAAAGGGTTATTACTCATTAACCCGAGCGATATCGGCGCCGGGAACAGCCATAAGAGAACTCCATGCTGTTTGCCAAAACTTGCAAGTCAGTCAGCCAGAAAATCTTCCGTGACCCCGCCAGAGGCCTGGATATCGCCGCCAGCGCCACCATCGATCCCAAGGAAGCGAGTGTCGCTGGAACCGATGTCAGTGCAGAGGACGTTGAGGCGATCTGGCAGGATGCAGAGGCGCTTCACCGCAGCGGTATGCACCCGATGGTCAGCGTCTCCCTGCGCAGAAAAGGTAAACAGATATTGCACCGCAGTATTGGGTTCTCGGGTGGTCTAGATGAGGGCCAGCCGGTTAGCGCTGCGCTCGATACACCCGTTTGCCTGTTCTCTGCGTCCAAAGTAATCAGTGCGGTACTGGTCCACAAGCTTGCTGAAGACGGTTTGCTGGATCTGCTGAATCCGGTCAGTCATTACATTCCCGCGTTTGCCCAGGGCGGTAAAGCGCGTATTACCATATATCAGTTGCTGGCTCACCGAGCCGGGGTGCCTGGATTGGCCGCTGACACGCCGACGGAAGTGCTGTTCGACTCCGAAGAAGCCCTGCGGCGCATTTGCGCAGAGCAAGCACTCTGCGAAGATGGGCGAGTGGTGGCCTATCACGCGATTACTGGGGGCTTTGTGCTCGCAGAACTGATTCGCGTGTGCACCGGCAAGGACGTGAACAGCTATCTGGATGAGGTGATTCGCAAGCCCATGGGAATGCGCTACTTCCGCTATGGCCTTGATCCCAAAGACCATGCGGTTGCAGCGCAGAACTATGTCAGTGGTCTGCCTAATGTGGGGCCGGTTGGCAATCATCTTGAAAAGGTGCTGGGCGCCGATGTGGACTCGGTGGTACGACTCTCCAACACCGAAGCCTTTCTCAACGCGCAAATTCCCTCAGGTAACCTGTATGCCACGGCTGAGGAAGCGTCCCGGTTCTTCGAAATGCTCAGACAACAGGGCGAGTGGCAGGGCAAGCAGATTCTCTCCCCACTGACCGTGAATCGCCTGACTCGCGAAGCCGCGCGGCCACAATTTGATCGCTCACTGATCATTCCCATGCGCTACAGCGCGGGTTGTATGTTGGGGGGGCGCTATGTTGGGGTTTACGGTCGCCATACCCCGTTTGCCTTTGGTCATCTGGGATTCTCCAACATTCTTTGCTGGGCGGATCCGCAACGCGATCTCTCGGTGGCGGTGCTGAATACTGGCAAACCTGTCGTTGGCAACCACATTGTGAGTTTGTTGAAACTGGTTGATGGAATCAGTCAGCGCTGTGGGTCCTGTGAAAATATGCAGGCTTTGAATAGCAAAATGCCGCGATTTTCGCTGAAAACGCGGTAATTTCATTATCACTTGACTCTGTTATCATGCCGTTAAGCCATCGCTGCCGACTGAGTACAATCCCTATGGTGCTGAGTAGTAGCGACTGTTAACGTGGTACAACTAAAACGGCCACGCTAGGAATTGCAGGATTATGCCGTCAACGATCAAGAAGCTAGAAAAGCAACTGGAAGAAGCGAACAGCTACGAGGAATGGAAGTCCCTTGCCATTGAGCACGATCGTGGATCAGGACGTGCGCATTGGAAGAAAATCGACAAAACCAGCTTGTATGACTACGCCTCCATTCGCTCTCGACTGGAGCGCCTGCGGTATTTTCGTGAAAACAACGACAATATTGGCTTGCTGTTCACCCTGAATGAGGGGATTCACGGCAATATGGGCGGCATGGGCAAGCCGGTGTTGTACTCCCGCGCCAAGTTCGGGACGAAAAACCTGATCGGCGACTATGTCGACGCGATTGTGGATGCGCTGGAGCACCTGCGTACGCTGGATAGCGATCACCCCGATTTTCTCGAGCGTCTGGATTTTTTCCGTCGCGCCAGCAAATGCTACGGCAAGTCGGCGCTGATGCTGAGTGGTGGCGCGATTCTTGGCAACTTCCATGTCGGTGTGGTGAAGTCGCTGGTAGAGCAGGATCTGCTCCCCGACGTGATTTCCGGTGCCAGTGCCGGCTCGCTGATTGCCGCAGTGCTGGGCACGCGCTCTGACGCTGAGCTGAAGGAATTTCTGGATACCGAGCGATTGATTGATGAGCTGCGGCTGGAAATGGATCTGGTCAATAACGGCCTGTCCAACGCCACACCGCGTATCAATCACCGCATGCTCAAGGAAAAAATTGCCAAGCTGATACCGGATATGACCTTCCAGGAGGCCTACGAGAAAACCGGCAGACACATCAATATCTCCATTTCTCCCTCTGATGTGCACCAGACGTCACGCCTGCTGAATGCCATTGCGTCACCCAATGTCTACATCCGCAAGGCCGTGCTGGCCTCCTGTGCGGTGCCCGGTGTGTTTCCGCCGGTTATGCTGGAGGCGAAGAATGTTCATGGGCATCCGCAGCCTTATCTGGCGACGCGCCGCTGGATAGACGGTTCATTCAGTGATGATTTGCCTGCCAAACGGCTGGCGCGCCTCTATGGCGTTAATCACTTCATTGTCAGCCAGACCAATCCCATTGTGTTGTGGATGCTGCACGATGCGAAATCGTCGCAGGCCGGTGTGGTGAGTTCTTTGCGACACTTCACCATGCGCAGCCTGAAAGAGTGGTACAAGGTCAGCAATACGCTGGTGCAGAAGTACTTCAAGTCCTCGCCCAAGATTCGCCGGATGGCGAACATGGCCAATGCGGTGGTGAGTCAGGAGTACACGGGTGACATCAATATTATTCCGCGCTATCGCTTTTTCGACCCCCGAAAGCTGCTCAATGAATTGACGGAAGAACAGCTTCGGTTCTTTATCCGTGAAGGCGAAAGGGCGAGCTGGCCGAAGATTGAAATGATTCGCACCAGTACCAAAATCAGCCGCAAACTGGCGGATATTCTCGAAGAATATGAAGCTGAAGAATTGACCCACCTTTCCAAGCATCACCTCGGTGCCGAACTCCCGCAGGGACGGCGCGCCTGAGCTACTGCGCGAATATGTCGCAGCTCGGCCAGTTGCCAAGGTCTGGGCAACTGGCTATCTTGCTTGCCAAGTTGCGGCGTCGCCGCATTGGTATAGCAGAGAGTGGAGTTGGCGATGGTAGAAGCCACTGAATTTACCCCTTATATCTCCGCCTTTGGCGGTGTGTTGATTGGCCTGTCGGCGGTCTTGCTGATGTGGTCCGTGGGCCGCATTGCCGGCATTTCCGGCATTGTTGCCGGGGCTGCGCTGGAGCACGGTGGCGAGCGAAACTGGCGCCTGGTGTTTTTGCTGGGGCTGTTTCTGGGCGGCTTTGTGGGCGCCTATCTCACCGGGGCGCTGGAGGATGTTCGCCCTGTGCTTTCAACGCCGATGCTGGTCGTCGCCGGCCTCGTTGTGGGCGTGGGGACGTCGATGGGGTCCGGCTGTACCTCTGGTCACGGGGTTTGCGGTATTTCCCGCCTGTCGATGCGTTCCATTGTGGCAACACTGACCTTTATGGCCAGTGGCTTTGTCACGGTGTTTGTTCTCCGTCATTTGCTGGGAGAAGGCCTGTGAAATATCTGATGGTATTGCTCTCCGGCGCCTTGTTCGGGGCGGGAATCGCTGTGTCGGGAATGGCTAATCCGGCCAAGGTGCAGAACTTTCTGGATTTATTCGGCCAGTGGGATCCCAGCCTGGCGTTTGTCATGGGGGCTGCGCTGATCGTGGTGGCGCCTGCCTACCACTGGTTGTTCAAAGCGGAAAAGCCGAAGCATGGCGAAAAGTTCCATTTGCCGACCGCTAAGCACATCGACAGGAAACTGGTGGGTGGCGCGGTGTTGTTTGGTATCGGCTGGGGCTTGAGCGGCCTTTGTCCGGCTCCCGCGCTGGTCGCTATTTTGACGGGCATAGGTCAATTCGTGGTGTTTGCGCTGGCAATGCTCGCCGGCATGGTGATTTACCGGCAGTTTATTGCTCGCTGACTCCGGCCCTGCCGCTGGTGGGTGTTGGGGCGGATTTCGGCAGCTCGGGTTGATATTTTTTCCTTCTCTCAATAGAGAGGATGTTGCGCATGCGGGCGCAGGTGTAAACTTGTCTCCTCACAACAATAATGGCACGGAGTGCGCATGTCGGTAACAATGCAGTTTGATCAGGATCTCGATACAGTTTGGGCGCGTTTACAGGATCCGGACTTCCGGGTTGAACGCAGTCTCGCCTTGGGTGAACTCAGCGCAGATTGTGAAATAGAAGATTTCGGCGACAGCCTCACGGTGGCGATGGAGCGCGAAGTGACTCGTGAGCTGCCCTCCGTGCTGGCGAAGGTCTTCAACCCCAAGCAGACCCTTAATTTCCAGGAAGAGTGGCAAGCCGACGGCGAAGGTTGGAGTGGCACTATGCAGATCACGATCAAGGGCCAGCCTGTAGTGATTTCCGCGGAAATGGCGTTGCAGCCCCAGGGTGATGGCTGTGAGTATCGGGTCAGCCATCGCTGCAAGGCAAAAATTCCGCTGGTCGGCGGAAAGGTGGAAAAGTTTGTACTGTCTCAGACCGACGATGGCGCCGTTGCTGAGCTGGACTACCTCAAGAAGGCGTTGGCTTAAGCGGCTTTGGGGAGGTGCTGTTGCAGTGCCTCCTGCAAATCTGCCGGCTCGCGCAGTCGTTTGATCTGCTCAAAAAGCTCCTGAGCCTGCGGATATGTGCGGCGCAGATATCCTAGCCACTGTTTACTGGGGCCGCCGACATGGCGCGGGGCGCATGTTTGCAGGCTGTCTTCAAACAGTGCGTGGAGCAGAGGAAAAACGGCTTCCCAAGACCACGGCTGGTGGCTGTTGCCGAGTCGCTGCTGCTTGATATGCAGGGCGAGGTCAGGGCGGGACAGCAGTCCGCGCCCGAGCATAATGTCCTCGCAGCCGCTGTCTCGCTGGCACAGGTCGGCGTGCTCGGGGGTCCAAATTTCCCCGTTGGCAACCATGGCAATGCCAAAGCGCTCGCGAGCCGGGGCGATCTGATGCCAGTGGGCGGGCGGTGTGTAGCCGTCTTCCCGCGTTCTGGCGTGAATAGTCAGCAAGCTCGCGCCCCCCGTTTCTGCCGCATTGACGACGTCATGGAATCGCAGACTGTCGCGGAAGCCGAGTCGAATCTTTACGGTGAGGGGGACGTCATCCGGAAGCTGCCGGCGGATGCTGCTGACAATGGCGTAAATCAGCTCAGGTTCGTCCAGCAATATTGAGCCGCCCCGATGGCGGTTGACGCATTTGGCTGGACAGCCGAAGTTCAGATCGATGCCCGGTGCGCCCAGTTCAGCGGCGCGCGCCGCGTTGTCGGCCATGACGCCGGGCTCACTGCCTAGCAGTTGCACGTACACCGGTGTGCCACTTGGTGTCGTACCGCCGTGATGCAGTTCGGGGCAGAGACGGTAAAACACCCTGGCAGGCAACAGTTGGTCGGTAACGCGAACAAACTCCGTAATACAGCGGTCTATACCTCCAACGGCGGTCAGCAGGGCGCGCATGCGTGCGTTGACGACGCCCTCCATTGGGGCCAGATGAATATGCATGGTGAACCGGTATACCGTTGACATTGAATGCGCGAGCGCGGGGCCGCATTATAGCGTGTTGAGGGGTAACTGTAGATGGGTTGCAGGTTGGTAAGATGGCGAGCGTAAAAGCAAAATTTCTTGTTGCGGGTATTTATGCCGCGGTCACTACATTGGGGCTGTACGGGCTCAGTGCGCCCGCACGCGAGCAGTTGGAGCAGACGGTTGCAGAGGAACAGAAGATCTTCAACGCTGATGACGCTCAGTGGTTCGGCGATGATCCGGTCGTGCGTCAACCTCTGGAGCTGTTGTCCATCCTGCCCGGTGATGAGATGCCCCGCGCGAATATGGCGATAGATGGTCAGGAACGCCTTGTCGAGGTCGGTACGCAATTACTGCCACCCTGTTTGAAGGTGGCGGAGGTGATGGCGGAATCCGTACTGCTGGATAGCTGCGGCGCGTTCCGCTTGCTGTCCCTTCGCGGTACACAAGATGACGAGGGTGACGATCGCTTTGAGTACCGTAGTGAGCTGGCAGATTATGATTTTGCCGCCCGGGCGTCGTCCGTGGTTGATCTCCGCAACGATACGCAGGTCAGAGCACTGATAGCCGAGTATTTGCAGCGGCTCTATGAATCACCGCTGTCACTGCGCGGCAGTCTGGATGTGCAACGCCGCAAGACGTCAGCGGGCCGCCGCCACTACTATCTTTACCCTGGCGATGACCCACGCCTGTTCTCGCAACTGCCCCTCAAAGGGGGCGACCGCCTTCACGCCATCAATGGTATGGCGCTGGCCGCGCCGGACGTTCTCAATGATCTGTATGACCGGCTCGGCAGCAGTCGCGATATTACGTTGACGCTGGATCGCGATGGTGAGGCGCTGGTGGTTCTGCTGTCACTGCCTTCCCGTGGCAAGCTCGCAGGGCTGTCTCAGCCCTAGCCGCCTCGCTTGCGCGCGGCAAAAGAAAAATCATTGAAATTCCTTAATATTTCGCAGTCGTCATGGGTAGTATACTTGGCAAAAAATGGCCTAGGCGGCTTGTTGCAGTGGCTGTGCACTGCTCAAAGGCGCTCGCCGACAAAGCAAGTGAATGGAGAGCATGATGAGCGATTTTAAAAAGTGGGAATGTGTTATTTGCGGTTTCATCTATGACGAGGCAGAAGGTCTGCCCGATGATGGCATTCCTGCAGGCACCCGCTGGGATGATGTCCCCGAAGACTGGGAATGCCCGGATTGTGGTATCAGTAAATTCGATTTTGATATGGTCGAGTCCTGACCTGTACCTTCGCGCCCCGCCTGCTCTGGCGGGGCCGATTTCGCTCTTCCGGTAACGGTCGGCAAAAATCCCTCCCTGCTATGCGCCTTCTGCTAAGCCTCTGTTACACTAAGTCGGTTTAATGTTCTGGTGACCCGAGCTTTTGACGAGGTAATTATGCGAAAGATAAAAACAAGTCTGCTGTGTTCCCTGTTGGTTCTGATGGCAGCCTGCGCCCCTGAAGTGGGTTCAGAAGCCTGGTGCGCCGCGATGAAAGAAAAGCCGAAAGGTGACTGGTCGGCGAATGAAGCTGCCGATTACGCCAAACACTGCGTGTTTAAATAAGCGGTTCTGCCAATACACCGGCGTCGGTTTCGATGCCGTTGTATTCGTTAGGATGCTGAAGGATGACGGCCAATTGTGACAGTGTGGTCGGAGATGGATCGGTTTGGTAAGAAAAATGTCATACAGTTTCTCTAGTATGCGGCGCTCGTGGGGCGAATTTGAGGTAGTACGACGAGGTGGATAAGTCGGCGGTAATTAAGCAGGTACTCAGCCCTCGCGTCAGTGCCAGTGTCAGTCTGATATTACTGTTGCTGCTGATGATGGTGCTCGCCAGCGTGTTCTGGTCAGCCGCTGCCTTCAGTCGCGATGTCACTCTGCCGGTGTCCAGGCCCGTTGCGGCTGTCGCACAGTCTGCTGGCGGACCCCAATACAATGTACAAAGTTTGCTTGCGGTGCCTTTGTTTGGCGAGGCTCCGCAAGACGACAGTGAAAAAATCATCCAGCAGGATGTACAACGCAGTCGCCTGAAAATTTCGGTGCTGGGACTGGTATCGGGCAGCGACGAGAGCGGTGTTGCCATACTGCGTCACGGCAGCAAGACCAAAGCCTATTCCGTTGGTGAAAAAATAGAGGTGGCGGGCTCGGTGACGCTTTTGGCGGTCATGTCTGACCACATCATCATTGAAAACAATCGTCGTCAGGAAAAAATCGAGCTGGAGAAACGTCAACTCAGCGGTGGCATTACGGCGGCCCCGTCGGCGAGCGCCCAGCCGGCAGACGACGAAGTGATTAGCCTGGATCGGCCGGAGATCAAAGAGCTGATTGGCGAAGACCCCATGGATACGGTGCAGAATAGCCCGCTGAAACTGGTACGGTTCTTCTCTGCCAGTCCGGTTACCGAGAATGGTCAGGTCAAGGGCTATGCCCTGTCACCGGGGCGGGATCCGCGTCTGTTCAAGCTGTTGGGTATTGAACCGGGTGATGTGGTGCTGTCCGTGAACGGACAGTCGCTGGCGGATCTGCCAGCAACCGAGCTGATGAAATTAATGGAAAACACGCAATCCTTCGAGCTGCTGGTGCAGCGCAACGATTCGATTCTGAGCAAAAGACTGGATTTATGAAAACACTTTTTCTGAGCATGTCACTGCTGCTGGTACTGGTTTTGCCACTGCAAGCCAGCGCGGAGCGCTTCGACCTGGACATGCAGAATGTCGACATTGGCGAGTTCATCGATACGGTTGCCAAGCTCACTGGCAAAACCATTGTGGTCGACAGCCGGGTGAAGGGAAAAATCAGTGTTCAAAGCCATCGCAAACTGGACGCCGACGAGTTGTATCAGATTTTTCTGCTCCAGTTAGGCGTGGAGGGGTACTCGGCGGTAGAAGCCGGTGACGGCATCCTCAAAGTCATCCCCAACCAGGCGGCAAAAATCGAGGGTATTGAAGTGCAGCGCTCGGCCTCATCGCTGGGGCGCAGCGAATCCATTATCACGCGTATTGCCCAGCTGCAGAATGCCGATGCCGACGAGCTGGTGAAGTCGTTGCGCCCGCTGGTCGACAACAAAGTCGGCGTTATCACCAGTTATTCCGATTCCAACATCATCCTGATTACTGACCGGGAATCTAACGTACGCCGCCTGATGTCGATTATCGACGCGGTGAATTCCGTTGATGCGCAGTTGATGGAAACGGTGGTGCTGCAAAACTCTTCAGCGGAAGAAGTTGAACGTGTTCTCAACAAGGTGCTGTCACAGCAGACCCGCAAGCGCGGTTCTTCAAAGCCCGTTGTTGCCGCCGATCCGCGCACCAATACGCTGATCCTGTTTGGCGATGATGAGGCGCGCAGTTACTTGCGCCGCCTGGTTAAAGACCTCGACAGTGAAGTCAGCAGCCAGTCGAATATTCGTGTCAAATACCTCAAGTATGCCAAAGCCGAAGAGCTGGTGACGGTGCTGAAAAGCATCAGCGATACCATTGTTAAAGATGAGCAAAGTGCCGGGCGTACCACCGCCGGTGGCGGCAATGCGCTGTCGATCAATATTGAAGCCCACGAACAGACCAACTCCGTTGTGCTGTCAGGTAGTCCGCATATTATTAATGACCTGGAGAAGGTGATTCGCGACCTGGATATCCGTCGCGCTCAGGTCTTGGTAGAGGCGATTATTATTGAAGTTACCGACAACAAGGCAAAGGAGCTGGGGGTGCAATGGCTGTTCCGCGGTGCGGATGACGGCACGGTACCTGTTGGTGGGATCAACTTCAGTGGTGGCGCCTCGGGGACTGGCAGTTCACCGGGAATCATCAGTTTGCTGGCTGGTGAAGAGGCGGCTGCGACGGCTCTGAGTGGTTTGCGTGGTGCCGCCATCGGTTTCGGCAAAATTTCAGACGGCTTCAGCTTTGCGACCCTGGTATCCGCGCTGGCCAGTGATTCGGAGTCCAATATCCTGTCGACACCAAGCCTGCTGACGCTGGATAACGAAGAGGCCTCTATTCTGGTTGGTCAGGAAATTCCCGTGTTAACCGGATCTACCGCCAGTTCGACCAACACCAACCCCTTCCAAACCATCGAGCGCCAAGAGGTGGGTACCAAGCTGTTGCTGACTCCGCAAATTAATGACGGCGACGCGGTCCAGTTGAGCATCGAACAGGAAGTATCCTCGCTCAGCCCATCGACCTCGGCTGCCGACGTCATCACCAACAAGCGCACGATTAAAACGACCGTGCTGGTCAATGACGGTGCCACCATTGTGCTGGGTGGCCTGATTGACGATCAGGTTAATGAGCAAAGTGCCAAAATCCCCCTGCTCGGCGATATTCCCCTGTTGGGCCGCCTGTTCCGTGCGGACAATACCAGCACGTCTAAACGTAATCTGATGGTCTTTATTCGCCCGACGATCGTTCGCGACCAGGCGACTCTGTCAGAGATCAGTGGTCGCAAGTACAACTATATCCGCGCCGAGCAGTTGGCGAAGGCGGCCGAGGGCATCAGCCTGTTCCCGTTCACTGATCTGGCGGTACTGCCGGAGTGGGCGGGCATGGCTCCTTCGCCGGTTGATCTGTTGCCGCGCAAACCAGTGCCGCCACCGATGGCGCCCGCAGAAAAAGCACGCGAGCAGGAAGTCGAAGCGCTGGAGTCAGAAGCGGAGCGCAAAGAGATGTTCCAACCCCGGCCTCAGAGTGAGGCGGTTGAGGAGCCCATCTCCATTGACGAGCCGCAGCTGATCGAAGAGTCCGAGCAGAACTGATATGTCGCGAACGCTGAGTTACGCCTTTGCGCGCAACAATGGGCTGCTGGTACAAGAGGTTGATGGCGATCACCTCGAGCTGCTGTGCTGCGCGTCAACTCCCCCGGCTGCACTGGCCGAAGTGCAGCGGGCGCTGTCTGCGCCCTTCACACTGACACTGTGTGATGAGGCCGAGTTGCAGGACAAAATTAATGAGGCCTTCCAGCGACAGCAGGGCGATGCCATGTCGGCGATGGGAGATATCAGCGACGAGGTGGATCTGGATCGCCTCGCCGAGGAAATTCCCGAGTCGCAGGATTTGCTGGATGCCCAGGACGATGCGCCGGTTATCCGCCTGATTAACGCGCTGTTTGGCGAAGCCCTGAAACGTGACGCCTCTGATATTCATATCGAAACCTACGAAAAGAGCATGTCGGTGCGCCTGCGTGTCGATGGCATTTTGCAGGAAGTGCTCACCCCTAACCGCCGACTGGCGCCGCTGCTGGTGTCGCGTATCAAAGTCATGTCGCGACTGGATATTGCCGAGAAACGCGTGCCCCAGGACGGACGGGTATCGCTGCGTATCGCGGGTCGCTCGGTGGATGTGCGGGTGTCGACTATCCCGTCAAACTACGGCGAGCGCGTGGTCATGCGTTTGCTCGACAAGCAGGCCGCCCGCATTGACCTGAGCCAGTTGGGTATGCCCGCCAAGACGCTGACAACGTTAACCGACCTGTTGCACCAGCCCAATGGCATTATTCTGGTCACCGGCCCCACCGGTTCTGGTAAGACGACAACGCTTTATGCGGGTTTGATGGCGCTCAACGATCGCAAGCGCAATATTCTTACCGTTGAAGATCCGGTGGAGTACGATATCGAAGGTATCGGTCAGACCCAGGTTCACGCCAAGGTGGGAATGACCTTTGCTCGCGGCCTGCGCGCGATTCTTCGCCAAGACCCGGATGTGGTGATGGTCGGTGAAATCCGCGACCAGGAAACCGCCGAAATTGCGGTACAGGCCTCGTTGACAGGCCACTTGGTATTGTCGACGTTGCACACCAATACCGCCATTGGCGCGATTACCCGTCTTGTAGATATCGGTGTAGAGCCTTATCTGATTGCGTCGAGCCTGAAGGGGGTGCTTGCGCAGCGCCTGGTGCGGCGACTCTGCCACGAGTGCCGTGAGCCCATTCAGCTGGATGCAACAGAGGCGCGCTTGCTCGGTGACAGCAGCCTTGAAGGTAAACAAGCCTACAATGCGGCGGGCTGTGACGCCTGCCAGCACACGGGCTATCGCGGCCGACAAGGTGTGTATGAACTGCTGGTGATCGATCGTGAAGTGGGTGAGATGGTCCACAATCGCGCCGGTGAGCAGGAAATACAGCGCCATGTTGCCGGGACGATGAATACCCTGATGTCGGAAGGGCGCAGACTGGTTCTGGAAGGACAGACCAGTCTGGACGAACTGCTGCGCAGTGTTCGCGAGGGAACGGATGCCAGCCTTTGAATATCGTGCCCTGGATGCCAAGGGAAACAGCAAGCGTGGCGTAATCGAGGCGGACTCCAGCCGTCTTGCCCGTCAGGCGTTACGTGAAAAGCAACTGTTTCCCGTAGAAATTAATGCCAGCCGGGATAAACGTCGTGGCGGCGGCAGTGGATTCTCGCTGTCCCGTCCCAAAGTCAATATCGCCGATCTGGCGCTGTTTACCCGGCACCTGGCGACGCTGATCCAGTCGGGCATTCCAGTTGAAGAGGCGCTGGCCGCGACGGCCAAGCACACGCGAAAGGCCTACCTCAAAGGCATTGTGCTTGAGCTGCGCTCCCGTGTGTTGGAGGGCCACTCGCTCGCCGATGGGCTCAACGACCACCCCAATGTTTTCAATTCCGTTTATCGTGCACTGGTCAGTTCGGGCGAGAAGTCCGGAGATCTGGCGGAAGTCCTCAACCAATTGGCTGAATACACCGAAGACAGTCAAAAGCTGCGCGGCGTGATAGTGCAGGCCGCGTTGTATCCGCTGGTGTTGTGCTTTGTAGCCCTTGGGGTGATTACCGCGCTGATGACTTACGTGGTGCCCAAAGTGACGGCGCAGTTCGATCACTACGATCAGGTCCTGCCGCTGCTGACGCGAATTCTTATCGCTATCAGCGATGGTATGGCCAGCTATTGGTATACCGTGGTCATCGCTGTTATTGCCGTCGTGCTCGGTGCCCAATGGTGGCTGCGCGACCCCGAGCGGAAATTGCGTGCCCACCGCCTGCAGCTGCGCCTGCCTATGTGGGGGCCGTTAGTGCGTGAGCTCGATTCGGCGCGGATGTTGCGAACGCTGGCCATTCTGCTGTCTTCTGGTGTGCCGTTTTTGGAAACGCTGAAAGTGGCCTGTGCCACGCTCAGCAACGAACACCTGAAGCAAAGTATGGATCGCGTACGTGAGGAAGTCCGCGAGGGGAAGAGCTTCAGTCGCTGTCTGCAGGATGAGGCGGAATTACCGCCGATGGCGGTGTATATGATTGCCAGCGGTGAGTCCAGTGGTGAGCTGGAGCAAATGGTGCAGCGCGCCGCGGCAAATCTGGAGCGCGAGCTGCAGGCCCGCGTACAAATGTTTATCAGCCTGTTTGAACCCTTGTTGATCGTGGTTCTCGGGCTGGTAGTCTTGTCCATCGTGCTGGCCATCCTGCTGCCGATACTGCAATTGAATAACTTGACACAATTCTAGGAGGTCGACGTGGAGTCGCTTGCATTTAACCACCGCCGTCAACAGGGTTTCACACTGCTGGAGATCATGGTGGTCATCGTCATTCTCGGTTTGCTTGTCGCCGTCGTGGCCCCGAATGTACTGCAGAATCAGGACCGCGCCATGGTGGAGAAAGCCCGCGCCGATATTGCGGTGCTGGAGCAGTCGCTGGACATGTACAAGCTCGACAATCACGTTTATCCGACCACTGACCAAGGGTTGATGGCTCTGGTGAAGGCTCCGCAAACCGGCCCCCAGCCGAAAAACTATCGCAGTAACGGTTACATCAAACGCCTGCCCGACGATCCCTGGGGCAACCCCTACCAGTACATTCAGCCGGGTGAGCACGGTCCTTATGACCTGTATTCGCTGGGTGCCGACGGTGAAGAGGGCGGCGAGGAGCTGGCCAGTGATATCGTCAACTGGCAGGAGTAAACAACGCGGATTCTCCCTGCTCGAACTGCTGGTCGTCATTTTTATTATCGGCCTGATGAGCGGGGTGGCTGTGCTGACCTTGCCGGGCAAAGACGGCGAGGCGATGCTGCGTGAAGAGCGGGCGGAGCTGATGACCAGTCTGCGCAGTGCACGCTCAGAGGCGGTGTTCAGCGGCCGAAGCCTTGGGCTGCTGTGGAATGGCAGCAGTGGCCGCTACGTTACGCTGACAGAAAGCGGCTGGCAGCCGATTACCGTTGGGCCGCTGTCTCGACAACTTGAACTGGACAGCAGTGTGCGCGCTGAAATCTCCATTGCGGGTGAGCCGCTGAAAATGCCCGAAGAGGAAGAGGGTCGCCGCCAGATGACGCCACAGATACAGTTTCTGGGCGATGGTCAGATCAGTCCCTTCGAGTGGCGCCTGCGTTCAATAGATGGCGACACGCTGGTGTTTGACGACAGTCTGAAGGTGAAGGATTAATGGGACGGCAGCGGGGTTTTACACTGCTGGAAATTATGGTCGCGCTGATGATTTTTGCGACCGCTGCGGTTGCCCTGAGTAAAAGTCTCAGTGAGGCCACGCTGAGCACGGGTGAGCTGGAAAAGCGCCAGTTTGCCGACCTGGTCGCGCAAAACCTGGTGGTTGATATTCTTCGCGAGGGTTTTGGCAATCGCAATACAGGCAAAGCCTCGCTGGCGGGTTACGACTTCGTCTGGCAGCGCAGTGTGGCTGATACGCCCCATCCCTCCATGCGTCGCGTGGAACTGACGGTGCGTATGGAGGGCGAGAAGGACACCCTGGCGACACGCATGGCCTTTCTCAAGAAATGAGTAGAACCCCGCAGAAGCCTTGTGCGTTTAACCAAATGCGGTGCCCGGGGCAGCGGGGCTTTACCCTGGTCGAACTGCTGATTGCCATCGGCATTATGGCACTGCTCGGGGTAATGGCCAGTGCGCTGTTAAACGGGGCGCTACAGAATCAGGACCATGTGGCCGAGCGGCAACAGCAACTGGAGCGCGTGGCGCTGGCCTTGCAAATGATGCGTCGCGATCTGGAGCAGCTGACGCCGCGGATTCCCCGTGACGAGCAGGGTGACCCATTACCGGCCCGATTGGTGGCCGAGCAGATCGGCGAGAACAGCGAGCTGGAGTTTGTGCACGGCGGACGGCGGTTACTGCCGGGGCAGGTGCTGAACAGCAGCTTGGAGCGCGTGCGCTACGAGGTGGAAGACGGTGTATTGCTGCGTTATAGCGCGGCGGTTGCCGATCCCACTGAAAACAGCCCTCGGCAGCGCCGCGAACTGCTGGAGGACGTGGGGCGTTTTGTTGTGAGCTTTTACGACGGCAGCCGCTGGACAAGTTTCTGGCCGCCCAGCACGCAGCTCAATGCGCTGCAACCGACGGGTTTGCGCATTGAACTGGATGTTGGTCCCTGGCCTGATATTGAAATGAACGTGCTACTGCCGGAGCTGGTGCAATGAGGGCGCCTCCAGCCAAGCAGCGTGGCGCCGCGCTGATGATGGTACTGCTGATGGTCGCCATCATGCTGGTGCTGTCGGTAAACCTGATCGACGCCGTGCGCTACAACAGTCAGCGCCTGTTCAATCAGCGATTGATGGATCAGGCCTACTGGTATGCGCTGGGTGGAGAGCGCATTGCGGTATTTGCGCTGGAAGACATTGCCGGTGAGTCGGTGGTGACACTGAATCAGAATTGGGCGCGCAAGGATATTGTGTTTCCGGTAGACGGTGGCTCTATCGCCGGGCTGGTTGAGGACGAGCAGGCCTGTTTTAACGTCAATCGCCTGTATTTGTCGGATGAAGCCGCCCAAAGTGGCAGTCGCAGCCCCGCCCAGCAGGTGCTGGAAGGCTTGCTGCTGAACCTGGAGCTGAATCCTCAGCGCGCAGCCTTTATTACTCAGCGGCTGAGCGACTGGGTCGATGCCGACTTTTCTCCCGAGGGGACGTACGGCGCGGAAGATTTGACCTACACGGCGGCAGACTATCCTTATTTGCCGCCCAACCAGCCTCTCGACTCGCTGAGCGAAATGAGCTTGTTTGCTGAGTTCGAAGAGGATGAAGAAGCGGCACTGCGACCGTATCTATGTGCGTTGCCGGAGATTGAAACGGGGCTGAATATCAATACCCTCAGCCCGGAAGACGCGCCACTGCTGGCGGCTGCGATTGGTAATATTCTGGCGGTGCCCGTGGTGCAGCAGATTATTGAAGAACGCCCGGAAGAAGGCTGGGCGACGGTTGAAGATTTTGTCGTGATGCTGGGGCTGTCAGAGGGGCAGCCCATTCCGGCAGAGTTGCAGGCCGGGCTGACGGTCAAGTCGCGATATTTTCGCGGCCTTGCCGATGTGTTGTACGAGCAGCGACGCCTGCGTTTGTACAGCCGCTTGGTGTTGAACAATGGCAAGGTTTACGCCTATGCGCGTGAATATGGAGAAGTTTTTTGAGCGAACGACTATTGCTATCCATGCCCGCAGACGGTGATCTTCGTATTCACTGGCTGCACTGGAGCGACAGCACTCAGCAACGTCTGGATACCGGCAGCATAGAGGCTGGCGGTTCACTGGACGATCTCGGTGAACGGTTTGCCGGGGTGCCGTGCTACGTCATTGTGCCCGGTGAATGGGTGAGCTGGCAGCAGGTTGTTCTGCCCAAAGGGGGGCGTGTGGGTCTCGCTGCGCTGCCTTTTCAATTGGAAGAACAGCTTTGCAGTGATCTGGATTCGCTGCATCTGGTCTGCGGCAACATTGTGGCGAATCAGCCCAGCGATGTGCTGGTGGTTGATCGCCAGCGCATGGACGAGTGGTTTGCCCTGTTAAAAGACAGCGGTTTAAAAGTAAAAAGCCTGCTGCCTGACTATGCTGTTTTGCCGGAAAACGTGGTGCTGCTGGACGAGCGCAGGGCGACCGTGCGCTTGCCTGCAGCGGCGGCCAGCTTGAGCACCGATAATCTGTCAGCTTGGTGGCAGGTCGCCGGAGGTGATGTAAGCCCGCGTTGTTACAGCGAGCAGGGGGCGGCGATTGCCGTGAGCTTACCCGCAGAAAGCACGCAAACCTATGAACAGCGGCTGGAGCAGATTGCCAGGCTGTTTTCGCCCTGGCCGATGAATCTTCTCAGTGGCGATTATCGCCTGAAAGAAGAGAGTAATGTCCTCTGGCAGCGGCTGCGCTGGCCGGTGGTACTCGCGGGGCTGCTGTTAGCACTGCACTGGCTCAGTCTGGGCCTGGAAATTGCCGACAGCCGTCGCCAGATTGCGCTCTATGAACAAGGCATTGACGATATTTATCGAGACACTTTCCCCGGTGCGCGTATTGTCAATGCACGCAGTCAGATGCGTAGCCAGTTGGCGGCGTTGGAGGGCGGGGGTGTTGAGCAGTCGGCGTTCATGCCTTGGTTGGACCGCATTGCCCGCGCCAGTATAGGAGACAGTGGTATCCGCCTGCAGCAGCTCAACTACGAGAAAAATGCCGTTAAAGTGCTGATCGCTGCCGATGGCTACGAGCAGGTAGACCGTTGGGTAGCGGCCTTGTTGTCACAGGGCTTTGAGGTTGAACGCGGTGCGTTTGGTCAGGAGCAAACAGGAATCACTGGCCAGCTGGTATTGCGGGAGGGCGGCAAATGAAGTCACTCAATGCTTTGTTGGATGGACGCTCGGAACGCGAGCGCTGGATTTTGCTGGGCGGCATTTTTGCGGGTATCCCGCTACTGGTGTGGTTACTGCTGTGGCAGCCGTTGCTGGATGCGCGCGCCAGCGCTGAGGAGCGTCTGGCCCAACGCCAGCAGATTTATAGTTGGATGCAAGGCGCCGCTGCGCAAGTGACCGCCGCGCGCGGGCGCGGGCAGTCACTCGGCACCGTCAGTGGCTCTCCGCAGCAGCAGATAACCAGTGCTGCCCGCCAGTTTGGTGTGAATATCAGCCGCATTGAACCGCAAAGTAACGGTCGTTTCCTCGTGCAAGTGGCGATGACGGATTACAACAGCGCCGTGCGGTTTATCGATGCCTTGCTGATGGCCGGTATGCCGCTGGATTCTCTGTCGATGGGGCGGCTGGATGTGCCTGGCCGGGTGTCGCTGCGAGCGACTCTGGGAGGCGCATCGTGAAACGCTTGGGTGTCGCACTTCTCGCCATTGTTGTTTTACTTGGCAGTCTGGTCTGGCAAGCCCCGGCCTGGCTGTTGACCGATACCTTGCGAGACCGTTTGCAGGGTGTAGAGCTGGGGGCGGCCTCGGGCGGGCTTTGGCAGGGGCGACTCAGCCACGTTGTGGTGCAGGGCTTGCAGCTCGACGAGATTCATTGGCGTGTTCAGCCGTCTGGCCTTTGGAATCAGCGGCTGCTGCATGTGACGACTTCCGCGCCAGTGGACGTCTCTGCTGAGTTGGGACTGGCTGATGCAGAAACACTGATCGCGTCGGATGTTCAGGCAAGAGGGCAGATTGCGCCCCTGTTAGACGCAGTGGATGTACCCAGTATGGGCTTCGATGGGCAGTTTATTGCCCGACTCGAACAAGCCCAGCTGACGGCGAAAGGGTGCAGCGAACTGCAGGGTAAAGTCAGTATTGATCAGCTCAGCGGCGATGTAGATGGGCTTGATGCTCTGGGCAGTATCCAGTCAACACTGAGCTGCAGCGGTGGACAGATTGTGGTGAGTATCGATCCCGATAACCCGATGAAAGTCCGGGGCAACCTGCGTATTGCGATGAATGGTATGCCGCGCGGGCAGATACAGTTGAGTCCGCCTGAGGGCAGCGCGCTGTACAACAGTCTCAGCCAATTTTTTGGCAAGCCGCGGAACGGCAAGGACTTCGTGCTGCGCTTTTAACGCGAGTCCTGCGTCGACGACGGGCTCAGTCCGCATTGTTCGAGTAGTTCACCGCTGAGTTGTACATGACGCTGGAACGCCTTGAGGAACTGCTCGCCGCGTTCTGTCAGCTGTTTCTGCCATGCCTGATACGCGGAGGGCAGGGCAAGCTGTACTGCCAGCTCTCCGCTCAGCCCCTCCAGCTCAGTGAGCAGTGCCTGTTGATGCCGGTTGGCGAGGCTGGCCTCGGCCTGGATGCCGGCAATAAAGAGCTTGTGCAGTACCTGAGCGAATATCCTGGCATTTTCATTGGCGCTTCCGGTCAGGCACAGCTGTCTGCCGTTAAGGCGCTGTTCGAGCAGCGCGTTAGCCTGTTTCAATCCACTATTCGACTGGCGCTGAAAGCGTAACCATTCCCCTCCAAGACCCCGGCGGATATCCGCGAGTATGGGGATCAACTCGCGATAGCGATGATAGTCGAGGCCTGCCAGCCACTGCTGTTGTAATACCCGCCAGTGTGCCAGTGCGGTGACTGCAACATCCCGCTGTTCGGGTGGGTAGGGCTGACGGTGCTGAGCGGGGGCCTGCCATAGCTCGCGAAACTCCGGGCCGGCAATCAAGGCATTGAAAATCAGTGCGGGGAGTTGTTTGCGCTTCTGGCGTTTGGCTGACAGCAGGCTGGCTTTCAACTCGGCTTCACTGTCGTCCAGTATCTCAATACAGGCGTCCACCTCATCCAAAAATCGCAAGGCAAAGAGTAACGCTGACGCATTATCGCCGTGACGGCCCAATATACTGTTCTTCTCTGCGAGGGTCTGGCCCAGCGCGCAGCGGCGCAGGCGCAAAAACTCCAGCAGATTGATCTGCTCGCTGTCGACGGGGAATGTTATTGCCGCTGCGCTTGGCAATGCGGGGAGGGCGGCTGGGGCAGGAACGGGAGCTTGCCTGTCGAGCGTACGGCTCAGTGATTGGGTATATCGCTGCCAAAGGGCCTCATAGGCATCAGGTCTGTCACCGCAGGACACCAGCAGTGAGCTGAACAGCAGGTAGCAAACAATGCGGGTCACGGTGTCAGAGTGGTGACGATCGCGTCAATCAGTTCCGGATCAGTGGGTTTGGTTTTCGAGGGAAACGCCGTGGCTTCGCCTGAGCGGGGGTTGAACAGGTATTTGTAAAAATTCCATTTCGGCGCGACGCCGCTTTGCGACACAGCCAGTTTCAGCAGCGGTTGGGGCTCTTCGCAGCGTACACAGCCGCGGCGGAATACCGGAAAGGTGACACCGTAGTTGGCGTGACAAACTTTGGCTGTCCGCTCACTGTCTTCATATTCCTGCCCGCCGAAGTCGCCGGTGGGAATACCCAGTATCAGTAGGCCCTGATCGCGATAGCGTTGATACAATGCCTCCAGGCCATCAAATTGCGAGGTATAGCCGCAGAGGCTGGCGGTGTTCACAATCAACACCGCGTGTGCCTGCTGCAGGGTTTTGCACAGGGGTAATGACCCTGATTCCAGAGTGGGAAGCTCGCTGTTGAGATAGTCGGGACATTGCCAGTCAGCTTGACTGGACGCCGCCGCTTGGCCAGCCATAAGCAAACCTAGCAGCAGCGAGAGAGCGATGCGCATTGGAGAACCGCCTGTTCAGAACTCGCTGTCTTCGTAGAGAGAGCGGTGACAATTGCGAGGTGTCGGCTGCGATGATTCTTTCTCGTCGCTGCGCACCGGAATGGGCGCAAGAGGAGGTAGTGTTATGGTTTGCCAGAGTGAAACCAGAGCGGCATAGCATTTTTCGATCATGGTGTGTCGGCCTCCGTTGCGGCAGTAACGCCATCTTTGCATAGACATCCTCGCACAGCAAAGCTGCGTAGTACTATACGCGTTGTCGCGGTGGACCGATCAGTCGCGAGAAACCTGGAGAAGTGATGTTGTTGAAGCAGTTGCTGGCGCTGGTAGACCTGGAAACAACCGGGCCGAGGCCGTCTGCAGACCGTATTACTGAGGCGGCGGTGCTACGTCTGGAGAACGGCGAAGAGCAGCGCTGGGAATCGCTGTTCAATGTGGACGTTGCTATCCCTGCTTTTGTTCAGCAACTCACCGGTATTTCAGCCGAGATGCTGGCGGGCGCACCCCGTTTCAGTGATCGCGCGGCCGAGCTTTTTCAGCTGCTCGATGGCGCGATACTAGTCGCGCACAATGCCCGTTTTGACGCGGGCTTCCTCAAGCAGAGTTTTACGGCGAGCGGCTATGATTACCGTCCGCGAATTCTTTGTACTCTCAAGCTGGCCCGCGCACTTTATCCACACTGGCCCAAGCACGGTCTCGACGCCCTCTGCGAGCAGATTGCCTATCATCGGGATACCCGTCACCGTGCAATGGCCGATGTGTTGGCGATGAAGGCCTTTCTGGATTACGCCATCGCGGATGTTGGTGAAGCGGAGGTCATGGCCCAGTTTGAGGCGCAGCTACAGCGCCCCAGCCTTCCGCCACAACTTCCTCCTGAGCAGCTCAGTGCCGTTCCGGATCGTCCGGGTGTTTATCGCTTTTATGGCGAGGGCGATGCGCTTTTGTATGTCGGCAAAAGTGTGTCTATGCGCAAACGGGTGCTGTCGCATTTTCGCAGTGACATGCATTCCAGCAAGGCGCAGAAAATGCTTCGCCGACTCACGCGCATTGAGGTCACTGAAACCGCTGGAGAACTCGGTGCACTGTTGCTGGAAAGCCAGCAGATCAAAACCCTGAGCCCGCTTTACAATCGCCAGTTGCGCCGTCAGCGCGAACTGTGTGTGGTGCAATTACAGCCCGATGAACAGGGTTATTTACACCCCGTGTTTATCGGCGACGAAGCACTGGATTCGGTAGAGGGGATTTTTCTTTTTCGGCACCGGAAGCAGGCGACAGCCTTGTTCTTGCGTATCGCTCGCGAGCAGCAGTTGTGTCTGCGCAGGTTGGGGCTTGAGAGTGGACGTGGCAACTGCTTTGCCTACCAGCTCAAACGCTGTGCCGGGGCCTGTTGCGGCGAACAGGGTGCGGCCGAGTACAATGCGCGGCTGCTGTCTCAATTGGCGACGCGTAAGCTGGAGAGCTGGCCGTTCTCCGGCCCTGTGCTGATTCGTGAGCAGCGTGCCGACAGGCGCCGCACTGACTGGTTTTTGGTGGATCACTGGCGCATCTTCGGTTGTTTTAGGGGGCGTCGCCCCAGCCAGAAACGCTGTCATGAAGCGCTGTCGCAAGCTCCGGCGTTTGATTTCGATCTCTACTGTATTTTGCTCGAATTCCGCAAATCCCGGGAGTGGCTGCCGCTGCCCGTCACCAAGTCGTGAAGCGCGGCGGGGAATGTCCTACAATACGCGCCCGGATTGGAACTTGCCGTGTTGCAAGCCCGACGATATCGACTGTCCAGCTATATAGGCCGCGTATGAGCATTTCATCATTTCACCCCCCGAAACGTACCCTGATGGGCCCCGGCCCCTCCGATGTGCCCCAGCGTATTCTCGACGCGTTGGGCAGGCCCACACTGGGTCATTTGGATCCACTGTTCATCGGCATGATGGATGAGCTGAAAAGCCTGCTGAAATACGCCTTCAAGACGGAAAACGAACTGACTCTGCCTATCTCGGCGCCGGGGTCAGCGGGGATGGAAGCCTGCTTCGTTAATCTCGTGGAACCGGGTGACAAGGTTGTAGTGTGTATCAACGGTGTGTTCGGTAAGCGGATGCTTGAAAACGTCACCCGTACCGGCGGCGTACCGGTGATTGTGGACAGTGAGTGGGGCAAGCCGGTAGACGATGCGAAAGTGGAGGCGGCGCTCCAGGCCAATCCCGATGCCAAGGTGCTGGCCTTTGTTCACGCTGAAACATCGACCGGAGCGGTAAGTGATGCCAAAGCGCTGTGTGCGCTGGCGAAACAGCACGGTTGCTTGAGCCTGGTCGATGCGGTGACGTCACTGGGTGGCGTGGAGCTGCGTGTGGACGAATGGGGTATCGATGCTATTTATTCCGGCAGCCAGAAATGCCTGTCGTGTACGCCGGGACTGTCGCCGGTCAGTTTCAGCCACGCTGCCGTTGAGGCGATTAAAGCGCGTAAACACCCGGTGCAGAGCTGGTTTCTGGATATGAATCTGATTCTCGGTTATTGGGGAGAAGGCGGCAAACGCGCCTACCACCACACGGCACCGGTCAATGCTTTGTACGGTTTGCACGAGTCTCTGGTGATCTTGCAGGACGAGGGGCTTGAGAATGCCTGGGCCCGCCATGCGGCCATGCATCGTTGTCTCGCCGCCGGTCTGGAAAGTTTGGGTATTCGCTTCGTGGTGGATGCCGACAGCCGATTGCCACAACTCAACAGTGTTTACATCCCTGACGGGGTGGATGATGCCGCTGTTCGCCAGCAACTGTTGGAAAAACACAATCTTGAGATCGGCGCTGGACTTGGCGATTTCGCCGGCAAAGTCTGGCGGATTGGTCTGATGGGCTACAGCGCAAGGATGGAAAATATTCGCTTATTACTGTCGGCGTTGGCCGAAGCCATGCAGGCGCAGGGCTATGATTGTGATGCGGCTGCAGCTATTGCGGCGGCAGAAGCTGCTCAGGGCTGACATCTCTCATGTTGCCGGGGCGCTATGCCCCGGTTTGCTGTTTCGGTTTATGCCGATGGTTCAGCGCCGAGACTCTGCTAAGCTGCGATGGCGGTCTTTCTGTTTAGCGCCGCGATATAAGAAGGATACAAAGCGTGAGTATTTCGGTTCAGTTTATTGAGCAGATTCGTTCGGACTTGCTGAAAAGCATTGAGGACGACGCCATCAGTCTACCGACCTTGCCTGAAGTCGCTCTGGAAATCCGTGAGGCTGCCAATGATCCCGATATCGAGATTGCGGCCCTGGCAGCGATCATTGAGCACGACAGTTCTATTGCCGCCAGACTGATAAGGGTGGCGAACAGTTCGCTGATGCGTGGACTGGAACCGACCTATGATGTTAAAGGTGCCATCTCCCGAATTGGCTTGGGATACACCTCAACTATGGTCACCACCTTGGCCATGCAGCAAATTTTTCTCTCGAGCAAAGAAGTGCTCAATAAACGAATGCGGGCACTGTGGATGCACAGCGCGGACGTAGGCGCAATCTGCCACACCTTGGCGCGCGGGCAGCGACACCTAAAGCCGGAGTTGGCAACACTGGCAGGAGTCGTTCATCAAATCGGGGCGCTGCCGGTCCTGTCCTATGCAGTGGGGCGCGGCTTTCTTCGGGATCATCCTGAAATGCTGGACCAAGCGCTGATTTCGCTAACGCCGGAATTGGGGCGTACGATCCTTGAGTCTTGGGGCTTTCCCGAGGAGCTGGTGAAGGTGCCCCAGGCTCACCTGGATTTTACCCGTCAGTGCGAGCGCTCGGATTACGCTGATCTGGTGACCGTTGCCAATCTCCACAGTTACGTGGGTACTGACCACCCTCTGGCGTCTGTCGACTGGTCCAATGTGACCGCCTTTGCACGGCTGGGTTTGCCGCTCAGCCCGGACGGTATGGACGAAAGCTATCATCAGCAGATCGAGCAGATGCAAGAGCTGCTGCGGGCCTGAGAGGCTCAGTCTTTGGGCTGAGCATCGAATTGTTGACCGTTCACCGCCTTGCTGACATCGCTCATCAGGTATAGATAAAGCGGCATAATGGCCTCGGGATCGGGGTTGCTGCCGGGGTCTTCGCCGGGGTAGGCCGTGCGGCGCATAACGGTGTTGGTGGCACCGGGATTGATGCTGTTGACTCGCACCTTGTTCAGTTCAAATTCTTCATCGGCAAAAATGTCCATCATTGCCTCGGTGGCAAACTTCGATACTGAGTAGGCTCCCCAAAATGCGCGGCCTTTGCGACCAACGCTGGATGAGGTGAAAACCAGCGATGCACCGTCCGCGGCCGCCAACAGTGGCAGTAACGCCTGTGTCATCAAAAACGCGCCGGTCACGTTGACCTGCAGCACGTCCTGCCAGCTATCCAGCGTGGTTTGTGCCAGTGTGCGGCGCTGCCCCAGAAGGCTGGCGTTGTGCAGCAAGCCGTCGAGTTTGCCAAATGCATTTTCCAGTGCCTCGGCCAACTGCTCGTAATCGGCCTGACTGGCGCCCTGCATATTCATCGGGAAAATGGCGGGCTCGGGATCGCCTGCGGCGACGATTTCATCGTACACCGCTTCCAGCTTTTCGGTCGTGCGGCCGAGCAAGATAACTGTCGCGCCGTGCCGGGCAAAGCTGATGGCGGCAGCGCGGCCGATACCGTCGCCGGCGCCGGTAACCAGAATGACCTTGTTTTTCAGACAATCCGGGTTGGCATGAAAGTCAGCGGGCAGGCGTTGTGGCACGGTCAGTCCTCTAGCAGTTGGAGATCGCGAAGGGCGGCAAGCAGCCCCTGCGGGGTGTCGATAATACGATCGGGGTTCCAGTCTTCGGGGGTTTCGCCCTCCGACACATAGCCGTAGCGACAGGCAATGGTGGGCATCTGTGCATTTTGTCCTGCCTCGATATCGCGACGGTGGTCGCCCACGTAAACGGCTTCGTCGGCGCGGATGCCAAGCTGGGCGCAGGCCAGCAGTATTGGCTCGGCGGCGGGTTTGCGTTCCCGCACGTGGTCGGGGCAGATCGCGGTGGCACAGCGTTCGGTCAGGCCGAGTTGCTCCAGCAGGGGAGTGGTAAAGCGCTCGGGTTTGTTGGTAACAATGCCCCAGGCAATATCGCGGGCTTCCAGCGCCTGTAACTGCTCATCCATGCCGGGGAACAGCGAGGTCTGTTCTGACAGTGCCTGTTCGTAGCGATCAAGGAAGGCGTTCAACAGGCCGTCAAAGTCAGGATGTTCCGGCGTCAGTGAAAAACCGAGGTTGACCACCGCGCGGGCGCCGTCCGATACCCGGTGGCGAACGGCGTCATAGTGTTGCAGCGGCAGGCCGTGCTCGCTCAGCAGGCTGTTCAGTACTCGCGTGAAGTCAGCGGCTGTGTCCAGCAGCGTGCCGTCCAGATCGAAAAGAACCGCTTTCAGCATCACAGCGGCTTGGTGACATGAACCATGTAGTTCACATCCACATCGCGCTCGTTCAGGCGGTAACGTTTGAACAGCGGGTTGTAAGTCAGACCGGTCATATGCTGCAGCTGCAGCTCGTTTTCGCGCAGCCACTCTGCCAATTCTGCCGGGCGGATAAATTTGCCGTATTCGTGGGTGCCTTTTGGCAGCAGGCCCAGGATATATTCGGCGCCAACGATGCTCAGGGCAAAAGCCTTGGGATTGCGGTTGATGGTGGAAAAATACAGGTGGCCGCCGGGTTTGCAGAGTTTAGCGCAGGCGCGAATGACGGACGCCGGGTTTGGGACGTGTTCCAGCATTTCCAGGCAGGTGACCACGTCGTAGTAGCCCGGCTGATCGTCGGCCAGCTCCTCGGCGGTGGTCTGGAAGTAGTCGACCTTGGCGCCTGACTCCAGTTGATGCAGGCGAGCCACATTGAGCGGCTCCTCGCCCATGTCGATGCCGGTGACCTTGGCGCCGCGCAGGGCCATGGCTTCAGACAGAATACCGCCGCCGCAGCCGATATCGACGACACGTTTTTCTGCGAGTGGCGAGCGCTCGTCGATGTAGTTCACGCGCAGGGGGTTGATGTCGTGCAGGGGTTTGAATTCGCTGTTGCGGTCCCACCAGCGATGGGCCAGCTCTTCAAACTTGGCGATTTCTGCGGGGTCGACATTGCCGTGTTGCGGGGATGTCTGCATCTTACTCTCCACTGATTTTGCGGCGCCAGTACTGCGCTTTTTCAATAAGTTCGCGGCTGTCCAGCGTGGTCAGCGCGCCATTATCCAGTATTCGTCGGCCCTTGATCCAGCTGTGCTGCACGCGGTGGCTGATTTGGGTGTACACCAGTTGCGATACCGGTGTGTATACGGGCTGCTGGGCGAGATCGGATAAGTCGATGGCAATGACATCGGCCTGTTTGCCCGCTTCGAGACTGCCGACCAGGTGGTCGATGCCCAGCGCCCGGGCGCCATTGATTGTCGCCATGCTCAAGGCGTAGTGGTCGGGCACGGCGCCGGCATTACTGGCAACGGCCTTGCCCAACAGAGCAGCAGTACGTAACTCGCCGAATAGGTCCAGATCGTTATTGCTCGCGGCGCCATCAGTGCCCAGTGCCACATTGACCCCCGCGGCACGCATGGCTTCGACAGGCGAAAACCCGCTCGCAAGTTTCAGATTGGACTCCGGACAATGGATGGCGTGGCTGCGGTGCTGCGCCAATAAAGCGATATCGTCCTCACTCAAGCAGGCCAGGTGGACGCACTGGGTACGCGGCCCGAGAATGCCCAGCTTGGCAAGGCGCTCAATGGGGCGGAGGCCGGTCTGTTTTACCGCGTCGTCGACTTCCTGGGCGGTTTCCTGCAGGTGAATCTGAATCGGCGCATCCAGCTCCTCGGCAAACATCGCCACTTTACCCAAGGCGTCGTCGCCGACCGTGTAGGGGGCGTGAGGGCCGAAGGCAACGAAAATTGTATCGCTGTGCTTGTAGGTGTCGCGCAGAGCGAGGCCCTTGCGGAAATACTCCTCCGGACCACTGCCCCAGGCGCTGGGGAAATCAAAAATAGGAAAGCTGAGCTGGGCGCGAATGCCGGCGCGACGGGCGATGTCGGCGGTGACTTCCGGGAAGAAGTACATATCGCTGAAGGTCGTGGTGCCGCCACGCAGCATTTCAGCAATGGCCAGTGCGCTGCCATCGCGCACAAATTCTTCGCTCACCCAGCGGCCTTCTGCGGGCCAGATGTGGTCATTCAGCCAGGTGTGCAGCGGTTGGTCATCGGCCATGCCGCGAAACAGACTCATGGCAGAGTGGCCGTGGGCATTGATCAGGCCGGGCATAAGCGCGTGTTCGGGGAGCTCGACGTGCTCCTTTGTGTTGAGCCTTCGGGCCTCATCAGCTGGCAGGATGGCGTCGATCATGCCGTCGCGAATAGCAAGGGCGTGGCCTTCCAGTACCGGGCAGCCTTCGGTCATCGGCAGTATCCAGCGGGGAAAGAGCAGTGTGTCGATATCGGTATGATCAGCGCGGTTCATGCGTATCCCGTCGTGGTTGTCGGTCAGTTGTTGCGCGGGGCCTGGATATCGGCCGGACAGCGGCGCAAGTATACCTGTTCTGCAAGGCTGTTGTCGGGATAGTGCAAGGATTTTCGGCGATATCGAGCTGTCTATGCGTCATTGAAATATGCTAATATTGCCGCTTTGTTCCCGCTCCCTGTCGCCTCTCTCGGGTGGTGTGATTGTGGTGGAAAAAAGCGCCGGGACAGGTCAGCACAGGTGTTGGCCGCAGGCGCATAAAATAAGGATGCTTGCTATTCATGGCTGACAACGCAAAAGAAATACTGCCGGTCAATATTGAGGACGAACTGAAGCAGTCCTATCTGGATTACGCCATGAGCGTTATCGTCGGTCGGGCGCTGCCCGATGTGCGCGACGGCCTCAAGCCGGTTCACCGCCGGGTTCTGTTTGCCATGAGCGAACTGAGTAATGACTGGAACAAGGCGTACAAGAAGTCGGCGCGTGTTGTCGGTGATGTTATCGGTAAATATCACCCGCATGGTGATTCAGCGGTTTACGACACCATTGTTCGTATGGCTCAGCCTTTCTCCATGCGCTACATGTTGGTTGATGGTCAGGGTAACTTTGGCTCCATCGATGGTGACAACGCGGCGGCCATGCGTTACACCGAGATTCGCATGCAGAAAATCTCCCACGAGATGCTGGCGGACCTCGACAAGGAAACGGTCGACTGGGTGCCCAACTACGATGGCACCGAGAAAATTCCGGCCGTGCTGCCTACTAAAATTCCCAGCTTGTTGGTAAATGGTTCTTCCGGTATCGCCGTAGGCATGGCCACCAATGTGCCACCCCACAACCTGACGGAAGTGGTGAACGGCTGTCTGGCGCTGCTGGATAATTCGGATATCACCGTCGAAGAATTGATGGAGCATATTCCAGGGCCGGACTTCCCCACGGCAGCGATTATCAATGGTCGCGCCGGTATTGTTGAGGCCTATAAGACAGGCCGTGGCCGCATTTATGTTCGCGCCCGCGCCGAGGTCATCAGCAATGAAAAGACCAACAAAGACACCATTGTTGTTACCGAACTGCCGTATCAGGTGAACAAGGCCCGGCTGATCGAAAAGATCGCCGAGCTGGTGAAAGACAAGAAGATAGAAGGTATTGCTGAGCTGCGCGACGAGTCTGACAAAGATGGCTTGCGTGTGGTGATCGAGATGAAGCGCGGTGAATCAGGCGAAGTGGTGCTCAATAACCTCTACGCCCAGACGCAACTTCAAAACGTCTTCGGTATCAATATTGTCGCGCTGGTTGATAATCAGCCGCGTATCCTCAATCTCAAAGAACTACTGGAATACTTTATCCGTCACCGCCGTGAGGTAGTGACTCGCCGTACCGTTTACCTGCTGCGCAAGGCCCGCGAGCGCGGCCACGTGCTGGAAGGTCTGGCAGTTGCCATTTCCAACATTGATGAGGTGATTGCCACCATCAAGGCGTCGGCGACGACTCAGGAAGCCAAAGATAATCTGATTTCACGAGGCTGGGGTCTTGGCGAAGTCAGCGGCATGCTGGAGCGAGCGGGCGAGGATGCCTGCCGCCCGGACGATCTGGAAGCCCAGTTCGGCGTGCGCGATGGCAAGTACTGGCTGTCACCGGCCCAGGTTCAGGCAATTCTGGATCTGCGTCTGCAAAAGTTGACCGGACTCGAGCATGAGAAACTGCTGGCCGAGTATCAGGAAAAACTGGCTGAAATCGCCGAGTACCTGAATATTCTGGCTAACCCGGATGTGCTGCTGGACGTAATTCGCGGTGAGCTGAATCAGGTGGTTGCAGACTTCGGTGATGACCGTCGCACTGAAATTGTGGCGTCGCAGCTGGACCTGACCCACGAAGACCTGATTCCCGAAGAAGAGCGTGTCGTCACCATTTCTCACAGCGGGTATGCCAAGTCGCAGCCGCTGGATGCCTACGCGGCCCAGCGTCGCGGTGGTATGGGTAAATCCGCGACCGCAGTAAAAGAAGAGGACTTTGTTGAGCACCTGCTGGTTGCCAATACCCACGACACGATTCTGTGCTTCAGCAACATCGGCAAAGTGTATTGGTTGAAGGTGTATCAGATTCCGGTAGCGGGGCGTAACTCCCGCGGACGCCCCATGGTCAACCTGCTGCCACTGGGTGAAGACGAACGCATTACCTCAATTTTGACGGTACATGAGTACACCGAGGGCTACTTCATCTTCATGGCGACGGCCAATGGCACGGTGAAGAAGACGCCGCTGGAGGCCTTCTCGCGGCCGCGCAGCGTAGGGCTGATAGCACTGGACCTGGATGAAGGTGATGTGCTGATCGGTACCGCGATTACTGACGGTGGCAACGACGTTATGCTGCTGACCAGCGGTGGTAAAGCGGCGCGCTTTGCCGAGGGTGATGTACGTGCTATGGGTCGTACTGCTCGCGGTGTGCGCGGTGTACGCATGGACGACGATCAGCAGGTCATCTCGATGATCATCCCTCAGGAAAATGGCCGGGTGCTGACCGTGTCGGAAAATGGCTACGGCAAGCGCACAGATGTTGAAGAGTATCCCTGTAAAGGGCGCGGCAACCGCGGCGTTATCGCCATGACCATGAGTGAACGCAACGGCGCACTGATCGGTGCGGTGCAGGTATTCGATGGCGACGACCTGATGCTGATTACGGATCAGGGCACCCTGGTGCGCACGCGCACCGATGAGATTTCGCTGCTGAGCCGCAACACTCAGGGCGTTAAAGTCATTCGCCTGCGCGAAGATGAGCGCCTGGTAGGTGTTCAGCGGGTCGCTGAGCAGGATGCCGACAGTGTGGTTGGCGAGGACGGGGACGACGCTCTAGCGGCAGATACCGTTGCGCCGACAGACACTGATAGTGCTGGCGAAGCCGGAGACAGCCCGGTCGCAGAGTAAATGTGACCGGTCATTATTTTATACACCGTAATTGAAACAACAGGATTGGAGCAGAACAGATCATGGCGCGTGTCTACAATTTTTGCGCAGGACCGGCAGCGATTCCCGAAGCCGTACTTCGTCAGGCTCAGGAAGAACTGCTGGATTGGCGGGGCCGTGGCCTGTCAGTGATGGAGATGAGCCATCGTTCCGACGAGATGGTGGGCATTGCCAATGAAGCTGAAGCGGATCTGCGTGAGCTGCTGGGTATCAGCGATGACTATGCCGTTCTGTTTCTGCAGGGTGGCGCCAGTACGCAGTTTGCGTCAGTGCCGCTGAATCTGGCCGAAGACGGCGATGTTGTGGACTACGTCAATACCGGGCAATGGTCGAAAAAGGCGATCAAAGAAGCCGGGCGCTACGCCAATGTAAATGTGGTGGCCAGTTCCGAGGACAGCAACTTTTCCAGCATTCCGGCTTTTGACAGCTGGCAGCTCAGTGACAATGCGGCCTATCTGCACTACACCCCCAATGAAACCATTGGCGGCGTTGAGTTTTTCTGGACGCCTGAGGTGAATGCGCCGCTGGTGGCCGACATGTCCTCTACCATCCTGTCGCGCCCGATTGATGTAAATAAGTTCGGCGTGATCTATGCCGGCGCCCAGAAAAACATTGGACCTGCGGGGCTGACCATCGTCATCGTTCGCAAAGATCTGTTGGGCAAAGCGCGAGCGGCCACGCCGACGATGCTCGACTACAAGACCGCCGCGGATAATGACTCCATGTACAACACGCCGCCAACGCTGGCCTGGTACTTGTCAGGTTTGGTGTTTAAGTGGCTGAAAGCGCAGGGTGGTCTGGATGCGGTGGAGCAGATCAACCGTCGCAAAGCGGAAAAACTGTACGGCTATATTGATGCCAGCGGTTTCTACAGCAACCCCGTTGAAGTGGCCAGCCGCTCGCTGATGAATATTCCTTTCGTGCTGGCCGATAGCAGTTTGGATAAAGCTTTTTTGGCGGGCGCCGATGAGGCAGGCCTGCTGAACCTCAAAGGTCACCGCTCCGTGGGTGGTATGCGTGCCAGCATCTACAACGCCGTGCCTGAGGCCGCGGTGGATGCGCTGATCGATTACATGAAAGATTTCGCGAAGGGCAATGGCTAAGCGATGAGCGATTCAAGCGATAAGCCGGTAAATCTGAGCGATTTACGGCAGGCGATCGACAGTATCGACAGCCAGATTCACGAGCTGTTGAATCGTCGTGCCCGCTGCGCCCAGCAGGTTGCCGAGGTCAAGCTCCGGGAGTTTGAAGAGGCGCAGAAGTTTGAGTCGGGTGAAGGTAACAGCAGTGCTCAGCAACTGCTGTTCTACCGTCCGGAACGCGAAGCACAGGTGTTGGCGCGGGTTAAGGCGGCGAATCAAGGGCCGCTGGCCGACGACACCGTCGCCTATATCTTTCGAGAGATCATGTCTGCCTGCCTGGCGCTTGAGAAGCCCATGGAGGTCGCTTACCTAGGGCCTGAGGGGACGTTCACCCAAGCAGCGGCGCTTAAGCATTTTGGCCACGCGGTGATCAGTGTGCCGCAGACTACCATCGATAGCGTCTTTGCTCAGGTGGAGTCCGGTCAGTGCCATTACGGTGTGGTGCCGGTGGAAAATTCCACTGAGGGTATGGTGTCCCACACCCTCGATGCCTTTATGAACTCGTCGCTGAAAATCTGCGGCGAAGTGGAACTTCGGGTGCGCTTGAATCTTTTGGTCGCCAATGGCGAGGCTGGAGATATCAAGCGAATCTGTGCGCACCAGCAGGCACTGGCCCAGAGCCGCCGCTGGCTGGATGCCAATTTCCCCAATGTGGAGCGGGTCGCGGTCAGCAGCAATGGTGAAGCCGCACGCATGGCGAGCACCGATCCCGGCGTCGCGGCCATCGCGGGGGATTTGGCGGCGCAGCAGTACGGACTGAATAAACTGGCGGTGGATATTGAAGATCAGCCAGATAACACCACCCGCTTCCTGGTTATCGGTCGTGAGGACGTGGCGCCCAGTGGTCGCGATAAGACCTCTATTGTGGTCTCGGCTCACAACCGTCCCGGTGCGTTGTTCAAGTTGCTGGAGCCCTTCGAGCAGAACAACGTCATGCTGACTCGCATCGATACCCGGCCTTCCCGAACAGAAACCTGGACGTATGTGTTCTTCATTGAATTTGAAGGGCACCAGCAGGATGCCAAGATAGCGTCGATTCTCGACACCATTTCTCAGCAGACCGTGATGTGCAAGATTCTCGGCTCCTATCCCAAGGCCGCGCTGTAAGGCGTGACAGGCGGACGCCGGAGCCGTTTCTGCTGTTATTTTGAGAGGCAAACATGACGTGCGATTTTATAGCTCTGGCCAATGAGGGCATTCAGGGCTTACAGCCATATCAGGCGGGTAAACCCATTGAAGAGCTGGAGCGTGAGCTGGGCTTGAGCGATGTGGTCAAGCTGGCGAGTAATGAAAACCCGCTGGGGCCGCCGGCTTCCGCGCTGGCGGCATATCAGGCAGCCGCCAAGCAATTGCACCTCTATCCAGACGCGGGTGGCTTTGCTCTGAAAGACGCACTGAGTAATGTGCTGGGTGTTGAGGCGGGGCAGTTGACGCTGGGTAATGGCTCCAATGACGTGCTGGACCTGCTGGGCCGGGTATTTCTTGATTCCGACAGCAGTGCCGTGTTTTCCCAGTACGCCTTTGTGGTGTATCCCATTGCGGTGCAGACCGCCGGTGCACGAGCCATCGTGACGCCTGCCAAAGACTGGGGTAATGATCTGGATGCCATGGCGGCGGCGATCGAGGACAGTACGCGCCTGGTTTTTATTGCCAATCCCAACAATCCTACCGGAACCTGGTTGAGCGAGTCGGCGCTGCGCAGCTTTATGGCCAGAGTGCCCGAAAGCGTTGTCGTGGTGCTGGATGAAGCCTATGCCGAATACGCCGCCGAGCCTGGCTACCCGGACAGCATTGCCATGCTGGCGGATTACCCGAATCTGGTGGTGACGCGCACCTTCTCCAAGGCTTACGGTCTGGCCGGTCTGCGTATCGGCTACTCGGTCAGTCATCCGGATATAGCCGATCTGCTCAACCGCGTGCGTGCACCATTCAACGTGAGTATGCCTGCGATGACAGCGGCCATCGCTGCGTTGGGCGACGAGGTCTATCTGCGTCGCAGTCGCGAGGTAAATACCTCGGGTATGCTGCAATTGCGTCGGGGCTTTGACGAACTCGGGCTGCCGTATATTGAATCGGCAGGTAATTTCCTGACGGTGGAAATGCCCGGTGAGGCTATGCCGTACTACGATAGCCTGCTGCGCAAGGGCATTATCGTGAGGCCTATCGGGGTATATGGGATGCCGCGTCATCTGCGGGTGACGATTGGTCTGGAAGCGGAAAATCAGCGCTTTCTTCGTGCCCTGAGAGAGGTATTGGACGAACTGTCATGATTGGCAAATTGACGATTATCGGTCTCGGCTTGATGGGCGGGTCGCTGGCCAAGGCGCTCAAAGCCAAGTCGGCGGTGGGCGAAGTGTGGGCCACCGGTCGCCGCAGTGCCTCCTTGGAAAAGGGCTTGGCGCTGGGAGTTATCGACAACTGGACGCTGGATCTTGCCGAGGCGGTCGCTGGCGCAGATATTGTGCTGGTTGCCACCCCAACGCTGGTGGCCGAGCAGGTTTTGGCGGATCTTGCTCCGTTGATTGATGAGCGGATGATTGTTACGGATGTGGCCAGTGTAAAAGGGAATATGCTGCGCGCAGCCGAATCGGTTTTTGACGTACTGCCCCCGAGACTGGTGTTAGGGCATCCTATTGCGGGCTCTGAGCAGAGTGGCGTCGAGGCCGCCAAGACTGATCTGTTTGTGGATCACCGTGTGATCCTTACTCCCCTGCCAGGGAATGATGTCGAAGCGGTAAATACTGTGCGCCAAATGTGGGAAGCGGCTGGTGCCGAGGTCGTGGATATGGCGGTCGATGAGCACGACGCCGTGTTGGCGGCCACCAGTCACCTCCCTCATGTATTGGCCTATACGTTGGTCGATGCGCTGGCTGCTAATGGCCGGGCGGCGGATATTTTCCGCTTTGCGGCGGGTGGCTTTCGGGATTTTACCCGGATTGCCTCCAGTGATCCGACCATGTGGCATGACATCGTACTGGCCAACCAGCAAGCTATTCTGGATGGGCTGGATAATTTCGCCGGACACCTGCAGACCGTACGGCAGCTAATTGCCGATGGTGATGGGCCGGCCATCAAGCAAGTGTTTGCCCGCGCGAAGCAGGCGAGGGACGAGCATTTTCTTGGACAATATAAAGCGGGACGTAAACCGTCATCTGACTGAATTACGGATATAGAGAGTAAAACGTGGAATTTATAGCTCAGCCTGGTGGCAGCGTTTGTGGCACGTTGCGTGTTCCTGGCGATAAGTCGATTTCTCATCGCTGTATTATGTTTGGGGCGATTGCCGATGGTGTTACCACCGTTGAAGGCTTTCTCGAAGGGGAAGATGCACTGTCGACCATCAAAGCATTTCGTGCCATGGGGGTGCAAATCGATGGTCCAGATAATGGCAAGGTCAGTATCCACGGCGTCGGTCGCGGCGGCTTGAAAGCCCCGGCCGGGGAGTTGTACGTCGGCAACTCCGGCACGTCTATGCGCCTGCTGGCGGGACTGTTGGCCGGACAGGCCTTTGATACGGTACTTACAGGTGACGTGTCTCTCAGCAAGCGGCCGATGGAGCGCGTAGCCGTGCCCCTGCGGGCAATGGGTGCGAAGGTTGAAACTCAAGAGGGCGGTCGCCCGCCGATGATTATTCGCGGCGGCCAAGCTTTGCACGGCATTGACTATGTGCTGCCGATGGCCAGTGCACAGGTCAAGTCCTGTGTACTGCTGGCGGGGCTCTATGCTGAGGGGCAAACGCGTACTACCGAACCTGCACCTACCCGCGACCACAGTGAGCGTATGTTAAGAGGCTTTGGGTATCCCGTTAAGGTGGATGGCGCGACTGCCAGCCTTGAGGGTGGCCACCGCATGACGGCGGTTCACATCGATGTGCCGGCAGATATTTCTTCGGCGGCTTTTTTCATGGTGGCGGCCAGCATCACGCCGGGTGCCGACCTGACTCTGGAACATGTGGGTATCAACCCCACACGCATTGGTGTGGTCAATATTCTGCGCGCGATGGGCGGCAGCATTGAGCTGCTGAACGAGCGCGATGTAGGTGGTGAGCCCGTGGCGGACATTCGCATACGCTATGCGCCGCTGAAGGGCATTGATATCCCCGAAAATCAGGTGCCTCTGGCGATTGATGAATTTCCGGTGTTATTTGTGGCGGCGGCCTGCGCCGAAGGGCGTACTGTGCTGCGTGGCGCAGAAGAGCTGCGTGTTAAAGAAAGTGATCGTATTCAGGTAATGGCCGATGGCTTGGCTGGCATGGGTATTCAGGCCGAGGCGACGGAAGACGGCATCATCATTGATGGTGGCCAGATAACCGGCGGTCGCGTTAACAGCCACCACGATCACCGCATTGCGATGTCCTTTGCTGTGGCGGCGCTACGCGCGACAGACAGTATCCATATTGAAGATTGCGACAATGTCGCTACCTCATTTCCCAATTTTGTGGAGCTGGCCCAGCACGCAGGCATGCGCCTGGAGGTTCGCTGATGGCTGTGGCTCCCGTCATCTGTATTGATGGCCCCAGTGGTTCAGGTAAGGGCACCCTCTGTCAGATGCTGGCCCTTGAGCTGGGCTGGCATCTTCTGGACAGTGGCGCACTGTACCGATTAGTAGGCATGGCCGCCGATAAGCGCCGGCTGGATTTTGGCGACGAGGCGGCAGTGGCGGCGCTGGCTGCTGACCTCGATGTGGCCTTTCTGCCCGGTCAGCAGGGCGAACCCAGTCGAGTAATGCTGGATGGCGTTGATGTGAGTGGTGAACTGCGCACTGAAACAACCGGCATGTTGGCATCGCGGGTGGCAGTTCTGCCAGCGGTACGCGAAGCGCTGTTGCAGCGCCAGCGCGATTTTGCCCAATTACCGGGCCTTGTGGCCGACGGTCGCGACATGGGTACGGTGGTTTTTCCTGACGCGCCCCTAAAGGTGTTTTTGACCGCCAGCGCCGAAGAGCGGGCCCGTCGTCGTTTCATGCAGTTGAAAGAAAAGGGCGATAGTGTTAACCTCGCGGCCCTTTTAGAGGAGATCCGGGCCCGCGACAAGCGTGATTCGGAGCGGCAGCACGCGCCGTTAAAGGCAGCGGACGATGCCCTGCTGATCGACAGCAGCGACCTCGGGATACAAGATGTGTTTGAACGGGTAATGGCGCAAGCCAAGGCCCGCTTTGTTGCGTCCTGAAGCGACGTTATTGATTTTCAAAGGGTTTCCCCGAATGGTGTCAACACCAGCTAGCCATGGGGGAGGCTTTAAAAAACTGACCCGCGTTAGCTGGTAATGCGGCGATATAGTGGCAACGCCACTACTACTCTCAGGTAATGACTAATGAGCGAAAGCTTTGCTGAACTGTTTGAAGAAAGTTTAAAAACCATCGATATGAAGCCCGGTTCAATTGTGACCGGTGTGGTTATCGACATCGACAGCGACTGGGTGACGGTTCACGCCGGTCTGAAGTCGGAAGGCGTAATTCCCCGCGATCAGTTTGTCACCGAAGGTGGCGAATTCTCTCTGCAAGTTGGCGACGAAGTTCAGGTTGCCCTGGAGTCTGTTGAAGACGGTTTCGGTGAAACCCGTCTGTCTCGCGAGAAAGCAAAGCGCGCCGAAGCCTGGACGGCTCTGGAAGCTGCCTACGAGGCAGAAGAGACCGTTACCGGTATTATCAATGGCAAAGTCAAGGGTGGTTTCACCGTCGATATCAACAGCATTCGCGCGTTCCTGCCCGGCTCGCTGGTTGATGTACGTCCGGTACGTGACACTGCTCACCTGGAAGGCAAAGAACTCGAATTTAAAGTGATCAAGCTGGACCAGAAGCGCAACAACGTTGTTGTTTCTCGTCGTGCGGTTCTGGAAAGTGTTAACAGCGAAGAGCGCGAAGCACTGCTGGAATCTCTGCAAGAAGGCATGGTTGTTAAAGGTATCGTTAAGAACCTGACCGACTACGGTGCATTCGTAGACCTCGGCGGCATTGATGGCCTGCTGCACATCACTGACATGGCGTGGAAGCGCATCAAGCACCCGAGCGAAATTGTGAATGTTGGCGACGAAATCGACGTTCGTATTCTGAAGTTCGACCGTGAGCGCAACCGTGTTTCACTGGGTCTGAAGCAACTGGGCGAAGATCCCTGGGTGGCAATCAAAACCCGTTACCCCGAGAACAGCCGCGTAAAAGCCAAAGTGACTAACCTGACTGACTACGGCTGCTTCGCTGAGATCGAAGAAGGTGTTGAAGGTCTGGTACACGTATCCGAAATGGATTGGACCAACAAGAACATCCACCCCTCTAAAGTCGTGCAAGTTGGCGACGAAGTGGAAGTGATGATTCTGGATATCGACGAAGAGCGTCGTCGTATTTCTCTGGGTATCAAACAGTGCCAGCAGAATCCTTGGGATGCCTTCGGTTCTCAGTTCACCAAGGGCGACAAGATCAGCGGTGCGATCAAGTCGATCACTGACTTCGGTATCTTCATCGGCCTGGACGGCAATATCGACGGTCTGGTTCACCTGTCAGACATTTCTTGGAATGAAAGCGGCGAAGATGCTGTTCGCAAATTCAAGAAAGGCGACGAAATTGAAACCGTCATCCTGTCTATCGATCCCGAGCGTGAGCGCATCTCTCTGGGTATCAAACAACTGGAAGAAGACCCGTTCTCTGACTATGTGGCCGTCAATGATCGCGGCAGCATCGTAACGGGTGTTGTGAAGGAAGTGGATGCCAAAGCAGCGATCATTACGCTTGCTGACGAAGTTGAAGGTGTTCTGAAGGCTTCTGAAATCAGCCGTGACCGCGTTGAAGACGCGCGCAATGTGCTGAAAGAAGGCGAAGAAGTTGAGGTCAAAGTGATCAGCGTTGATCGCAAAAACCGCAGCCTGAGCCTGTCTATCAAAGCCAAGGACATGGAAGACGAGAAAGAAGCGGTGAAAGCCCTTCGCGAGAAGGAATCTGAAGCGGCCGCTCCGGCGACCATCGGTGACCTGATCAAAGCTCAGATGGAAAACAAAGACTGAGACTCGCCGGTTACGAGCGCTCAAGCGGGCGTTCGTAACTAACTGGCTTGCAAGCAAAAAAGTGCTAAGCTAGGCTTGTTGCTGGAGTCGATGGGGTTAAGCAATGACCAAGTCTGAGTTGATTGAGCTGATGGCTGAACGTCAGCCGCAGTTGTCGCACAAGGATATCGAGTTAGCTGTCAAAACCATGATTGAGCATATGTCTCAAGTCTTGGCGACGGGTAGCCGCATCGAAATCCGTGGATTTGGCAGTTTTTCCCTGCACTATCGCGAGCCGCGTATGGGGCGTAATCCCAAAACTGGCGATACAGTTCAGTTGCCCGGAAAGTACGTTCCTCATTTTAAGCCTGGTAAAGAGCTGCGCGAGCGAGTGAACCTGAGTCTCAATACCGATTAAAGACCCTGCTCAGTAGCTGGTCTTTATCGAACAAGAACGGTATGGTCTTCGATCATGCCGTTTTTTTATGGATAGGATTTCTGGATGCGCGTGTTGAAGTCTCTGCTGTTGCTGCTATTGGTTATGGCAGTTGTCATGCTCGGGCTGTTGTTCAGTATGGAAAACACCACTTTGGTGTCCCTCAATGTCCTTGTTGCGGAGCTTCCTGAGCAGCGTTTGTCCACTTGGGTCATCCTGTCATTTTTTGTGGGTGGCCTCTGTGGCATGCTTTCCGCGTCTTTCGTTCTTATTCGTCTCCAGGCTTCCCGGCTCAGACTGTTGCGCAACGTGAAGCGCGCTTCGCCGGAGCGGCAAGCCTGATTTCCATGGAGCATCTTCTACCTTACAGCACCTTCATTCTTGCCATCGCGCTCGGTTGGTGGCTGGGGAGGAGAAGCCGTGGTGAGGAGGTTTTATCCAGCTCGGAATCGCCGGTCTATTATCAGGGGCTGAGTGTTCTGCTCGGAGACCAGCCCGGCACAGAGCTCGATCATGTTATCGAGTTGATACCGGTCGGCGAAGATACGCTGGATACTTACCTCAGTCTTGCCAGACTGATGCGCGGCAAAGGCGATTTTGAGGCGGCCACGCGTATTCATCAACACTTGTTGGCGTGGTCTGGCTTGCCTGAAAAAAGTCGGCAGAAGGCGCATCTGGAACTGGTAAAAGATTATATAGCGGCGGGCCTGCATGACCGCGCAGAAGCAATGCTCCGCGATATGATCAGTGACAACAGCAATGCGGAGGCGCTGGCGCTGTTGCAGCAAATTTATCAGGCAGAGAAGGACTGGGAAAAAGCGGCGGCTGTGGCCCGCAAGCGCTTGAAGGCCCTTAGTGGTCGTGACTCAGCAGAAGAGGTTGGGCAAATCAGTCGTGCGCTGAGCCACTATTACTGCGCCATGGCTGAAGACGCTATTCGGCAAGGCGCGGCGACGGCTGTTGATGATTGGCTTCATAAGGCTGTTGAGTTGGATGCGGAAAATCTTCGTGCAGTGATGTTAGTGGCGCGACGATATCTTGCTGAGCAACCCGATTACAGTCTGAATATGCTGGTAAGTCTGTCTAAAGCTCAGCCCGCTTTTACAATGGAAATCCTGCCCTTGCTCGGCGAGGTGTTTGATGCGCTACCCGAATCTATTGACCACATAGCAATCCTCAAGGACTTGGCGGAGCATACCCAAAGTTCTACTGCAGAAATTGCCTTGGCGGAAAAACTCGCCGTTCGCGATGCCGAGGCGGCCAAAGTTGTTCTCAGAGAGGCCATATCGCGTCGGTCTACATTGCGATTGCTGGTAGCGGCCTTGAAGCTGGAGTCGACACAGTCTTCACTGCAGCCATTGGTTGACGCGCTGGCGACATTGCGGGACGAGCGCCCCACCTATCACTGCCGACACTGCGGTTTTTCCGGCCGCAAACTGCATTGGCTGTGTCCGAGCTGTGAGCAGTGGGGTACTATTGCGCCCATCCGTAGTACACAAGGTGATTGATTACCCGATGTCTGTGACTTCTCCCGTCGTGGTTGCCCTGGATGTAGCCACCCAGCAAGAATTGACACAACTCCTGGACCAGCTCGACCCGGCGGCATGTCGAGTCAAAGTCGGCAAGGAATTATTTACCTTGTTCGGCCCGCAAGTGCTGGATCAGTTGCACGCGCGCGGTTTCGAGGTCTTTCTGGATCTCAAATTTCATGACATTCCTAACACGGTGGCAGCGGCGGTTCGCGTAGCGGCTGAAAAGGGCGTGTGGATGGTGAATGTTCACGCCAGCGGCGGCTCAAAAATGATGCGTGCAGCCAGAGAGGCGCTGCGGCCTTTCGGTGACAAGGCGCCACTCTTGATTGCGGTGACTGTACTGACATCGATGCAGGACAGTGATCTTGTCGAGCAGGGCATTCAGCGCAGCGCCGCCGAGCAGGTATCCCACCTCGCCCATCTGGCTGAAGAAAGTGGCATGGATGGTGTGGTTTGCTCTGCACAGGAAGCCCCCGTGCTCCGGGCTGAGCGCGGTAAGAATTTTCTATTAGTTACTCCGGGTATTCGCCCCGCAGACAGTGCGCAGGACGACCAGCAGCGTATTGCAACGCCCGAGCAGGCGATGGCATTGGGTAGCAGCTATCTGGTCATCGGGCGACCCATTAGTCGTGCCGAGCAGCCGCTTGAGGCACTGAATCGTATTAACCGGGCATTGGGTTGTTAGCCCTCACTGCCTATCAGGAATAACAGATAAGGATTTATGCATGGCATTTATTGATGTGTTCAATGGCGATGCGGATGGCCTTTGCGCGCTGATACAACTGCGCCTGGCTAGCCCTCAGGACAGCGAACTGGTCAGTGGTGTAAAACGCGATATCGCGTTGCTTGAGCGTGTGCAGGCGGCATCGGGAGATGTTGTTACGGTACTGGATGTCTCCATGGATAAAAATACGGAGCCGTTGAACCGTATTCTGGCGGCGGGCGCAGAAGTCTTTTATGTCGATCACCATTTTGCCGGTGATATCCCTGACCATCCCTTGCTCACCAGTCGTATAAATACCGCTGCTGATGTGTGCACCAGCCTGTTGGTGAATGGCCATTTGCAAGGGGCTTATGCCGAGTGGGCCATCGTGGGTGCATTTGGTGACAATTTACGTGCCAGTGCGGAGACCGTCGCAAAGCAATGCGACCTAGATGCGTCCGAAATATCCCGGCTGGAAAATCTGGGTATCTACCTGAACTACAATGGCTATGGGGCCAGCCTGGACGATCTGCATTTCACGCCGACAGAATTGTTCGAAAAAATGCGGCATTTCGATAGTCCCTTCACGTTCATGGAAGAGGCTGCTGAAACCTTCGAGGCCCTTCAAGCCGGTTATCAGAACGATATGCGTTCGGCGGCTAAACTGCCGCCGGTTCACGCTTCGGATACCGTGGCGGTCTATGTTCTGCCCAATGAGCGCTGGGCTCGACGTGTCAGCGGTGTGTACGGAAACGATCTGGCCAACGCCTACCCCGATCGTGCTCACGCCGTGTTGACGGAAAAGGCTAACGGCAACTACCTGGTCAGCATTCGGGCTCCCCTTAATAACAAACGCGGTGCTGATGAATTCTGTCGCCAGTTCCCGACGGGCGGTGGTCGTGCGGCGGCGGCAGGGATCAACGACCTGGCCGGTGGCAGTCTGGAGCAGTTCAGTGCGCAGTTTGAAGCCTTCTATCGGGAGCTCAATCGCTGAACATGTTAACCATCGATGCATGGATCACGCTGGCCGTGATCGTCGGCTGCCTGTTAGCTCTGGTATTCAGTCGGCGACCTGCGGATATGGTTTTGTGCGGCGGCGTGGTTATCCTGCTATTGCTGGACATCCTGACGCCGAAAGAAGCGCTGGCGGGAATGTCTAATGAGGGCATGATAACGGTGGGTGTGTTGTTCGTCGTTGCTCAGGCGTTGTCGGAAACGGGCGTTGTCAGTTGGATCTCCAATAACCTGCTCGGTAGGCCAAAGTCGCCTCACTCTGCTCAGCTGCGCTTGATGGCGCCGGTAGCCCTGTTCAGCAGCATTCTCAACAACACACCTGTAGTGGCGATGCTGATTCCCGCCGTGCGGGATTGGGCTAAGCGCAACAAGCTGTCCGCCTCGCAGTTGATGATACCGCTGAGCTATGCGGCAATCATTGGTGGTACCTGTACCTTGGTCGGTACCAGTACCAACCTTGTGGTTAACGGGATGTTGCTGCAATACCTGCCTGACCAGGGGCTGGGGATGTTCGATCTTGCCTGGGTCGGCATTCCCTGCGCATTGATGGTGATTGTCTTCGTGGTGTTGTTCTCGCGTTGGCTGTTGCCCAATCACAGCGGTACAGAAGAGCGTTTTGAAGACACCCGTCAGTATATTGTGGAAATGAAAGTTGAACCGGGCAGCGCGGTCGCAGGGCAGACGATTGAAGAAGCGGGGCTTCGTCAGTTGCCTGGCATGTTCCTGGTCGAGATTGTGCGCGACCAACAGGTTATGACCGTGGTGTCACCCAACGAGCGATTGCGTGATAACGACCAACTGGTATTTGCCGGTGATGTACGTTCAGTGGTGGACCTGAAAAATATACACGGCCTCAAACTTGCCGAAAAACAGGTGTTTAAGCTCGAAGCGGGTAGCCTAAACCGTTGTTTGGTGGAAGTGGTGATCTCCCATAATTTCCCCCAAATCGGCCGTCGTGTTCGGGAGATGCGCTTCAGGAACCACTATGGCGCGGTTGTTATTGCAGTGTCGCGGAACGGTAAGCAGATTAAAGGCAAACTCGGTGATATCGAGCTGGAGGCCGGTGATACCCTGCTTCTGGAAACCCATGAAGACTTTGTGCGCAATCAGCGCTACTCAAAAGACTTCCTGCTGGTTAGTGCGATTGAGAACTCGCGCCCTGTTCGTCACGAGCATAGGCTGCGCGCGTCACTGATTATGCTGGGTATGGTGTTGAGCGTTGCGTTTGGCTGGCTGTCCATGCTGAAAGCCGCTTTTCTGGCCGCTGGATTGATGGTGATTACCCGCTGCATTCGCATCAGCGATGCGCGGCGCTGTGTCGACTGGCAAGTGCTTCTGGTTATTGCGGCGTCGATCGCCTTGGGCTCGGCACTGGAAAAAACCGGTGCAGCGTCGGTCATTGCCGATGGTGTCGTCAGTATTGCAGCGGGTTCACCGATGGCAACGCTGGCAGCGATTTTCGTGGTTACCGCCTTGTTCTCTGCGGTCATTTCCAATCTTGCCGCGGCAGTCATCGTCTTCCCGATCGCATTGGCCGCCAGTCAGCAGCTCGGCGTCAACATGCTGCCCTTTGCGGTAACCCTGATGATGGCAGCATCCGCCAGTTTTGCCACGCCGATTGGCTACCAGACCAATCTCATGGTCTACGGCCCGGGTAACTACCGCTTCTCGGATTTCTTCAAAATGGGTGTGCCCCTGACGCTGCTGGTGGGGGTCGCTACGGTGCTGATCGTACCGCAAGTCTGGTCGTTTTAATCGCATTTGGCGGCACTGGAGGAAGCTTACTCGCAGTCGAGATGCTCGGCTTCCTCAAAGCGATTCGCCTGCAATAACACGCGGTGCTCAATCACGTCGACGGACACCTGCATGCCAGCGAAACCACTCTCCAGTAAGCGCTTGCAGGCCGCCTTGGCTAGGGCTTCAGCATCGTGCTGCTGAGTATCAACGCTGAGCACCAAGACATTGTGGCGAAGCCACAGCGCCTTTTGGATGCCGTCTTGTGGGTGAGCTTCAAAATACTTCAGCATTTTTTCGTGGGCCGGACTGAAGGAGGGCGCAGCCATTGTGGCGCTGCTTATCGCCAACAGCCCAGCGGCGAACCAGCGAATCATCAGAGGGTTTCTCGCAGCAGAGTTGTAACAGCCACAGTGTAGCGGGTTTGCTTGGGAGAGGGGATCAAGGATTTACATGGGGCAACAAAAAAGGGCCACACCTTTCGGTGTAGCCCTTTCGAATTTGGCTCCGCCTGCTGGGCTCGAACCAGCGACCCAATGATTAACAGTCATTTGCTCTACCAACTGAGCTAAGGCGGAATAGCTGTCTCAACAGCTGAGGCCGCGCATATTAAAGGGCATTGCGGGGGGCGTCAAGCCTTTCGGCCAGAAAATTTTGAAAGGGCTTTTTTTCAGGTTTTTCCTGAGCTTAGCGCATCGAGGCGGGGCTTTTCCGCGTAGCCCAGAGACTGGTGTAAACTGGGCGTTTTCATTCGGAATTCGGGCCGGGGAGAGTCATGGGCAAGCCGTTTCAGGTGGTATCTAAATTCGAAGCTGCTGGTGACCAACCTCGCGCCATTCAGGCGCTGGTCGAAGGGGTGAATGCGGGGCTGCATGCGCAGACGCTGCTCGGGGTCACCGGATCGGGGAAAACCTTCACCATTGCCAATGTGGTTGAGGCCCTGCAGCGTCCCACCATTGTGATGGCACCGAACAAGACCTTGGCCGCGCAGCTCTATGGCGAGTTCAAAGAGTTTTTCCCCAATAACGCGGTAGAGTATTTCGTTTCCTACTACGACTACTATCAGCCCGAGGCCTACGTTCCCGCGTCGGATACCTTCATCGAGAAAGATGCGTCGATCAACGATCACATTGAGCAGATGCGACTGTCGGCGACCAAGGCGCTGATGGAGCGCTCGGATGCGATCATCGTGGCGTCGGTGTCATCGATCTACGGTCTGGGTGATCCCGAGCAGTATTTCAAAATGGTGCTGCATCTGGTGCGCGGAGATCGTATCGATCAGCGCAAGCTGCTGCGCCGTCTGGCTGAGCTGCAATACACCCGCAACGATATCGCGTTTCAGCGCGGCACCTATCGCGTGCGAGGGGATGTTATTGATATTTTCCCGGCGGAGAGCGAGAAAGATGCCATCCGCGTCGAGCTGTTCGATGATGAGATCGATTCCATCGGCGGTTTTGACCCGCTGACGGGCGAGTCTTACGGCAAGCTGCCCCGCGTGACGATCTATCCCAAAAGCCATTATGTAACGCCTCGCGAAACGCTGTTGGCGGCGGTCGACCACATTGAGGACGAGCTCAAGGAACGTCTTGAGCAGTTGCGCGGTAATGATTTGCTGGTGGAGGCGCAACGGCTGGAGCAGCGCACCCGCTACGATGTGGAAATGATTCGCGAGCTGGGTTACTGCAACGGCATCGAAAACTACTCGCGCTACCTGTCGGGCCGCGACCCCGGCGAGCCGCCGCCGACCTTGTTTGACTACCTGCCACCGGATGCACTGGTGGTGATCGACGAGTCCCACGTGACCATCCCGCAGATTGGCGCGATGTACAAAGGTGATCGCTCCCGAAAGGAAACGCTGGTGCAGTACGGTTTTCGCTTGCCGTCGGCGTTGGATAACCGGCCGATGCGCTTTGAGGAATGGGAGCGACTGGTTCCGCAACTTATTTTGGTTTCCGCGACCCCTGGTCCCTACGAAGAAGAACATTCTGCTCGGGTCGTTGAGCAGGTGGTGCGTCCTACCGGACTGGTTGATCCGGTGGTGGAAGTACGACCGGCAACAACGCAGGTCGATGACTTGTTGTCGGAAGTCAATCTGCGGGTAGAGAAAGGCGAACGGGTGTTGGTCACCACGCTGACCAAGCGCATGGCTGAGGATTTGTCCGAGTATCTGGACGAGCACCATGTGCGCTGTCGCTACCTGCACTCCGACATCGATACGGTTGAACGGGTGGAGATTATCCGCGATCTCCGGTTGGGTAAATTCGATGTGCTGGTGGGGATTAACCTCCTTCGGGAAGGTTTGGATATGCCGGAGGTTTCTCTGGTGGCGATTCTCGATGCGGACAAAGAGGGTTTTCTGCGCTCCGAGCGTTCGCTGATTCAGACCATCGGTCGTGCCGCAAGAAACCTGAACGGCAAGGCGATTCTCTACGCTGACAATATTACCGGCTCTATGCGGAGAGCCCTGGACGAAACCAACCGCCGCCGGGAAAAACAGATGGCCTTCAACGAGGAGCACGGGATTGTGCCCAAGGGGGTCACCAAATCTGTGGAAGATATTCTCGAGGCCGCCGCAGCGCCCGGCTCGAAGTCAGGAAGGCGGGGCAGGGAGCAACGCAAGGTGGCAGAGCCCGTGGGCGATTACCTGCTGGATGCCGAAGCCATGTCGCCGGCCGAACAGGCGAAATTGCTGAAGAGCATGGAGCAGCAGATGCAGCAACACGCGAAAAATCTCGAGTTTGAAGAGGCCGCCAAACTGCGTGACCGACTGCATGAAATCAAGGAACGGATGTTTATTAATTGATGTGTCGGGCAGGCTTGTCATCGCCCGGCAGCCTGCTTATAATGCGCCGCTCTTTCGTACGACCGTAGCTCAGTTGGTTAGAGCACCACCTTGACATGGTGGGGGTCGGTGGTTCGAGTCCACTCGGTCGTACCAATTCTCTTTTTAAATCAGTGTGTTGCGAGCGCCTGCTATGGCGATGAACAAAAGTGAACACTGATTTTCTCGTTTTGAACAAAGCCCTTTTTTGATCAGAATTGCCCGCGTAGTGCGTCTGTGGGCATGATGAGGTCCATTTCCTGCCATTTTTCGCTGTGTCCGCTGAGGTATCGCTCGGTGGTGCTTTCGTCTGTGTGGGCGTATAGCTCTCGGATTTGGGCTTTGGTGTAGCCTGCGTTGGCGTAGATGTCGCCAGCGAGGCTGCGGACTTCGTGGAAGGTGGGGCGGTGTTTGGCTTGTATGTCGGCGAAGAGTTTTTTGCCGGTGGTGTCGGTGGTTTCGTCGCGGATCTCGGCGAAGGCGTCGCTCAGGAATTTGGGTAGTACCTGGTAGGCGTGGCTACGGTGCTGGCTTTTGTAGCGGCGCTGGTATTTGTGGCTGAGTAGGCTGGGGCATCGCTGGTGGATCAGGCTCAGTTCGCGGGCGCGGTTGATGACCTGGCGCAGTAAGGGGTGTTTGTCGAGGTTCCAGCTCAGGTTGGCTGGGTCGGCGTGGCCGCCTCGGCGCTCAAATTCTTTGCTGAGCTGGGCGTGGCTTTTGTTGATTTGCTTGCGCAGCAGGTTGCCGACGATGTGTTCGTCAAACTGCAGGTCGCAGATGTCGCCCCGTCGCAGGGTGGTGATCAGGCTGATGGCCATGGCGATCTGCAGGAAGGGGTATTTGTCGCCCGCCTGGTTGTAGATAAGCCAGAATTGCTCTTGGGAGAGGCGCAGGCGCTGTTTGGCGGGCTTGGCTGACATCTCCACTCGCGGGGCGGCGTCGCTGCTGCTGAAGGGGTTGGCGTCGAGTTTGGGGCAAAGCCCGCGTGCTAGCAGATGGTTGAAGAAGCGGCGAAACTCGGGCTGGCGGCTGCGCTGGGCGTGGCCGGTGAGGGTGTCCCACCAGGCTTGCACATCGAGCAAGGTGATTTGTGAGACGGATTTTCCGGCGTTCAGGGTGGCATAGCCGCGCAGGTAGGCTTTGCGGTTGGCCCAACTGGTTTTGTTGCGCAGGCTGGGTTCGCGCTTTTCGCGCTCGTCGATAAAGTCTTCGACGTGCCGGCGAATGCTGAGGCGGCCGTATTGCGGATTGGTGGCTGGGGTGACTTTGGCGCCCGCGGCGAACTGTGCATTCAGGCCTTGCGCGGCTGCGATGGCGTCTTGCGTGGTCGCGGCGAAGGTGTAAAAGCTGCCATCCGGCCGCTTGTAGCGCCATTTGCCCGGCTCTTTGCGCGGGGTTTGGTAGAGGTTTTCGGGCAATTCCAGCCCGTCGACGGTGCGTATTTTGGCCATGCTGTCGGCGTCCATGGGTGTTGATACTCGCTCGATATTGGGCGCGGGGCGCTTTTGCTGTCAAATTTGTCTATGCGCTCAGGGCTTCAAGTGGGCTGCGTACGTGGTGCTTTTGCATCACGTGGGTGTAGATCATTGTGGTCGACACGTCTTTGTGGCCCAGCAGCTCTTGCACGGTACGGATATCGGTGCCGGACTCGAGTAGGTGGGTGGCGAATGAGTGGCGCAGGGTGTGGGCGCTGACTTTTTTGTTAATGCCTGCGGCCAATTTGGCTTTGCGCAGGGCTTTGCTGACGGCGGTTTGGTGTAGGTGGTGGAGCCGATAGACACCGGTGCGTGGGCAGGCTCCGGGCTTGCTGCTGGGGAATAAAAATTGCCAGTCGAGCGAGTATTCTGCCTTGGGGTATTTGCGAGCCAGCGCGTTGGGCATGTACACGTCGCCCCGGCCTGCAGCCAGCTCGATGGTGTGTCGGCGTTTAACCTCGGCCAACTGGCGCCCCAGGTCGGCTGTCAGCGTGCTGGGTAGAGGGGTTTGCCGGTCTTTGCCGCCCTTGCCGCTGCGCACAGTGAGCGTGCCCCGGTGCAGGTCCACATCTTTAACCCGCAGGCTCAAGCATTCGGCAAGGCGCAGGCCTGAGCCGTATAGCAATGAGCCGATGATTTTGTACACGCCGGGCAGCTGAAATAGCAGGGCGGCCATTTCTTCTTTGCTTAGCACGGTCGGCAGGTACTGTTTTTTGCGAGGCCGGGCAAAGTCGCCAATGTCGCCCAGGGGCTCGCTCACCACGTGTTTGTAAAAGAATGCGATGGCGTTAAGGGCTTGCGCTTGGGTGCTGGGTGATACCTGGCGATCGCGGGCGAGGTGGGTTAAAAAGCCGCGCACCTTGGTTTCGCGGTCGGCATCTATCCGGGTGGCGGCAAAATGGGCGTAACGCCAGTACCAATGCAGGTAGGCTTTTTCGGTCTGCAGGCTCAGGTGTTTAAACCGGCAGGTATTGCGCAATTGCTCTGCAGCTTCCTTGGTCTTCATTTTCCTGTGTCCTCCGGAAATATAAGCCTGTTGGGTTGATAGCGTGTGTTATAAATGCTCGCCGTACCGTTCTTTCTGTACTAGCAGGCTCGCTTCGAGCAATCCTTTTTCCACGCTCTCAGCATCAAGCCCTTGGAGTTGTATCGCATGATGTCGGTCATTGCTCCAGTCGATGCGCAATTCGTGGCGCTCTTCGATAGTGTTGATCCAAATTTTTTCTAGCGTGGTCATGGCGTTCTCCGCATTTATAACAAGTCGGTCAAGTATGCCCTTCGGGCGGGACGCACAAAAGGCGTGCGCCACTTACCGCATGGGTTAGTAGGCCAAATCAACTTCGAAATCATGGCCGCATTCCGGGCATACCACTTCTGTTGCCGTACTACGCTCGGTGTCGTGCTCCGGTATATCCAATTGCCTGCCATCCCAGAAATCAGGGTAGTCGAGCAGGTCAACGTGCGCTTTGCAGTCGGGGCAATCACAATTCAGCTCTACCGTCCACCACGCAGTTGGCCTACTAACAACAGGTTCTACGGCGGACTTGCTGGCCTCGGCGCGTGTTTCGGTTTCGGTGTGTTCGCTCATTTTCAATGTCTCCAGTGCGGGCTATCGCAAGCCCGTAAACCAAGGGTTATGGTGCCTTGCCCAATTCAAACACCGACCCAGCACTGCACCACTCCTTCTGTTTCTCATTCCAAAATTCGTGGTATCCTCGCGGGTGTAATCGTGCAATGCAGTAATGCCCGTCAACAGCGTCAGCTCGGTTTTTCAAGTACGGCACCATAACAACTGGCTCTTGGCGCGACCCGCTAACATCTGATCTTGCTGCTATTTCTGTTTGTTTGTTTAAGTCTGTCATAGCCATAATTCCTGTTTAATTAATCGCGGGCCGCAAATCCATGGGTTATAGCCGCGCACCCACCTTGGCAGGTGCGCGTAGTCTCAAGCAGCAGTCTGCCGCTCAATCTTGCTGGCGAGCTTTGCCAGCCCCTTGGGGGTGACCAGCACCTGCTCGGTGGTCTTTTCGCTGCCGTCATTTCGGTACACCACCGTGACTTTGTGCTCCAGATAGCCGGTTTGCAGCTTGTCTTGGTAGGCTATCCAGCCGCTTCCACCTGCTCGCCGGTATATCCATTGGTGGCTGCTGAGCCATGCAAACAGGTCTTTCGGACGCATTTGTAGGTCTTTGGCGGCATTGGTAATGCAGATTCCGCCATCGCTGGTGGCAATTCGGTCGTATGCTTCAACCTTGGGCTTCATCGCCTCGTTGGCTTCCGCCAGCTCTGCGGCGAGTCGCAGGGCTTCGGGCAGGCTTTGGGGTATGGCAGGTTGCTGGAGCTTTCCGGCGCGGTAGTCAATGAAGGTCTGGTTAACCCGCAATTGAAAGGCTGGGCTAATCCAGCCCGCGTAGCTAACCGCGAGCAGCTCGTGGGCGAATGTGCCGGTAATTCCGCGGCCCTTGATTGTGCTGGTTGGTTTAGAAGGGCTGATCTGGCCTTCTAACTCTTTCGCCAGCTCTAAGGCCATTTCTGTCCTTAGCCATTTGCTCGGTTTTTTGTGGTCACCTTCGCCGCTGGCGCGGTGAAGCGCGTTCAAATTAAAGCGGCCTTCGGCATCGGTGGTGATTTCGACGCCAGCGATTACGGGGAATTGAATTACATTGCTCATGGTTGTGGCTCCTATATCAGTCCGGCATCGGCAAAGCTGAGGGTTTTACCTGCGCCCACAATGATGTGGTCTAGGGCGCGGGCGTCGATTAAGGCGAGGGCTTCTTTCAGGCGCTGGGTAATGCGCTTGTCGGCAAAGCTGGGCTTGGTGGTGCCGCTCGGGTGGTTGTGGGCAAATATTACGGCGGCGGCGTTCAGCTCCAGGCAGCGCCGAACGACTTCGCGGGGGTAAACCGCTGCGCTGTCGATGGTGCCAGTGAACATCACTTCGCTTTTTAGCAGGCGGTGCTGACTGTCGAGAAACAGGCAGATAAATGCCTCGCTGGGGTATTTGGCAAATTGCGCTGTTAAGTAGTCCTTGACCATTGCCGAGCTGGTAATGGTTGCGCCTCGGCAAACACGGCCATCCAGCAGCCGCTTGGCGGCTTTGATGATCTGGTCTTCAGTGAGGGCGCGGCGGGCTTGGTATTTGCCGGTGGCTTCGCACAGGGCGAAATTGGGGATTGATATAGGCATGATGTAAGTCCTTGTATGCGGTTTGATTTTCCGCGCACCCCTCGCCAAAAGGGTGGACGGAACCATACAGGTTGGCGAACCGGCTACAAGGGAACCGGCAGGCCCGAAGGCCTCCCGTATGGCCCGCCCATTACAGGACTTGCCATATTGCAGACACAAAAAACCCGCTCGATGGGCGGGGTGTCCGCCTTGTAATTCCGGGTCGCCAAACCCGGTTACTGATTTTGCAGTAACGAGGCAAGCATAGTGTCTGTTGTTTGTCATTGTCAAATTCTCGTCTTTAAGCCTGTGCGGTGCGCTAGAACAACGGGTTACGCAGCCATCATGTGAGTTATCACTGCTGCAAGTAGTCCGACAGCGCAGGCTATTCGCGTTGCTGTTGCCCAGGCTGGTGGCGACTCTTTGCTGGCATCCACCATCCATACGATGTAGGTGATTCTCGGCCAGCCGTTTCTTGCGCCATAGCAACGGGGTGCTAGGTTGGGCATTCCGTTGGGGTACAGGGCGGTGCTGCGCGCCGGTGGCTGGGTGGTGAGCCATAGGCCGCGCTGAATTAGCGATGCCTTAAAATCTTTATTCCACGAGCCGTCATCTGTGCCGTGCGTGTTTTTCAAGGCGTCGCCAAGGGCTTGGTGGTAGGTTTCGGCGCTGCATCGTATGCGGTTGCAGTGGGTCATTGGGTTAGCCCGCCCTGCACCAGCTGTGCAACGGTGGCGTTGCCGCCGTCGACGGGTGTGACGCTGGGTGCGGTGATGATGGTGTGGGTATCCAGCAGTACGGCGGCTTTGTCGGCGTCCACAAAGGGTCTGCCGTCGAGGATGACGCCAGGTATGACGCGATTGGCTACCCAGTTGTAGACGGTTTTGGTGGATACGCCGGCTTCAAAGGTTTCGTTTATCCATTTGCTGGCAGGCACGAGGCGGCTCATTTTAACCCCACTTATAAATTTCAAAGCCGTATTGCTGGGTGCCGCCTTCTTGGTCGGCTTCGGCAATGAGGCTGTCGATGTTGGGTAGCACTTGGTGTTGGAGCAGGTCGTTTAGGCGCACGGGCTCTTTGGTGCTGATTTCGTCGCGCAGCAGGGCGCTGTTGCCGGTTTTTATCCAAAGGTCTACGCGGTACCGGTACCGGCGCTTACCCGGGTGCTGGATGGGGCCGACGAATTTGCCGTCGTCTTTGGTGGTACCGCGAAAGACTGCTATAGGCTTCACTGCTCGTTCTCCAGCGCGCGATCGGTGGTGGCGGCCAGCCGACAGGCTTGCCAGGCGAAGAGCCAGACAAGGGCTGTGAGGCTGGCCGCGACGATCACTCGTTGCTGTCCTCTTGGGTTTCGGTTTGGATGCGGGCGTAGATCTCCTCGCGGTGCACGGCAACGTGCTTGGGTGCGTTAACGCCCAGGCGTACTTGGTTACCTTTGACGCCTAGCACGGTGACGGTGATGTCGTCGCCGACCATGAGGGTTTCGCCAATTCTTCGGGTGAGTATGAGCATGGTATTTACCTTCCGTTGGTTGAGAAAAACACGTTTTGGTAGTGCGGCTTAACGGGGTTAAGCCCTGCTGTGTCTGCCCTCGTCGCTGAGGTGCAGTACTTATGGTAGGAGATGATTGGGCAATACGCGCAACTTATGGTGGTGTCGGCTTCGCAGCGGCGCTGCCATTGGTAGGCTTGTTCGATTTGCGCGGCGGTGCAGATGACCACCAGCGGGTCGTTGCTGGCCTTGGCGGCTTTTTCGCTGGCGTTGGCGTTGATGGCCGCCGTCATGGCTATGGCGGTGGCGGTTGGCACAACGAATGAGCTGCTGCCGCGCGCATTGGCAACGCCAGTGGCGAGCAGGGCGACGATGCCGATAAGTAGTGTGGTGATGGGTTTCATGGTGGCCTCGTGGTTAGTGTTGTGCGCGCTGGCTGGCTTTAATGGCTTGCCCGGCAATGCCGAGAAAGTCGAGCGCGTAGAATTCGGTCACGTCGCGGGCTGTTTGAATGAGTTCCCGGAAGTATTGCTGCCAGCTAAAGTGGCCGGCGAGGAGCCATACGCCTTCGTTGATATCGTTGTAGTGCAGTTGGCCTTCGCCGCTGCACTCTTCGCAGGGCTCTGCGTCGTCATGTTCGCATTCGTCATCTGGCGCATCGTGAGCGCATTCTTCGCAGAAATAGCCTTCGCCGCCGCACAGGGGGCAATCCAGCAATGGATTGCTCTCGGTGAGTGCCTCTGATTTCAGGTGCTGCCATGTATCAAGTGTCGCAAATTGCATATCGCTCTCCTTGCTTACACCCAGGCGGCGTTGGCGATGCGCCGGGCGCCTTGGGTTGGGGGTAGTGAGTAGAGGTGCTGGCCGCTTTGGGGGCACTCTTTGATGGTGAGGCGGCTTTCGCTCACCAGTTTTTGGCAGATGTGGGTGGCGTAGCCTTTGCCCAGGCCGGTGGCGATGGCGATGTGGTTCACGTCGCAGCGCGGGTTTCGGCCTACGGTGCGCAGCACGGCGGCTTCGCGGTCTTGCATGGGTTGGCGGGCCTGTTTGCTCATGGCTGCCAGCCTTCGGTAACAAGGCGCGCGTAGTTGCGCAGGATAAGTTGCACGTAGAGCGTGGTTTCCTGCGCGTGGATGCCGGTTATGCGTGGCAGGGCGGCGATGATGCTGGCGTAGTCGCTGGCATTGTTGGCGACGCGCTGTGCGTTGAGCAGGTGGCCTGCGCCTGCGTTGTAGCTGGCAAGGGCAAGGCAGAGGCGGTCGGCCTCGGGTCGGGGCCACGACCACAGGTTGTATTGCTCGCGCAGGTAGTACACGCCCACGCAAATGCTGTCGGCGGGGTTGAATGGGTCCATGCTGCCTGCTTTGAGTTCGCGCACGCATTCTTCCCAGGTGGCGGGCATGATTTGCATCAGGCCCTGCGCGCCAGCGTGGCTGACGGCCTGCGGGTTAAAGGCGCTTTCTTGCTGCATTTGCGCGGCCACGTAGCGCCAGTCGAGGCGCGGCATGAAGTGCTCGACCGAGCGTTTAATTTGCTCGGCATAGGGCGCCAGCGGGTGGGGTTTAAGTGCTGCGCTCATGCGCGTTGCTCCTGTTGTTGGGTGAGGTCGCCGCAGGTGCGCAGCACGACCTCTGTGCCTTTTGGGGTGCAGGTAATGACGCTGCGCCATTTGGGTATGCGACCCGTGGGCGAGGGCACGTAGTACTGCCGGTTGAACGATCTGAACTGGTCTGCCGTGGCGTTGTTGCGGTAGTCGGGCAGCATGCCGTCGTACTGGTCGTTGCTGCGCAGGTAGCCCAGTTTCTTTAAGCGATTCCACACGGCCCGGTAACGCAGGCCGTATTGCTCACAGACGTTTTGTAGTGTTGGCAGTGATGTCATGGCTTTGGGCCTCGACGTGTTGGTCGCAAAATAATTCGACGGTTTCGCTCAGCGTGGCGACTTGCTGGCGCACGGCGCTGAGTTCGTTGCGGCTGTTGCTGTTGCGCGACAGCCGACGGTTTACGGCTTCTATGCGGCGGTCTTGCCGCAACTGCTCGTTGTTCAGCCGGGTAACAATGCGCGTCAGGCTGCGCACCTGCTGGCGCAGCGTGCTGAGGGTTTGGGTCAGCTCGTCGGGCGTCACTGCATTACCTCGGCGTATACCTTGGTGGTGTGCTGCCCGTTTTTGCGCGTGTAAATGGCGCTGACCAGTTGGCAGTTGCACTCCATTAGCGCCAGTTGCTGCTCAATCTCTTTGGCGGTGCCGGTAAGGGTGATGAGTTCACCGCGGCGTTGCTGCGGCAGGGGCAGGGGCTGGCTCATGATTGTCTCCACTGTTTCAGCAGTTGCGGCCACGGGTTGCCGGTGGCGTATTCGTAGGCCTGTGTCCAGCACGCCAGCGGGCGGCCGGTAAAAAACTGGTAGCGTGTTTTGCCGCGCACGCCCACGGTGGTGAGCGGGCCGTTGGTCACCGATGACATTTCCAGTCCGGCGGCGAGTATTCCGGCGCGGGCGGCGTTGATAATGCGCTGGGCATTCACGGCTACGCTGCCTCGCGGCCAATGAGTGCCCCGAAAAACTGCCGCGCGGTGGGCAGCGGGGCAGGGGTGTTTTCGGGGTCGATAATCGGTGGCAGAAAGGCCAGCTCGGTTTCGCGGCGGCGCCCGCCGCGCACGGTGCGGGCAATGCGGCCGTGGGTGCGCAGGTCGCCTGTGTCGCTCATGCCGCTGGTGGTCGAGGTGACAATAAGGGCGGCCAATACCAGGTGTTTGCTGGTGATGATTCCCAGCTCCCACGCCATGCCCACGGCCTGCGCCACGGTGCGGGCGTTGAGCTTTTGGCGTGCCCGGTCGAGGTGGGCTTTTACGGTGGCCGGCGAAATGCCCATTGCGCGGGCGGCGCTTTTGGTGCCGTGCCCCAGATTGATCAACACCAATGCTTCAGCTTCGCGCTGGCCCAGCAGGCCGGGCTTGGCGCGCAGGTGTTCGTGTTGGGGTTGTGCCTGTTGCATTGCCATCTCCTCCGTAAGGTTGGCCCCTTTCTCGCCACCGGCGGGGCTACCGGCTATGGATTACCGTAATTCCCGGCTTGCAGATTATTGGCTGGGCCGACCGTTAAAACGCCGCAAAGGAGGCGCGACTCTGCATCGGCTGCCGGTGCGCCCCATCTGCCAGGGGTGCGTTGCCAATAGTGTTTTGCTGTTGGTGATATTAGTGTTTTGCTAATTTGATTGTCAATAGTAAAACGCTAATATTTTTGGAGGGGTGGTCGTGGAGGGTTTTTGCGGGCACAAAAAAGCCGCCTCAGTGGGCGGCTTTTTGGTTTCGCTTTGTTACCTATCCGGAGCTCCATAGCCCTTGTTGTTCAGGAACAGGTTCAAAATCCGAGAGGCTCTTTGCGATGATTCCCATCGATCGAGCCTTGGTGAGTAGCTGTTTGTCGTGACTTATTATTTCAGCACAATTCCGCGCCTTACAGATTGCTAAAATCTGACGGTCGAACTTAAGCTTCGCCTTGGTTTGGTTGTCATCTGGGTCACTAAGGATCGCCTTTACCTCTGCCTCTGAAAGTAGGTCTGCGCACTCGTGGGCTGCGATTGCGTCAAAATCTACTATTTCGATGTTGGCTGACGATTGCAGTCTGGTTTCGATTATCTGGCGGGCTTCTGGGGAATACTTCATAAAGGCTTCAGCCAGAACGGGTGTCGGGATAATTAGGGTTCCTCTGGCTGCTTGGAGATAATCAAGCATTCGTTGCATTCGGTCAGTCAGTCGCTCTACTTCTCGCCCTGTGTCAGGGTCGCGCAATGGCTTATCCTTTTCCCCTAGCAGGACAAGAACGACATTTGTGTCTAAAGCGATGCGCATTAGTGTCTCGCTTTTAGTATGTCCCCATGGGGGTCGCTGTCGCCAGTCCATTGGGAAGGTAACTGCGAAAGCTCGCTGAATATATCCCTCAGCGACTCACTCGATAGCGGCGTGAAGTCTTTTATGACAAAATTTGTCAGTATCCACTCGTTTCTCATGGCGTCCTTGCTCCATTCGGCATCACCAGTCACTTGAATATTTGTCCATAAATAGGGCTTGAGCTTTTCGGCCAGTTGTATATTCAAATGGCATTTATAGGCTCGGGAGTCCGCGCCTTGTATGAGCGCGCGGACGCGCTCCTGCTTCCCTCCAAGGTCAAAAAGACGTCCCTGAATTTTGTCTGTCTTCTTAACCGTTACTTGGTTTTTCCGATTGAATTCCCGGTGCACAGACCATACTGGCATTTTGCCTTGGTACAGCTTGGCGCCTGAGTGGCCATTGTTGCGAAGTAGCTTTCTAATATTGCTCTTGGTTGTGCTTTTCGGGTCTGATGCCACGCTTACCAAGCGAGCTCTTGCCTTTGACTTCGAATCGCCTTCCACGGCAAAGTTGAGGCACGCGCTACCTGGTGTAACGGATTCAAAATGAACGTTCTCTAGCCCTTCCAGCAGATTCGAAAGCTCGGACAAATATTTTGCCAGCTGCGACATGGGGAGTGTTTCCGGTGTGCAGCCTAGAATTCTTAGTGTGTAGGTTGTTTTGTCGTATCTGGCCATGATGCCCCCTCTTCTAGGGATGCTGTATGGATCTTTACCTATTCTCAGCTCAATCCAGTCCAATAAGCAAATGTTCATGCTATCCCCAGATTCAAATCAATCAGCGAATCGGCCGCGAACTATGTCTCATTGGTCTGAAATGCATACTACGGTTTGTGCTCTCGGTTGGGCGTTCTGGGCGCGCGCTCAAGATAGTGTGCCGTCGGCAAAAATGCCTTTGCAGAGGCCGACCAGTTCGCTGATGTTGCGGGTTTGGCGCATGGCGGCGTTGATTCTGGCTGAGACGGTGGCGGGGTCTTGATGCATGGCGGCTCCTCCTGAGCGTATTTGCATTGGGCTGTTTTATTGTTGAATACTGGTTATCTATAAGGGGTATCCATTTAGCTCCACATAGCGTATAACTACTGGATGGATATCCATACTTTATCCCCGATTGCCGGCAAAGACTACCCCCAAAATTGGAATGCATTCCTGGACTGGTTTTCCACTGAGGATGCCTGTCTTGCTTATCTCGAAAAACTCCGTTGGCCAGAAGGCTTCGTGTGTCCATCCTGTGCCCTGGCGGGGAAGCCGCATAGAGCGAATCGCGGTCGATTGATTTGTCGCCACTGTCGTTATCAAAGCTCTGTTACTGCCGGTACGATTTTTAGCAAGACGAGAACACCACTCCGAGTGTGGCTGGCGGCAGCATGGTATCTGACCAATCAGAAGCAAGGTGTAAGCGCGCTTGGCTTGCAGCGGGTATTAGGCTTGGGAAGCTACCAGACAGCCTGGATGATTCTGCATCGGTATCGCCGGGCGATGATCAGGCCGGGTAGAGAAAAACTGCACGGTTTGGTCGAGGTCGATGAGACCTATCTGGATATGACTGATGGCCGGCCGGGGGATAGAAGCAAGCGGAAAAGCCATACACAGCGCGTACTTATCATTCTTGCGGTGGAGATAAAGGAGCCCCAAGGCTTCGGTCGGATTCGCTTGCGTCGCATTGATGATGACACGAAGGGTAATGTCCTGCCCTTTATCCAGAACTCAATAGAAACCGGCAGCCATGTCCGCACCGATGGCGCGGGTATGTATGTGAAGCTACATGAGCTCGGTTACCAGCATGATCGAAAAGTCATGCTGGGTTCGGAAACGCCTGCACATACCTCAATGCCGGGCGTACACCGTGTCGCTTCACTGATTAAACGCTGGCTACTTGGCACCCATCATGGGGCTGTTCGGCCCGAACAACTTGACGCTTACCTTGATGAGTTCGTGTTCCGATTTAATCGCCGTTCTTCAAGATCGCGAGGGATGTTGTTTTACCGATTGTTGCAGCAGGCTGTTGCAACTGAACCGGTGACTTACGAGAACGTCGTTGTGAGGAAGGCTAAGGAGGAATAAATGAGAGGTGGAGCTAAATGGATACCCCTT